>JBAXNI010000023.1:0-30170 GCA_037133835.1 Comamonadaceae bacterium | reverse complement strand
TCGCAGACCGCCTGATTCTCGGTTTCCATTGCCTGATTCCTGGGACCGCGGTACCAGGGCAGACCTGCGCTAAAGCGCTGGCCCCCGAGCAAAAATGGCACACTCTCCTGCGCATCTACCGGTGCGTTGCGCATCAGGTCGACCCCGTTTGGATTGGCCCGCGTTCCCATGGCCATGCCGCCAGGGTTGACGATGGGCATGAACACCATGCGCACGGTTTCAAGTTGACGATGCAGGGTGCTGTCCCATTGCAAGCGCATGACCAGGCTTTGCAGGTAGGCAATCACAACGCCTGAGCCAATCCGCTCCAGGCCATGCACGCCGCCAAAATATCCCACCGCAGGTACCTCCCGCGCCGGGTTGCCCAAGGTAATGACATGGACCGGATAGCTGCCACCGGTGGGCAAGCTCACATCACAGACGATACGTGACTGAATCCAGTTGGCACCCAACTCGATGATGCGCTCCAGGGCGACCAGTTCTGGTAGTTTCGGCGGGGACACAATCAACTCAGGCGCGCGGACAAGTGGGGTGCATGGGCGCGAAGCATACAGGCGCCAGCGCATGCCACGCAAGCAATGAAAAGACCAACGTCGTAAATTGACACTGACACAAAGGTGTCACATGCGGCGTGTAACTTCGGCTCTGAAATGTCACACAACATGCTACGCAAAGTCACCTTCTCCCGCCTGATGATCATTCCCCTGTGCATCCTCTGCGGGGTGCACGAACTGTTTGCCCTGCAGCGTTCACGCCTGCAAGTTCGCGGACCCAGGTATTTGCCCCGTTTTCATCCCAGATAGATGTACGAGCCGCGCCTGGCGCAGACTGTTCCCGCCGACAGAGTTAGCAGAAAAGTGCGCAGCCATGCAATGCTCAAGATGCTTGCGCTGCTGCTGGAACTGAGCCGCTCCTGCCTGATCTTGTACTTGAAATTTCCTAAGTTTGGGTCGGGTCAGAAACTAGGGGAGATTCAGCGTTGGGCGAAGAACGTACTGCACATTCTTCAGATAGATGTCCGCGTTGAGGGAGTCCGCCCGGCGTCGGGTGTCAGCCTGGTGGTGTCGAATCACGTCTCTTGGCTTGACATTCTGGTTCTGCAGTCAATGCTGCCGGGTGTCTTTGTTGCAAAGGCCGAAGTGCGGCGCTGGCCCCTGATCGGTACCATGGCGCAGATCTGCTCGACCATCTTCGTGGAACGCTCTTCACGCAAATCGGCCCGAAGCATGGTGCACGGCACGCTGACAGCCTTTGATCAGGGTTACTCGGTGATCGCCTTTCCAGAGGGGACCAGCAGTGACGGCAGTGATCTGGGCGTCTTCCACGCCAACATTTTTGAGGGTGCGATTCAGGCGCGAACCCAGGTTCAGCCCGTCAGTCTGCGCTACGTCAACGCGCACAGCGGCCTACCCGACGACAGTGCGATTTTCATAGGGGATACGACACTGGCAGCATCCCTTCGCAAGGTGATGTCAAGTGCCTCGATCCAATGTCACGTACACCTCGGGGAGCCCATCGAATCGCTTGGCCACAGCCGAAAATCACTGGCCAGTCACGCGCATCAAAGTGTTCGCCGGCAACTGCAGCAACAGCGTCAGGGTTTGCTCTGTGACTGATGCGCCAGCAACGCCGCACGCAGCTGCGGCAACGCTGCCCGCATGGCCACCCGGCCGGCCTCGATCGAGCGACGACGCGCGCCGAAGTCCGAACTGGCAACACCGGTCAATGCGGGTCGCACGACCACCTCGGCCTCACGCAACTCAAAGTTGTTGATGCTCTTGCCCATGATGGAAAACGTCTGCAGCAGGACTTGCAGCGTGTCGCTGGCGGCGTTGCCCTCCGGTGGGTCGGAAATATCGACTGCGATGATCAACTCGGCTCCCATCTGGCGCGCGTAGCGCACTGGCACTGGAGAGACCAGTCCACCGTCCACATACTCGCGCCCTGCGACCTTGACGGGTTGAAACAGCGCCGGAACGGCACTCGATGCGCGCACCGCCGTGGCGGTGTCACCGCGCTGAAACAGCACACCCTGGCCGCTGTTCAAGTCCGTCGCCACAATGCCCAACGGCAAAGGCATGTTCTCGATCAGGCGGCCACTGACCTGGGTGCTGACGTAACGTGCCAATGCTTCACCACGCAACAGGCCGCGGCTGAAGATGGGCAAGGTCCAGTCCGCAAACGTGGCCTCCTCCATGGTCTCTGCAATCTGCTGCAGCTGCGCGCCGTTCTTGCCACTGGCGTAGAAGGCCGCAACAACGCTGCCAGCCGAAGTGCCCACCACGAGCGCGGGACGAATGCCGGCTTCCTCAAGTACCTGGATGACGCCGATGTGGGCAAACCCGCGTGCTGCGCCACCGCCCAGCGCGAGACCAATTCTGGGTGGCTTCTTGGGGACCACCGGCGCCGCCACTGGCGCCTCGGGCACGGGAACCGGGACAGGCGTCGTGCCGCAGCCAGCCAGCAACAACGCCAGCAGCGCTGGCAGAAACGAAAGCAGCTTCAAACCGGCCCTAGCTGGCGGCAACTTCTTGTGGCTCGGGCTTGGCGCGGCCTTCTTTCTTCGGCAAGGGTTGAATGTCGAGCAGGACCTCGGTCTTGCTTTCATCCTGATCGTCCACATCGACCGTCAGGCGGCCACCGTCAATGAGTCGGCCGAACAGCAATTCATCCGCCAGCGCGCGGCGGATCGTATCCTGAATCAGCCTCTGCATCGGACGCGCGCCCATCAGTGGATCAAAGCCCTTCTTGGCAAGATGCTTGCGCAGCTTGTCCGTAAAGGTGACTTCCACTTTCTTGTCGGCGAGCTGGGCCTCCAGTTGCAGCAGGAACTTGTCAACGACGCGCATGATGACGACTTCGTCGAGCGCCTTGAAGCTGACGATCGCATCGAGCCTATTCCGGAATTCGGGCGTGAACAGGCGCTTGATGTCGACCATCTCGTCGCCGACCTGTCGCTCGTTGGTAAAGCCCATCGTCGCCTTGTTCAATGCCTCGGCGCCCGCGTTGGTCGTCATGATGATGATGACGTTGCGGAAGTCGGCCTTGCGCCCGTTGTTGTCGGTCAGCGCACCATGATCCATCACCTGCAACAGCACGTTGAAGATGTCGGGATGCGCCTTTTCGATCTCATCGAGCAACAGCACACAATGCGGCTTCTTGGTTACGGCCTCGGTCAGCAATCCACCCTGGTCAAAGCCGACGTAGCCGGGTGGCGCGCCGATCAGGCGACTTACCGCATGGCGCTCCATGTATTCGCTCATGTCAAAGCGAATCAGCTCGATGCCCATGATGTAGGCCAGTTGCTTGGCGGCCTCGGTCTTGCCAACGCCAGTCGGGCCGCTGAACAGGAAGGAGCCAATCGGCTTGTCGCCCTTGCCCAGGCCGGAGCGCGCCATTTTCACGGCTGACGCCAGCATGTCGATCGCCTTGTCCTGACCGAACACAACATTCTTCAGGTCTCGGTCCAGCGTCTTGAGTTTGCCGCGGTCGTCGTTGGAGACGTTGGCCGGCGGAATACGGGCAATCTTGGCCACGATTTCTTCGACTTCGGACTTGCTGATGATCTTCTTGCGCTTGGACGGTGGCAGGATGCGCTGCGCCGCGCCAGCCTCGTCGATGACGTCAATCGCCTTGTCCGGCAGGTGCCGGTCGTTGATGTACTTGGCGCTGAGTTCCGCAGCAGCTTGCAGTGCAGCGACGGCGTACTTGACGTTGTGATGCTCTTCAAATCGGGATTTCAGGCCTTTGAGAATTTCCACCGTCTGCTCGATGGTTGGCTCAACCACATCCACCTTCTGGAAGCGCCTCGACAGCGCCGCGTCTTTCTCGAAGATGCCGCGGTATTCCGTAAAGGTGGTGGCGCCAATGCACTTGAGCGCACCTGAGCTCAAGCCGGGTTTGAGCAGATTGGAAGCATCAAGCGTACCGCCAGAGGCAGCGCCGGCGCCAATCAGCGTATGGATTTCGTCGATGAACAGGACCGCATTGGGCTTGTCTTTCAAGGACTTCAAGACACCTTTGAGACGCTGCTCAAAATCGCCGCGGTATTTGGTACCCGCCAGCAAGGCGCCCATATCGAGCGAGTAGACAACCGCTTCGGCCAGAATTTCGGGCACATCTTTTTGTGTGATGCGCCAGGCCAGCCCTTCGGCAATGGCTGTCTTGCCAACACCGGCCTCGCCCACGAGCAAGGGGTTATTCTTGCGCCGGCGGCACAGGATCTGGATGACGCGCTCGACTTCGTACTCACGTCCGATCAAGGGGTCGATCTTGCCTTCCTTGGCCAACTGATTGAGGTTCTGCGTGTAAAGTTCCAGTGGCGACTGCTTTTCGTTCTTGTCAGCGCCCGCCTCTTCATTTTCGGTCGGGCTTTCGCTGCTCTTGGCACTTTCTGCCGGATCGCTTTTCTTGATGCCGTGTGCAATGAAGTTGACTACATCGAGCCGCGTTACACCCTGCTGGTGCAAATAGTAGACAGCGTGCGAGTCCTTCTCGCCGAAAATGGCGACCAGCACATTGGCGCCGGTAACTTCTTTCTTGCCGCTGCCGGTTGACTGTACGTGCATGATGGCTCGTTGAATGACTCGCTGAAAGCCCAACGTTGGTTGCGTGTCCACATCGTCCAACCCGGCAACCTGGGGTGTGTTGTCCTTGATGAAGTTGGCCAGCGATTTGCGCAGATCGTCAATATTGGCAGAACATGCCCGCAGCACCTCAGCTGCACTGGGATTGTCCAGCAGCGCCAGCAGCAGGTGTTCCACCGTGATGAACTCATGGCGCTGCTGGCGCGCCTCGACGAACGCCATATGCAGGCTTACTTCCAGTTCCTGGGCAATCATGTGATTTCCTTATGAGCCTTGCTTTGATGTTTAACTGTAATCCGAATTTAATACCATGGGTTCGCAGCCGTATTATTCAAGCGGCTGGCTCACACATTGCAGGGGATGCCCCGCCTTGGCAGCCGCATCCATCACCTGATCGACTTTGGTCGCCGCCACGTCCTTTGAATAGACGCCGCAAACACCCTTGCCGTCCAGGTGAATCATCAGCATGATTCTGGTCGCCGCCTCCAGATCCTTGCCAAAGAACTCCTGGATCACGCCCACTACAAACTCCATCGGCGTGTAGTCGTCGTTGAGCATCACGACCTCGTACATCTGCGGCGGCTTGACTTTTTGCGTCCGCCTCTCCAGCACGACCGAGCCTCCATCGTCCGCATTCGGCAAACGTACCGGCTTGACTGGAGGAGTTACGGGAGGTTTGCTTGCCATACGTCAATTCTATAGATCGTGCCCATAAGCTGAATATCAATACCTGGCGTTACCGGGCGTACGCGGAAACGGAATCACGTCCCGCACATTGGACAAGCCTGAAATGTAGGAAATGGTGCGTTCAAACCCCAGCCCGAAGCCGGCATGTGGCACCGTACCATAGCGGCGCAAGTCGCGATACCAGCCGTAATGTGCGGGATCCAGCCCCACTTCGATCATCCGCCTGTCCAGCACGTCGAGCCGCTCTTCACGCTGGGAGCCGCCAATGATTTCGCCAATACCGGGTGCCAGTACGTCCATTGCCGCCACCGTCTTGCCGTCATCGTTGAGCCGCATGTAAAAGGCTTTGATGTCTTTGGGATAGTTCATCAGCACGAGTGGTCCATGGACGTGTTTTTCGGCCAGAAAGCGCTCATGCTCGCTTTGCAGATCAATCCCCCACTTCACCGGGTATTCGAACTTTTCCTTGGCGTCTTCCAGAATCTTGATGGCATCCGTGTAGTCCATGCGCACAAAGTCACAGTCGATCATGGCTTGCAGCTTGGCGATCACACCCTTTTCAATGCGCTCGTCGAAAAATTCCATGTCGTCGGCGCGCTCGGTGAGCACCGCCTGAAAGACATATTTCAGCAGGGCTTCGGCCAGCGCAGCATCATCCGCCAGATCGGCAAAGGCGATTTCAGGTTCGATCATCCAGAATTCCGCCAGATGACGGCTGGTATTGGAGTTTTCGGCCCTGAAGGTCGGGCCGAAGGTGTAAACCTTGGACAGCGCCATGCAGTAGGTTTCGACATTCAACTGGCCTGAAACGGTGAGGAAGGCCTCACGGCCAAAAAAGTCCTTGGAAAAGTCGATCTTGCCATTTTCAGTGCGCGGCAGGTTGGCCAGGTCCAGTGTCGAGACGCGAAACAGTTCGCCAGCGCCTTCAGCATCAGAAGCGGTAATGATCGGCGTATTGACCCAGAAGAATTCACGCTCATGGAAGAAGCGGTGGATCGCCTGTGCGACCGTATGACGCAAGCGTGTAACGGCGCCGATGACGTTGGTGCGCGCGCGCAGATGCGCCACCTCGCGCAGGTACTCCATGCTGTGCGCCTTGGGCTGGATCGGGTAGGTGTCGGGGTCATCGACCCAGCCGGTCACCTTGATCGAGGTGGCCTGCATTTCAAACGGCTGCCCCTTCGCGGGAGATGGCACGATCTGCCCTGTGGCCTCAATCGCGCAACCAGCAGTGAGGCGCGTTATCTCATCGGTGTAGTTGGTCAGCGTGTTTGGCGCCACCACCTGGATCGGGTGAAAGCATGACCCATCGGACAGATTGACGAACGATATTCCGGCCTTAGAATCACGGCGCGTGCGCACCCAGCCTTTGACCGTAACCGGTGTATCGACTGGCGCCTGCGCCGCCAGTATTTGCTTGACGCTCAATGTTGTCATGATTTGTTCAGTAATGGCAATGGGAAAAGCATACCCCATTCCCCCGGCACCGGTGGCTGACAGGAAAAACCCCCAATGCACGGAGCGCATTGGGGGTCGCTGCTGGGGAACCTCGATGTCTGTCGCTCGTCTGTGTGCGTCTTTCCTAGACAGCTAGTTCAGGGAATAGCGCATTAAACGTTGGGCTGGGACGCATCACCTCAGTCACCTTCTTCTTGTCTACAAGGAAGTAACCGCCAATATCAGCAGGCTTGCCCTGCACGGCCTTGAATTCTTCAGTGATCTTCTGTTCACTCTCGGCCAGTGATTTCGCCAGTGGTGCGAAATGGGCCTGCAGATCCTTGTCAGCCGTCTGCGCCGCCAGTTCCTGCGCCCAGTACATGGCCAGGTAAAACTGGCTGCCACGGTTGTCCAACTGACCGGTCTTGGGTGACGGGCCCTTGTTGTTGTCCAGCAGTTTGCCTGTCGCAGCGTCCAGCGTGCGGGCCAGGATCTTGGCTTTTTCATTCCCTGTCTTGATGCCCAGATCCTCCATGCTGACCGCCAACGCGAGGAACTCGCCCAGCGAATCCCAACGCAAATGGTTCTCTTCAACCAACTGCTGCACGTGCTTGGGCGCAGAGCCGCCAGCGCCGGTTTCGTACATGCCGCCTCCAGCCATCAGTGGCACGATGGACAGCATCTTGGCGCTGGTACCGAGTTCCATGATCGGGAACAGGTCGGTCAAATAGTCGCGCAGGATATTGCCGGTCACCGAGATCGTGTCGAGTCCGCGGATCGCACGCTCCATGGTGTAGCGAATGGCGCGCACCTGGGACATGATCTGAATGTCCAGACCGCTGATGTCGTGGTCCTTGAGGTAGGTCTTGACTTTGTGGATGAGTTCGTTCTCATGTGGGCGATAAGGATCCAGCCAGAACACGGCAGGCATGCCGGAGTTGCGGGCACGCGTGACAGCGAGTTTGACCCAGTCGCGGATAGCGGCATCCTTGGCCTGGCACATGCGCCAGATATCACCCGCCTCCACGTTTTGAGTCAACAGCACTTCGCCGGTTGCCAGATCAGTCACGTTGGCAATGCCATCCTCGGAGATCTCGAAGGTCTTGTCGTGCGAGCCGTACTCTTCGGCCTGCTGGGCCATCAGGCCCACATTGGGTACTGTACCCATGGTGCGTGGATCAAAATTACCGTTCCATTTGCAGAAGTTGATCATCTCCTGGTAGATGCGGGCAAAGGTACTCTCAGGCATCACGGCCTTGACGTCCTTCAACCGCCCGTCGGCGCCCCACATCTTGCCGCCGTTGCGAATCATGGCCGGCATGGAAGCATCGACGATGATGTCGTTGGGAGAGTGGAAATTGGTAATTCCTTTGGCCGAATCCACCATCGCCAGTTCAGGTCGGTGCTCGTGGCAGGCGTGCAGGTCGCCGATGACTTCCTCGCGCAGCGACTGCGGCAGGGTCTCGAGCTTGTCATACAGGTTGATCATGCCGTTATTGACGTTGACACCCAACTCATCAAACAGTTTGGCGTGCTTGGCAAACGCGTCCTTGTAAAAAATCCGCACGCAATGACCGAACACGATCGGATGCGACACCTTCATCATCGTGGCCTTGACGTGCAGGGAGAACATCACGCCGGTTTTATGCGCATCCTCAATCTCTTTCTCGTAAAAGGCCAGCAACGCTTTCTTGCTCATGAACATGCTGTCGATGATTTCCCCATCCTTCAGTGAAAGCTTGGGCTTGAGCACCAGCGTCTTGCCACTCTTGGTGATCAGTTCCATTTTCACATCGCGCGCGCGGTCCAGCGTCATGGATTTCTCGCCGTGATAAAAGTCGCCGTGGTGCATGTGAGAAACGTGAGAGCGCGACGCCTGACTCCAATCCGCCATCGAGTGCGGGTGCTTGCGTGCAAACTCCTTCACAGCCTTGGGCGCGCGGCGGTCTGAATTGCCCTCGCGCAGCACCGGGTTCACGGCGCTTCCGATGCAGCGTGAATAGCGGCTGCGAATCGCCTTGTCGGCGTCAGACTTTGGATCTTCCGGATAGTCAGGCACGGCGTATCCCTTGGACTGCAGTTCCTTGATACAGGCCATCAACTGTCCCACCGATGCACTGATGTTGGGCAATTTGATGATGTTGGTGTCCGAAAACTGCGTCAGGCGACCAAGTTCTGCCAGGTTGTCCGGCACTTTCTGTGCGTCCGTCAGGCACTCTGGAAACTCACCGAGCACACGTGCGGCGACCGAAATGTCGCACTCTGCCACATCGATCCCGGCCGGTGCCGCAAAGGTGCGAATGACTGGCAGGAACGCGCACGTCGCCAGAAACGGGGCTTCATCGGTCAGCGTGTAAATTATCTTGGAAGGTTTTGAAGCCATGGCTTTCCTCTTTCTAATTGGGTTGGACAGTAACAAGCGACTGTATTCGATGGGCAGCGGACCACCCGGCCCAGACTGCCGAAAAAATTTGATTTACATCATGAATTGATGAGGTAAGTCTCGTATCACATGTTGTCGATCATCACTTGACCGAAGCCCGAGCAGCTGACCTGCGTTGAACCTTCCATCAAGCGTGCAAAGTCATAAGTGACCTTCTTGCTCGCAATCGATTTCTTCATCGAACTGATGATCAGATCAGCCGCCGCCGTCCATCCCATGTGACGCAGCATCATCTCCGCTGAAAGAATCTCGGAACCGGGGTTCACATAGTCCTTGCCCGCATATTTCGGCGCCGTGCCGTGCGTCGCCTCAAAGCAGGCCACCGTATCCGACAGGTTGGCTCCCGGTGCAATTCCGATGCCACCAACCTGGGCAGCGAGCGCGTCGGAGATGTAGTCACCATTCAGGTTCAAGGTGGCGATCACGCTGTATTCTGCTGGACGCAACAGGATTTGCTGAAGGAATGCATCAGCGATGCTGTCCTTGACGATGATCTCTTTGCCGGTTTTTGGATTCTTGAATTTGCACCATGGACCACCGTCAATCAATTCAGCGCCAAATTCCTTTTGTGCCAGACCGTAGGCCCAATCACGGAAGCCACCTTCGGTGTACTTCATGATGTTGCCCTTGTGAACAATGGTCAAACTCGGTTTATCGTTGTCGATGGCGTACTGCAGGGCCTTGCGCACCAGGCGTTCGGTGCCTTCGCGTGACACCGGCTTGATGCCGATGCCGGAGGTGCCCGGGAAGCGGATCTTGGTGACACCCATTTCCTTTTGCAGGAAATTGATCAATTTTCTCGCCTTTTCAGATTCGGCTTCAAACTCGATTCCTGCGTAAATGTCCTCAGAGTTTTCACGGAAGATGACCATATTGGTCTTTTCCGGTTCCTTGACGGGACTGGGAACGCCGTCAAAATACTGGATTGGACGCAAACAGACATACAGATCAAGTTCCTGGCGCAGCGCTACATTGAGTGATCGAATGCCACCACCCACCGGTGTCGTCAACGGACCCTTGACAGAGACCACATACTCACGAAGTGCCTGCAAGGTTTCTGCGGGCAACCAGACGTCCGGGCCGTATACCTTGGTTGACTTTTCCCCTGCGTAGACCTCCATCCAGTGAATCTTCTTCTTGCCGTCATAGGCTTTGGCGACAGCGGCGTCAACCACCTTGAGCATGACCGGCGTGATGTCCAAACCTGTGCCATCGCCCTCAATAAAGGGAATGACCGGCTCATCAGGCACATTGAGTGACATGTCGGCATTAACTGTGATCTTTTGGCCTTGGGCGGGGACCGCGATGTGCTGGTACATGCTATTTCTCCGTAGGTGGGTCAAATTTGTGTTGACGTTGTCGCCAAAACCAGACAAAGACCCTATTCCAAACTGGTTTGAAGAGGTTTTTAAATTTTAGTCCGAAAAAAAATGCCGATTTCTGTCAACCGGCGGCAAAGCAGACCCGTTACGGACAGACCTTCCAAAGCTTGGGGGGAAATTTTTGAAATAACGTTATCTCAAGGAAATTGAACATGAACAAACTCCTCGCCGCTTTGGTTGCTGGCCTTTTCGCCGCTGGCGCTTTCGCTCAAGCTGCCGCACCTGCTGCTGCTCCTGCTAAGGCTGCTGCTCCCGCCGCTGCCGCTGCTCCTGCTGCTGCCCCCAAGGCTTCTGCTGCCAAGGCTGACGACAAGGCTGACAAGGCTGCTGCTGCCAAGGCTGCCAAGGCTGAAAAGGCTGCCGCTGCAAAGGCTGCCAAGGCTGAAAAGGCTGCCGCTGCAAAGGCTGCCAAGTCGGAAAAGGCTGAAAAGGCTCCTGCCAAGAAGGCCGCTGCAGCTGCTTCGAAGTAATAGGATATTCAGAAGCCAAGCTTCTGACGCTTATGGAAATGCCCGCTCAAGCGGGCATTTTTCTGTCTGAAGGTCTTCAACAACCGCAAACGTTAAGCCAAAATCAGCTTATGAAAAAACTGTTGACCCTCATTCTCGGCTGCGCCTTTTGGCCCGGCTACCTGGTGCATGCTCAAAATGCACCGCAGATGAACCTGCCGCGCGTGAAAATTGGCGCTGGCATGTACCTGATTGACACACAACTGGCTACCAACTCAGAACAAAGGGCGATCGGCCTGATGTTCCGCACCGAAATGCCAGCATCCGAAGGCATGCTCTTCATATTTGAGCAAGCCAGTGAGCAATGCTTCTGGATGAAAAACACCCTGATACCGCTTACCGCAGCCTTTGTCGCGGATGACGGCACGATCGTCAACCTCGCCGACATGAAGCCCCAGACCACGGATTCTCACTGCTCAGCCAAGCCGGTTCGCTATGTTCTTGAAATGAACCAGGGCTGGTTCAACAAGAAGGGTATCAAGGCCGGCTTCAAACTCTCTGGCAAGCCCTTTCAGGGTAATTGAAAAGCCGCACCGTCAGGCAAAGTTGCCTTCGGCAAAGCGCCAGTTGACGAGCTTGTCAAGGAAGGTTTCGACGAATTTAGGGCGCATGTTGCGGTAATCGATGTAGTACGCGTGCTCCCAGACATCCACCGTCAGCAGCGCCTTGTCGGCGGTCGTCAAAGGCGTCCCGGCAGCACCCATGTTGACGATGTCAACCGAGCCGTCGGCTTTCTTGACCAGCCAGGTCCAGCCTGAGCCGAAATTGCCAACCGCAGATTTGACAAAGGCTTCCCTGAAGGCCGCATAGGAACCCCACTTTGCACTGATGGCAGTCGCAAGTGCACCTGAAGGCTCGCCACCGCCATTTGGTTTCATGCAGTTCCAGAAGAATGTATGGTTCCAGATTTGTGCCGAGTTGTTGTAGATACCGCCGCTGGACTTCTTGATGATGTCTTCCAGCGCCATGTTTTCAAAATCCGTTCCCTTTTGCAGGTTATTCAAGTTCACAACATAGGCGTTGTGGTGCTTGCCATGGTGAAACTCCAGCGTTTCCTTTGAATAGTTAGGGGCCAGCGCGTCAAGCGCATAGGGCAGTGCGGGCAGTGTGTGTTCCATGAGGTCCTCGTCGAGTGAAGGGTAAAGATGGGCGATTGTAGAAACTTTGTTCAACTTGCGCCGGCCACGGTCAAATCCAGCTTGCCATCAGCCAGCGTAGCCTGCAGCGCCTGACCAATCTGCGCTTGCTGAACACTGGTGATTGTCTTTCCGTCACTGCTGTTGAGCCAGGCATAGCCGCGCTGCAACACCAGACCGGGATCGAGCAGACCCAGGCGCAGCGCCGCTTGCCGCAGATCCTGCTGCTTTAGCTTGAGAAAGTCGGTCGCAAGATAGTTCAGCCGCTGCGCCAAGGAGGCCAGATTCAATTGCTGCTGCGTCACGCGTGCGCTAGGCCTACCCAGTCTGGACGCCGTGAAGTCAAGACGCTGGCTCTGTTGATCAAGATGCCGGCAGGCCGCGAGTTTCAAACGCTGTGCCAGACCATCCAGTCCAGCCAGCCAAACATCGCGCGGCTGCGCCACAAGTTCGGCCGCCGCAGTCGGCGTGGGTGCCCGCAAATCAGCAACAAAGTCGGCAATCGTGAAGTCAGTTTCATGCCCTACGCCACAAACGACAGGTACCGGACTTTTCACGATGGTGTGGGCCAAACGCTCGTCATTGAAGGCCCACAAGTCTTCCGCCGAGCCGCCGCCGCGCACGACCAGGATCACATCGATAGGCGGATTGCCCGTCTGCGTCAGGAGGTAAAGCCTTTGCAGCGCCTGAATCAACTCCTCCGGCGCACTGTCACCCTGAACCGAGGCCGGCACCAACAGCACGGGAATGTGCGGCGCGCGCCGCTGCAGGGTTGTCATCACATCATGCAGTGCGGCTGCCCCCAGGGAAGTCACAACGCCGATGGCGCGTGGCATCACAGGCACGGGTCGCTTCCTGCCGGCGTCGAACAGTCCTTGCGCCTCCAACTTCGCCTTGAGCTTAATAAACTGCTCAAACTGCGCACCTGACCCGGCCTGCCTCATGCTTTCAACAATCAGTTGCAGATCACCGCGTGATTCGTATACGCCAAGCCGGCCGTGCAGTTCCACCAGTTCCCCATCGTGTGGCGAGAAATCGAGCAAGCCGGCGGCGCGACGAAACATGGCACAGCGAATCTGCGCGCCCTCGTCCTTCAGCGAAAAATAGCAGTGGCCGCTGGTGGCACGAGAAAAGCCGGACAGTTCACCGCGCACCAGCACCGGGTTAAAACGCGCATCCAGCGCATCGGCGACAGCCCGACACAAGGCCTCCACACGCCAGACCTTCGGCTGTGGCAAGGACATTTCAGATTCAGTTGACTGGGACATAATCACTCTGCCCATTATCCGCGCGGAGATTGCATTTGTTTTCCATCATACAAGCCGCTGGCTGGCCGATTTGGCCACTGATTGCCTGCTCCATCCTGGCTCTGGCGCTTATCATTGAGCGCTTCATCAGCCTGCGCACCCGAAAGATTGCACCAGCGAATTTGCTGCAGGAAGTCCTGACCATTTCACGCATGGCGGTTCCCTCCCCGGAGGTGCTCAATCAGTTAGAGAAGACCTCGGCGCTCGGCGAAATTCTTGCTGGGGGTTTACGGGCGCTTCAAACCAACCCGCGTTGCAGCGAAGCCGACGTTCGCTCGACAATGGAGGGTGTCGGTCGAATGGTGGCGCATCGGCTGGAGCGCTATTTGAGCGCGCTGGCCACGATCGCCTCCGCTGCACCGCTGATGGGGCTGTTTGGCACAGTCGTCGGAATGATTGAAATTTTTGGCTCCCAGACGCCGGCTGGCGGCGCCACGGGTGGCAATCCGGCGCAGCTGGCGCATGGCATTTCTGTGGCTTTGTACAACACTGCGTTCGGGCTGATTGTGGCCATTCCGTCGCTCATTTTCTGGCGCTACTTCCGTGCCAGGATCGATGGCTATCTGCTGACGCTGGAACTGGCGTCCGAACGACTGGCCCGCCATCTCAACACGTTGCGCAAGTAGATCCTCATGAAATTCCGAATGCGCGTCCACGATGAGCCCGAAATCAACCTGATTCCGTTCATCGACGTCCTGCTCGTCGTACTGATTTTTCTGATGTTGTCCACCACTTACAGCAAGTTCACAGAGTTGCAACTTCAGTTGCCGATAGCGGACGCCCAGGCACAGCGGGATCACGCCAGGGAAGTGCGGGTGAGCGTTAGCAGCGAGGGCGCCTACACCATCAACAATGTCACGCTACCTGAACGCAGCGCCGAAGCACTTGCCTCGGCCCTGGTCGAAGCCGCCAAGGCGGGCAAGGATTCGGTGCTGATCATCAACGCCGACGCGAGCGCCAGACACCAGGCGGTAGTTACTGTCATGGAAGCGGCACGGCGCACTGGCCTGACTCAAATTGCGTTTACCGCACAATCTTCGGCGCGGGCCGGAACACCTTGAGTCATGAACACAGTGGCGCAGCAATCGGCGTTGCAGCGCTCCTTAACCTGCGCGTGGGCGCATCGGGGATGGCTTGCATGGCTGCTATGGCCCTTGTCTCTGCTCCTTGGTGCACTGGCGTCATTTCGACGTGGCCTGTTCCAGCTTGGGCTGTTCAGGATTGGCAGACTTGCGGTCCCGGTCATTGTGGTCGGCAATGTGGTCGTGGGCGGCTCAGGCAAGACGCCCGTTGTCATGGCATTGGTTCGGCACCTGCAAAGCTGCGGTCACAAAGTTGGCGTCATCTCACGCGGCTACGGTCGAAGCCGACATGACTGCTGCGAAGTGCTGCCCGACACACCTGTCCTCGAGGTCGGCGACGAGCCAGCACTGATTCAACGAAACACGGGAGCCAGGGTGTTTGTCGCTCCAGCACGCATCGATGCAGCCAGGGCACTGCTGCTGCGCCATCCTGACACCGATGTCATTGTTTGCGACGATGGGCTGCAACATTGGGGCTTGCACCGTGATATGGAGATCTGTGTGTTTGACGATCGAGGCATCGGCAACGGCTTCTTGCTGCCGGCTGGACCGCTGCGTGAGCGCTGGCCGCGCATGGTGGACCTGGTATTGCACACAGGTAACCAACCCGCATTTTCAGGTTTTCGCGCCCAACGTCGCTTGGCTGAGCATGCCAGGCGAGCTGACGGCAGTGCGATCGCCTTGACCGACTTGACGACCCCGAGTACCCGACCGCTGCTGGCGCTCGCTGCGATTGCGAAGCCAGAGGAATTCTTTGCAATGTTGCGTGCTGCCGGCCTGAAGCTGGCCCGCACCGAGGCGCTGCCCGATCACCATGATTTGATCAGTTGGGCAGAACAGGATCACCACGCCTATCAAATCATCTGCACTGAAAAGGATGCCGTGAAACTTTGGCGTCTGCTGCCTGACGCACTGGCCATACCGCTGCAGTGCACACCCGAGCCAGACTTCATTGCGCACTTTGACACGCTCCTTGCGAGCCTGCTGAAGGAGCGCTCCAAGGCGGCGCTATCATCTGGCCATGGACACACGACTTCTTGAATTGCTGGTTTGCCCGGTCACCAAAGGGCCTCTTGAATATGACCGCGAGAGGCAGGAACTGACCTCGCGCAGCGCGCGCTTGGCCTACCCGGTTCGCGATGGTATTCCCGTCCTGCTGGAGAACGAAGCGCGCACCTTGAGCGACGAGGAACTCGGACTTTGAATTTCACAGTCCTGATCCCGGCGCGCCTGGCCTCGACCCGCCTGCCCAACAAACCCCTGGCAGATATCGCCGGCCTGCCAATGGTGGTCCGGGTAGCGCAGCGTGTCAGTTCGATCACGCATGACAGTGGGAAAGTCCGCGTTGTGGTTGCCACGGACAGCAGCGAAATCATGGCTGCCTGTCGGTCGCATCAGGTTGAAACGGTATTGACTCGTACCGACCACGCCTCAGGTAGCGATCGCCTGGCCGAGGCTTGCCAGTTGCTCAATCTCGGTCATGAGGAAATCGTGATTAACGTGCAGGGTGATGAGCCCCTGATAGCGCCTGCGCTGGTGCAAGCAGTGGCTCGTTTACTAAGCGAACGGCCCGCCGCCAGCATGAGTACAGCGGCACATGCGATCGAAACCGTTGCGGATTTCAACAACCCGAATATCGTCAAAGTCGTGCTGGATGGCAACGGCATGGCACTCTATTTCAGTCGTGCCCCCATCCCTTTCTGGCGTGATCAGCCAGGTAGCTTGCCCTTGCCCTCGCCGCTGCGACACATCGGGATCTACGGCTACCGCGTCGGCTTCCTGCGACAGTATCCGACGCTGTCGCAAGCACCCATGGAGTCGACCGAAGCTCTGGAACAATTGCGCGCCATGTGGCACGGTCACCGAATCGCGGTTCACGTGACTGACGAAGCTCCCGGCACTGGTGTCGATACACCGGAAGATCTGGAGCGCGTGCGCCGCCTTTTCTGCTCCTGAGTGACGTGCTATTCTTCCAGCCATTAATGCACTGCAGTTGACTAGGCAGGGCGACAAACGATGCAACCTGATTTCCATTTTTTCGAAAGATTGTCATGAAACTTATCCTGTTGGGCGCACCCGGTGCTGGCAAAGGCACGCAAGCCACTTTCATTTGCCAAAAATACGGCATCCCGCAAATTTCCACGGGTGACATGCTGCGCGCCGCAGTCAAGGCTGGCACGGCGCTGGGCATCGAGGCAAAAAAAATAATGGATGCCGGCGCACTGGTGAGTGACGAACTGATCATCAATCTGGTGAAGGAGCGGATTACCCAGCCCGACTGCAGCGGCGGCTTCCTGTTTGACGGGTTTCCGCGCACCATCCCGCAGGCCGATGCGATGAAGGCGGCCGGCGTCAAGCTTGATTACGTGCTGGAAATTGATGTGCCTTTTGACGCGATCGTCGAGCGCATGAGCGGACGACGCTCGCACGCACCGTCGGGGCGTACGTACCACGTCAAGTTCAATCCACCGAAGATCGCCGGTCTGGACGACATTACAGGTGAGGCCCTGATTCAGCGTGCCGACGATGCGGAAGAAACGGTCAAAAAGCGCCTGGAGGTCTACAGCGCGCAGACGCGTCCTCTGGTGGATTACTACGCCGGCTGGGCCAAGACGGATCCCGGCGCAGCCCCCAAATACCGTGCCATCAGCGGTACGGGTGATGTCAACGAGATCTCGGCACGCGCCTTTGCAGCACTGCTGAGTTAAGCAGCGTCGGGGCCCGCGCCGGCCCTTGGTAAGTATTTTCGCGGCCGCTTGCATTTTTTCGAAAACTGGTTAAAAATACAGCTACTGGATATGAAACCAGTGTGTATAGACCAACAGCAAGCCCCGCCCAAACACCAAGGAGTCGCCATGCTTGAAAGCCCCAAACTGACAGCCCGTCAGCAGCAGATTCTGGACCTCATACAGAGCGCGATCGCGCGCACCGGCGCACCGCCAACGCGTGCCGAGATTGCCACTGAATTGGGTTTCAAGTCGGCCAATGCCGCGGAGGAACACCTGCAGGCCCTGGCACGCAAGGGTGTGATCGAACTGGTCAGCGGCACGTCGCGCGGCATCCGCCTCAAGAGCGAGGCATTGCGCTCCATTAACGAGTCTCGCAACAAGCAATACTCCTTCCAACTTCCTAGTCTGGCGCAACTCGCCCTGCCTCTGATTGGACGCGTTGCCGCCGGCTCCCCGATTCTCGCGCAGGAGCACATCGATCAGACTTATTACCTGGAGAGCAGTCTGTTCCAGCGCAAGCCCGACTACCTGCTCAAGGTGCGTGGCATGTCGATGCGCGACGCCGGCATCATGGACGGTGACCTGCTGGCAGTGCAGTCCACCAAGGACGCCAAGAACGGGCAGATCGTGGTGGCCCGCCTGGGCGACGAAGTAACAGTCAAGCGCTTCAAGCGCAACAAGAACCTGATCGAACTGCACCCCGAAAACCCGGATTACCAGACCATTGTGGTTGAGCCCGGCGACCCCTTTGAAATTGAAGGACTGGCCGTTGGCCTGATTCGCAACACCATGTTGATGTAAACACGCATGCTGTTGCGATGGAAGAATTTCAGATGAGTACCGCCCTGTTTGCCGTTCCCGGCCTCTTGTCACCACTGCGCACTTGGTGGTGCACTCTCAGGCCCACGCCGGTGTCCAGACAGTTGCCAGGACAACGGGTCGCACCAGTTCAACGCCCGGCGAAGCCATCGATTCACAAACCACTGCGAGTGGTGCGCATTCTCGAAGCAGGTCAGGCACCGATGCAGGTTGGCCGCATGACCATCTCCGGCAGCATGGCCGATGTCTGCGCTGAACTTGATAGACTGGCAGCACTGCACTGATTCTGCCGCGCCGGCCCGGCACCGGGAAAATGCCAAGGCACAATATCAACCTATGAATATTGTGATTCTTGATGATTACCAGGACGCAGTTCGCAAGCTCGAATGTGCTGTCAAGCTCGAACCCTACGCGGCCAAGGTTTACACCAACACGGTAAAAGGCCTGGGTCAGCTTTCCTTTCGACTCAAGGATGCTGACGTCATTGTGCTGACCCGGGAGCGTACCCATATGCCACGCTCTCTGATCGAGAAGTTGCCCAAGCTCAAGCTGATTGTGCAGACCGGTCGGGTCGGCTCGCACATTGATGTCAGCGCCTGCACCGAGCGTGGCATTGCCGTGGCGGAGGGGACTGGCTCACCGGTCGCGGCAGCCGAACTGACCTGGGCTCTCATCATGGCCGCCATGCGGCGCCTGCCGCAATACATTGGCAATCTGAAACACGGCGCCTGGCAACAGTCCGGTCTCAAAGCCGGTTCGATGCCACCTAATTTTGGCTTGGGCGTCGTCCTCAAGGGAAAGACGCTGGGCATTTGGGGCTACGGAAAGATTGGCCAAATGGTAGCTCAATATGGCAAAGCGTTTGGCATGAACGTCCTCATCTGGGGACAAGCCCCGTCGCGCGAAAAGGCGCTGTCGGACGGTTTTGCGGTAGCGTCAAATCGCGATGATTTTTTCTCGCAATGCGACGTACTCACTCTGCATCTCAGGCTGGTGGATGAGACCCGTGGTACGGTCCGGCTGGACGATCTGGCGCGCATGAAACCGACCGCGCTGCTGGTCAACACTTCGCGCGCCGAGTTGATCGAACCGGAAGCCCTTATCAGTGCACTCAATCGGGGTCGCCCGGGATTGGCTGCAGTCGACGTATTCGAGACCGAGCCGATTTTGCAGGGTCATGCCCTGTTGCGAATCGAAAACTGCATCTGCACACCACACATCGGCTACGTTGAACAAAACAGTTATGAGATGTACTTTGGCGCAGCTTTTGACAACGTCATCAATTTCATCAAGGGCACGCCAACCAATATCGTCAACCCCGGGGCGCTGCAGGTTCGACGGTGAAACAACGAATGGCTATTTTTTTGATGCGCTGCGCGTCATCAAAAGCTCGGTGTTGGCCTTGCGATCCGCGTTGACTTTGCGCACACTCGGGCGCTCATTCATCGCTCGCAGATAGTCTTTCAGCGGCAACGCCGCCAGCACATCCTCACCATAGATCAACTTGCTGACACTGGCCACCAGCGGTAGATGCGCGATGGCAGCGCAATCAGCCAGTGTGAATTGCGATCCAGCGATAAAGGGTGTGAACCGTGTCAGTTGGGCAAAGCCGGCCACACCTTTGACAAGCAGTTTGTAGGTTCTTTCTTTGGTACCTTGGCTTACTTTGCCACCGAAAAAAGCCTCTGGATAAAGTTGCCTCGCTACCAGTTCAAGATGCAGTTCGCTGTAAATGATCAGCTCGCGCACCTTGGCCGCAGCGTAAGGGTCAGCAGGTAACAGGTGGTTCTGGGGAAACACTGTCTCGATATATTCTGCGCAGGCCACGGATTCCGAAATCGGCCCCTGTGGCGTGTCCAGGAAAGGCACCTTGCCGAGCGGGGAACGCTGCAGCAGCGCCGCATCTGAAGTGCCAACCCAGACCAGTTCTTCCTCAAACGGAACCTCTTTCTCCAGTAACTGGAGTTTGATCTTGTTGTAGTAGTTGCTGGCCGAAAAACCGCATAGTTTGATGGTCATGACATTTTCAAATCAAAGGTTGGAGCCGCACACCCGCAGCCCATAGGATTCAGTCAATAAGTTCATTGTGGCATGGTCGCAGCAATCAAAGAGTCGCACTTGTGTCGAGTCATAATTGGGCGCATGAAGCCAATATTTTCCAATCTCGGCATCGTAGGTGCCGGTGCCATGGGTCGCGGCATTGCCCAGATTGCAGCGCAAGCCGGCAGCACTGTCCTGCTGTTCGACATGCAAGCGGATACTGCGCGCGCTGCCCAAGCTGCTGTCTTTTCCCAATGGGACAAGCTACGCGACAAGGGTCGTCTCACTGCTGAGCAGACTGCCCAGTACAAAGGGCGACTTCAGTGTGTCAACTCAATGACTGAATTGACGGCATGTGACCTCGTCGTGGAAGCGATCGTCGAACGCCTGGATGTCAAAGTCAGCCTGTTCACTGAACTGGAGAACATCGTTGCGCCAGGCGCCGTCCTGGTCACGAACACTTCTTCCCTTTCAGTGACCGCGATTGCCGCCCGGCTGAAGCGACCACAACAGTTCGCGGGCTTTCACTTCTTTAACCCGGTGCCCCTGATGAAAGTGGTGGAGGTCATCGCCGGGCTCAAGACCGGCGCCAGTGTCTGCGCCAATCTGGCGGCATATGCCAGGCAGATGGGGCACACACCGGTTCAGGCCAATGACAGTCCGGGCTTTATCGTGAATCACGCCGGTCGCGGCTATGGCACTGAGGCACTGCGCATCGTCAGCGAAGGTGTTGCCGATTTCGCCACCATCGATCGCATTCTGAAGGACCAGATCGGTTTCAAGCTCGGTCCATTTGAATTGATGGACTTGACCGCGCTTGATGTTTCGCATCCGGTCATGGAATCAATTTACCACCAGTATTTTGAAGAGCCGCGCTACCGACCCAGCATCATCACGGCGCAGCGACTCGCCGGTGGTGTTGTTGGCAAGAAGATGGGCGAGGGCTTCTACCGCTATGTGAACGGAGCGGCACAGATTAGTCCGGAGCCTCCCGTACCACAGGTGGACGAGTTGCCGCCAGTGTGGCTATCACCGCGAGCAGCGCGGCGCGCCGACCTGTTGCTGCTGCTGAAGAACCTGGGCGCCCGGATTGAGACCGGCGCCGCGCCTTCAGCACAGGCGCTGACACTGGTCGCACCGCTGGGCTTTGATGTGACTACCGTCGCGGTCGTGGAGCGGCTTGACCCGACGCGCACTGTCGGTATCGACATGCTGGTAGACGATACCAGTACCAAACGCCGGGTGCTGGCGACCAACCCGGCAACCCGTTCCGACATGCGCCAGGCGGCCCACGCCTTGATGGCACGTGATGGCAAAGCCGTCAGCGTGATTCGGGACAGCGGCGGCTTTGTCAGTCAACGTGTGGTGGCGACCATCGTCAACATCGCCAGCGACATGTGCCAGCAAAGTGTCTGTTCGCCAAGTGATCTTGAAACCGCAGTTACCCTCGGTTTGGGCTACCCGATGGGGCCGCTGGCAATGGGCAATCTGTACGGCCCGACGAATGTGCTCGAAGTCCTCTTCAACATGCAGACCGTTTATGGCGACCCACGCTACCGCCCAAGCCCCTGGTTGCGCCGTCGAGGTGCCATCGGCCTGAGCCTGTTGCATGAAGAGGACTGAGAAAAAGGAAATCAGCTCGCGATATAGCGACTCATGCGTATCGTGTTGACACCCATGTGGTGCAAGTATTCAACACGGTCGCAGGCATTGCGAATAATCATCAAGCCAAAACCACCTTCCGGGAAAATGTCGAAGTTGGTTTCGACAATTTCTTCGGGAGGCGTAAATGCATTGCCGAGATGGATAACCTCCAGAATGAATTCTTGGCCCAAGGAATGCGCCACCAGTTCGACTGGCGCTCCCGCCAGCAATCCTCGGGCATGACGAATGATATTGGTGAAGATTTCCACACTGGCCACTTCGAAGATCGCTGTATCGGCTTCCGTCATCCCGGCGCGCACGGCCTGCCGTGTTACAAACTCACGAAACGCGCGCAAGGATTTCATGTCAACCGCCAATTCGCAGCGCACCCTGCGGCTGTTCTCCGGCGGCTGCATCACCAGCAGCAGAGATACATCATCATTAATGCTGACATCGCTCGGCAGAAGGTCCCGGCGCAAACAGTGCAATACCGCCCCGGGAGTGGAGTGTTCCCGCACCAGTCTGCGCACTGTCTGGTTGATTAAATCCCGTCCGATCCTCTCTCCGCTGGGCAGGACAGCGTCCGCCAAACCGTCAGAGCACAGGAACAAGGCGTCGCCGGCGGCCAGTGGCACCTGACCCTGAACAAGGTCAACCCGATCCAGGACACCCAATGGGGGATGCTGGTTAGGCAACAAACGGGTCTGGCCATCGGAATGAATCACCAGCGATTCCTCGTGACCACAACCAACCCACGTGATGACCTTGTGCGCCCGATCAATCCGGATGTAAGACAGTGTGACGAAGGCTTCCAGTGCCTGCAGATGCGGTGTCATGGCATGGTGTACCAGGGACACAATGGCGATCGGCTGCGGTGCTTCCTGTCCTGATTCCTGGGTTGCCAGCAATTCCGCCAGGGAACGGCTGAACTGCAATTTGGTGGCTGCACCCATCAAGGCCGCCGGCACCCCCTTGCCCATGACATCGCCTGCGATGATGTCGACGCAATCCTTCCCAACTTGAATCACTTCGACAAAGTCACCGTCGATTCCTTTGGATGCCTGGTTGAAACTGCTCATCCACAGGTCGCTCAACTTCAGCAACGGACTCGCCGCCAACAGTGACTGCTGGATTCGGGTGCCAATTTCCAGCTCACGTTCACTGGCCTGGGCCAAGGCGATTTCAGCCTGCCGAAGCTGGGAAATGTCGGTTTGTATCGTTATGTATTGCCGGATGCTGCCATCCTGGTTCGGCACTGGAACTGTGGTACTTGAAACCCAGTACTTGCCGCCATCACGCCGACGCAGCGACAACTCGCCATGCCAGATGGACCCGACGGCATGGGCAGAGCGCATTTCGGCATACGCAACCGGATTCAAGCGCTCGCGAAACTCGTAGTACTTCTTGCCCAGCAATTCCTCTCGGGCAAAACCGGAAATCCGGACCAGTTTGTCGTTGGCGTAGATGATGGTTCCTTCAACATCCTCAATGCCGACGATGGCGTGCTCGTCAAGTGCCATCTTTTGGCGTTCCAGGTCGGTGGTCAGTTCCCGGTACTTCAGTAACAGATCGGCCTTTTCCCTTTCGTTCTCCTTCTTCTCGCTGATATCTCGTACTGAAACGGTAAAAAACACCTGCGCTTGAACCTGCAGCGGAACAATCGTCAATTCGATCGGGAAGACACTTTCATCGGCACGCATGCCCACGGTTTCGATGCGCCGGTTCAGACGCGCCATCACCGGACCGTCCCCGCTTTTCAGATAGCGCTCCAGACCTTCCTGGTGGTACTGCCGCAAGTGCGTTGGCACCATGAACTCGTGCAGTAGTCTGCCTGCAACCTCAGCATCCGTTCGCCCGAACATGCTCTGCGCCGCCGGATTGATGGCCACAATGCGACCACCCGAGTCGACCGTCAGTATGCCGTCGATGGAAGAATCGAACATGGCGCGCTGGCGAGCTTCGCTTGCATACACCGTCTGATGCAGCCCCTCATTGATCGACTGGTGGCGCTTCAGACTTCGCGTTGTCAGCAGTGTCAATGCCAGAATCACCAGCAAGGCAGCCGAAGCCAGGCTCAGCGTCCATCTCTCAACCTTCGTCACCTCGCGCATGACGTCGCTGAGTGAGGACTCCACGATCAAAGCCATCGGCCACTGTGGCAGCATGGAAAATGCGGTTGACACGTTTTGATCGTCCATACCAGCACCAACATAGCGGCCCCACTCCCTGCTCGGGAAGAATTCGGTAAACAACCGAAGCTGACGCAGTGAACTGCCGATGGCACGCACTGTATTGCTCGTCGCGACCAGAAGCTCGCCGTCGTAGCTGACCAGCGCAATGCGCACGGTCGGATCGTTGGCCGAGGCCTCATACACCGAGCTGAAATAGTCTGCGTTGATCAGCGCCACCAGCATCTGACCCTGACCGGCCGGTGTAGTCAATCGAACCAGCATCGGCAACACATTCAATCTGGAGGAGCCCGGTGCTCTGGGTGCAAGGTCAGCAAGGTCCCGCCCCTCAAGCATCTGGCCTATCACCACCCTGGAGGCATCAAGCGGTGCTGCACCAAACACAGCCAACTTGACCTGAACGCCAGCATTGCCAGACGAACTGCTTGCCAGCACACGACCCTCTTCGTTGAGTACCGAGACGCTCCTCAATTGAGGGTAACTGCGCACCACGCTGGCAATCAGCGGATCGAACTGACCCGGCTCACGCGGATCACGCAAGTCACGATCGGCCGACGCCAACACGAGCAGCATCGACTCCACGGCACTGATGTCGGTGGCAGACTGGCGCGCCATCAGCTTGGCCAACTGCTGCAATTCCAAAAGATTTTCCGACCGCTTTTCGCTCTTCACCAGGTCGATGAAACCCAGGCTCAGCGTCATCACCAGGGCCGCCAGCAAGCAGGCGACGCCAATCAGATGATTGCCGTTCAGCCAAACCTTCAGGGGCGATGCCGCCGGCGCAATTTGATCCGACACGATGACTTTATTTCGCAACAACAATTTCGCTCAAGCCGTACTTCCTGGCTGCCTTTTCAAGGCGGCCATCATCCTTGATGCGTGCTACGAACTGATCAAGCAGTGCCAGCCACTCAGGGTCACCTGGTCTGACAGCGTACGCATACGGAATGATGCTGAACGGCCTGGGCGGAGAAACCAGACGCACCCAGTCGGCACTGGCCATCAGGCGCCGACTATAAGGGTAGTCCGTCATGAAAACATCGACACGACCCGATTCAAGCTCCTGCTCGCGCGTCAGCGGTGGTCGAATCACAACCAGTTTGGCCTGCCTGAGGGCAGCCGCCATCACGGGTTCCATAAAGGTTCCAGCCTGAACCGCGACCTGGATCCCTGGCTTGTCTATATCTTCCCAACTCCTGATGCTGCGGCTGGATCGGGTGGTCATGCCATAGATGTCGCTTTGAAGGTAGGGCTGCGTGAATTTCAACGATTGCTGACGCTGCGCTGTGATGCCGACCGCAAACATGGCAGCATCGCATCGATCATCGAGCAGATCAGGAATCAGCTTGGCAAAGGAGGATTCGACGTACTCCAGCCGCACGCCGAGGTCCCTGGCAAATTCGATGGAAAGGTCAATATCGATGCCATCGAGTTGTCGATTGCGGGGATTGCGAAAGGTAATGCCATAGTATTCCGGCCAGATACAGACGCGCAACGCCTTGGCTGCCTTGACACGATCCGACACCTGTCCTGCAACCACCTGCGGTGGACATGACAGACAAAACCATGCCAGCAGAGCCAGGACCCATGGTCGTCCCCAAGCGCCAGGAGAGAAGCGCATCATGAATGCAAGCCCAGCATCCAAAGTCGCCAATATTGCGGTTCAGGCAAAGGAACGGACGGCTTCTTCGCGCGTATTGTGGATATTGAAAACCCGGTCGATGCGCATCAGTTCAAAAAGCGCTCGCACTGGCTTGGACATGGCACAGAGCCTGAAATCGCCTTCTCTGCCGTTGAGCAAGCGCAAGCAGGAAATCAGTGCGCCCAGCCCGGAGCTGTCAACAAACTTGACTCCCTCCATGTCCAGCACGACCCGTGTCCGTTCACGCATCATGAGCTGTATGGCGTCCCTGAACTCACGCGCATTGCTGGCATCCAGACTAGCTTCGTTAAGCTCAATCAGAAGAACGTTGTTGTCTGTACTGACTTCTTTAAGTTTCATCTTGTTCAACCCCGGCAGAGTATGTTGAAAGCCCGGTCACTGTCGGACTCGTCGCCCTGGCGAATCGGTCGCGATCCCTGGTACTTCCAGTTTGATTGTGTCAAGTTTAATGGTTCTCGTCTTTCGACGTGACTGCCGCACCACGCTTCCCGCAGACACGCATGCGACAAGCCTGGCGGCGAGCTTTCGTCACCAGCGCGACAATGGATCTGTTTTCAGTCACCCACAAGACAGCCCATGGACGACCCTATTCTTACCATCGAAGAACGCGAAGCAATCAATTCTGGTCGCTGGTTTTCAGCACTTTCACCCTCACTACGGCACGATATTCTGCGATGCGCCTATGTCAAACGCTACAAGGACGGCGAGCTCATCACGGCTCGCGGCGAGCAGCCGCAAGAGTGGATTGCCTGTGCGCGCGGCGCCGTGCGGGTCAGTTCGACCTCGATTTCCGGCAAGCAGATCACGCTGACCTACGTCGAGCCAGGCATCTGGTTTGGCGATGTCGCCATCTTCGACGGCGACCGGCGCACGCACGATGCCTATGCGCACGGCGACAGCACCATTTTGTGCGTCGCCAGAGCGGACTTCAAGAAGATACTGGCACTGCACGCAGAGTTGTACGAGGCCTTGCTACGACTGCACGCCAGGCGAATACGCCAGCTCTACGGACTGGTCGAGGACCTCAACACCTTGCCGCTGCGGGCGCGCCTTGCCAAACAGCTGCTGCACCTGCTGCGCAGCTACGGCATCCCGTCGCTGAGCAACGGCACCGAGATGCGCATCGGGCTGCAGTTGGCACAGGAGGAATTGGCCCAGTTGCTTGGCGCCTCCAGACAACGCGTCAATCAGGAACTCAAGTCGATGGAGCGCGAAGAGGCGATCCGGATCGAGCCGGGCGGTCTGGTCATTCGCAACCGAGAAGCCCTGATGCGCATCATTGAAGCAGACACCTGAACTTACCGGATGATGACAACACCATGAGCGATTTTGATCATTTCGTCGGCACGCGCCCGGTATCCCCAGCCCAGGCCTTTGACGTTGATGCGCTTTCAAACTGGCTGGAACAGCACCTGCCTGGCTTTGGCGGACCCTTGAGCGTTGAGTCCTTCAAGGGCGGCCAGTCCAATCCAACCTACAAGCTGATTACGCCTGCGCAACATTACGTGATGCGCGCCAAGCCCGGCCCGGTCGCCAAATTGCTGCCCTCGGCGCACGCGATAGAGCGCGAATTTGCGGTCATGAGTGGCCTCTATGGCACCGACGTACCCGTGCCACGCATGTACTGCCTGTGCGAGGACGAGTCGGTGATCGGGCGCGCCTTCTACGTCATGGAGTTCATGCCCGGACGCATCCTGTGGGATCAGAGCCTGCCCGGGATGAGCACCGGGGAGCGCACTGCAATCTATAAGGAAATGAACCGCGTCATTTCGGCACTGCACAGCGTCAAATTCGCCGAGCGTGGACTGGCCGGTTATGGCAAACCAGGTAACTACTTCGAACGCCAGATCGCCCGCTGGAGCAAGCAGTATGCCGCCTCCGCGGACGGTGCCGGGCCGATGTCGCAACCCACACGCGAGATGGACCTGCTCGTGCAATGGCTGCCGCAGCACATCCCGGAGATGGCCCGCACCAATGAGCTGGTCAGCATCGTGCATGGTGACTACCGGCTGGACAACCTGATGTTTCACCCGACCGAGCCGCGCATTATGGCGGTGCTGGACTGGGAACTCTCCACGCTCGGTCACCCGCTGGCCGATTTCAGCTACCACTGCATGGCATGGCATATTCCGCCGGGCTCATTTCGCGGCATTGGGGGCCTTGATGTTGCCAGTCTGGGTATCCCGACCGAAGAAGAATACATCCGCCTGTACTGCGACCGCACTGGCCTGGCCACGCCACAGGCACTCAAGGCCGACTGGAGTTTTTACATGGCCTACAACATGTTCCGCATTGCTGCCATTTTGCAAGGGATTGCAAAGCGCGTTGAAGCCGGAACTGCCGCCAGTGCGCAGGCGGTTAGTTCCGCCGCCGGCGTCAAGCCCCTGGCGCAAATGGCCTGGAAATTCGCACAGAAATGACCCCCACGTTCGCCACTGCGTGCGCTTCACTGCCCCCCGAGGGGGCCGTCGGCCTGCTTGGGGCGGCCCGGCGCTGGCCGATCACAGACACATCAACTTAACGGAGACATCATGGATTTCGACTATTCACCCAAGACCAAAGACCTGCAAGTCAGGCTGCAAGCTTTCATGGAGGATTACATCTACCCTTCCGAAGGCGCGTACCACGCGGAAATTGCCGCCAACACAGCTGCCGGTAAACGCTGGACACCACTGCAACTGATCGAAAATCTCAAGCCCAAGGCACAGGCAGCGGGCTTGTGGAACCTGTTCCTGCCGGTCGACAGCGCGGCAGCTTCCGGCTATGACGGCGCCGGCCTGACGAACCAGGAATACGCCCCGCTGGCCGAAATCATGGGACACGTCATGTGGTCGAGCGAAGTCTTCAACTGCTCGGCGCCTGACACCGGCAACATGGAAACGATTGCCCGTTATGGCTCTGAAGCCAACAAGGCGCGCTGGCTTAAACCCCTGCTGGAAGGCAAGATCCGCTCCGCCTTTGCCATGACAGAACCCGAGGTCGCATCCAGCGATGCCACCAATATCCAGACCCGCATTGAGCGTCAGGGCGACGACTACATGATCAATGGGCGCAAATGGTGGACATCAGGCGCGGGTGACCCGCGCTGCGCTGTCTTCATCACCATGGGCAAGACCAACCCCGATGCGCCGCGCCACTCGCAACAAAGCATGATCATCGTGCCCGCTGGAACCCCTGGCCTGACGGTGGTTCGCGCTCTCAACGTGATGGGCTACGACGATGCACCCCACGGCCACATGGAAGTGTTGTTTGAGAATGTCCGGGTCCCGGTTGGCAACATCATGCTGGGCGAAGGACGCGGCTTCGAGATCGCCCAGGGTCGCCTTGGCCCGGGACGCATTCACCACTGCATGCGCCTGATTGGTCTGGCCGAAAGAGCACTGGAACTGATGTGCAAGCGCTCCTCCCTGCGGGTTGCCTTTGGCAAACCGATTGCCGCGCAAACCGTGACTCAGGAACGCATCGCTGAAGCGCGTTGCAAGATTGACATGGCGCGCTTGCTCACACTCAAGGCAGCCTGGATGATGGATATTGCCGGTAACAAGTTTGCCAAGAACGAAATCGCCATGATCAAGGTGGTGGCGCCCAGCATGGCCTGCCAGGTCATCGACTGGGCCATCCAGGCTCATGGTGGCGGCGGCATGTGCGACGACTTCCCGCTGGCTTACAGCTATGCCAATGCCCGAACTCTACGCTTTGCCGATGGGCCTGACGAGGTTCACCGCAATTCCATTGCCAAGGCAGAACTTGGCAAGTACATGGTCAAGGCCAAGGCGGCCTGAGTCGGGTCTGCGGCCGCGTCAGTGCAGATGACGCGGCTTGCGGCCGCCGCCGTGACCGGAGCCACCATGACCACCGCTGGAACCACGCGGCGGCTTGCCGAGTTGCAGTGAGTTGACCAGTTCATCAAAGCGCTGGCCGAACAGTTTGTCGATT
Organism: Comamonadaceae bacterium; assembly: GCA_037133835.1. Taxonomy (GTDB): domain Bacteria; phylum Pseudomonadota; class Gammaproteobacteria; order Burkholderiales; family Burkholderiaceae_C; genus Rhodoferax. Next base: position 581 of record JBAXNI010000023.1, on the reverse strand, counting down.
TCCGTCACCACACCACCCAACTCGGCGCCGTCAAAGTGGCGCTCCATCAGATTCACGACATCCTGCACCAGCAGATCCCGCTGCACTTGCATGATCGCCGCTGGATCGGGACCGACAAAGAGCATGACAAAATCATCGCGCGACTCGATGTCGGACTCGTCCGCATCCTCGTCGTCCTCAAATTCAGTGTCATAAAAAGTAACTTCTATGGCGGCGCCGGTTTGCGCCAACTCATTGAGGTTCATGCACATTTCATCCAGCGTCTGGCGGAAATCGTCGTCGCCCTCCACGGTCCAGCACATTTGCAATAAATGCCCCTGAGGATCGAACTTGATGCCCGGCTCATCTTCGTAGGAACTCTCTGCGGCCTCGGCCAGGGAACGGGCTCCGGCGTACTTCCAGATCGGTTTGAGGGCGTCCTGCAACTGGCCAAACACGACTTCGGGGCGTAAAGTCACCTGACCATGGACATGAATCTCTAGGGGGTGGTTATAGCTTGACATGGGATTAGTGTAATGGGATCGCTTGGTGCCCGAGACCGGAATCGAACCGGTACGCCCCAATTACGGAAGCGGCGGATT
>JBAXNI010000022.1:0-30698 GCA_037133835.1 Comamonadaceae bacterium | reverse complement strand
GCCAGGTCCCAGCCACCCCAACCGCAGCTCTTGAAAAACACCGGTCCGTCTGCCGGGCGCGTGGCTTTTTGCCAGGCGGCGGTTTGGCCCACCACATCGGCCAGCGTCGGCAATGCGCTGACATCGATGCCGGCTTGCAGCAGGTCGCCAGCTTCGTGGTCGGCGTCACGCGTGTCCACCAGCAGCGTGCCCGTGTGAGCCAGGTGCTGGCAGACCTCGGCTGACCACTCCACCATGCGGGGCGTGAAGGCACCCACCGCCGCTACAAAGGCATCGCTGCGAGGCCGGGAAGTCAGCACCACCTGTTGTGCCGGCGTTGTGCTCACCACCAGCGAGCAGCTGGCCAGTTCAGCGTTGGGATCCATCACACGGCGCGCCTGAAGGCCCAGCGCCTTCGCATGCTTCACCAGCGCTTCGGCACTCGCCGGGCTGCGCGAAGCCACGCGGAACTCCTGCACGCCAAGACCAGCGTGAAAAGCTTCCATATGCGCTTTGCCCTGCACGCCTGCGCCAACGATCAGCATCGGGCCATCGCGGCGCCGTGCCAGCTTTTGCGCTGCCAGCAAAGACAGCGCCGCTGTGCGCCGCGCCGTCACCGTGGGTCCGTCGATCAAGGCGATGCGCTGACCAGTCTGCACATCAAACACGACGATGTCGCCCTGAATGGTGGGCAGGCCGCGCTGCGCATTGCCGGGGATGAAACTGATCAGCTTGGTGATCGCCACGCGGGCATCGGCTGCCGGCATCACAAACAGACTGCCGCCGCCGTGCAGGGCTTGCACAATGCGTGGCGGCACATCCACGCTGGGGTCTTGCAGCAGGGCTTCGATTTCGAGTGCCAGCAAACGGTAGGGCAGCGCATCGGCTGTTTGTTGCGCGTCGAGCATGCCGTGAACGGTGGAAGTCATGGCCTCAGTTTAAGACCCAATGCCGGTAAATCAGGTTTCGGCCAGCCACTTCAGCAGGATCGGATAAAGCACATCGGGGTCCACCGGATTGCTGATGTGGTCGCTCATGCCGGCGGCCAGACAGGCCAGTCGGTCGTCGTCCAATGCACTGGCCGTGGTTCCCAGGATGGGAAGGTTGCCCAAGCCCGGCAACTGCCGGATCGCCCGGGTGGCGTCCAGTCCGTTCATCACCGGCATGTTCATGTCCATCATGATCAAGGCATGACCACCGGCGCGCGCCAACGCAAGCGCCTGCTGCCCGTTGATGGCCATATCGGCTATCAGACCGGCCTGGTTCAGCAGGATGCCAGCAATCTCCTGATTCATCAGATCGTCTTCGGCCACGATGACACGCGTTCCGGCAAACTGGTGCTTCAAGGCCTCGCGTGCCACCCGACCCCGGTTGAACTCAGCCGTCGGCGGGTCCGCCTGCGCCTGCTTCGGCGCACGCTTTCTCAGTCGCACGGTGGCCCAGAAGGTGCTGCCTGCACCCTCCTGACTGACCACACCCGCGTCACCCCCCATCAGCCTGGCCAGTCGGCGTGCGATGACCAGACCGAGGCCGGTGCCGCCATACCTGCGACTGACGGAATCGTCGGCCTGAATGAATGCATGAAACAGGCGCTCCTGTTGCTGCGCACTGATGCCGATGCCCTGGTCTGCGACCTCCAGTCGCAGCAGCACACTCAGGGAGTCCTCTTCAACCACACTGGCTTGCACCGTGATCTGTCCGCGCGCCGAGAATTTGATGGCGTTACCCACAAAGTTGTGCAGGATCTGGTGCAGACGCTGCGCATCTCCACACAAGCAATCGGGCACGCCTGAGGCAACGCAGGTGGTCAGCTGCAGACCTTTCGCCTGTGCAGTTTCCTGATGCATGGCAAGTGCGTCCGCAAGCTCACTGATCAGGCGGAAGTCATGGTCTTCCAGGGTCAGCAGGTCGGCCTCGATCTTGGACATGTCCAGCAGATCGTTCAGAATATTCATCAGATGCCGCGCTGCACTCATCCCCTTGTTGAGCCACTCAATCTGGGTCGCGTCGTTCGCCCGGCCAAGGGCCAGGTTGGTCATGCCCATGATGCCGTTCATCGGCGTGCGCAGCTCATGGCTCATCGTGGCCAGAAAGACGCTCTTGGCCCGATTCGCTGCTTCGGCTTGGTCCCGTGCTGAGGCCAGCTCGGCGGTGCGCACCAGAACAAGTTCTTCCAGATGATGGCGGTGCTGTTCGAGTTCTGCTGCGACGCGCTTGCGCTCGGTGATGTCGGTTTGCGTACCGATCACGCGCAAAGGCTTTCCTGCGTCATCGCGACTGACCACCGTGCCGCGACCCTGAACGCACTTGTAGCTGCCGTCCTTGCAGCGGATGCGGTGTTCGCTGACGTAGGTCGGCGCCTTGCCGTCGAGATAGGCCTGCACCGCGGCGCTCGCATGGGCTATGTCCTCGGGATGAATGCGCTTCTGCCACTCCTCCAGACCGTTGCCAACCTCATCTTCTGAATGGCCGAGCATTTCTTTCCACGCGCTTGAATAAAACACGGTGCGCTCGGGCACGTTCCAGTCCCAAAGGCCGTCACCCGCCCCTTCGATAGCGTATTTCCAGCGGAATTCACTTTCCTGCAACGCAGCTTGCTGGTGCCGCAACATTTCAAGCAGGCGATTAAAGCCCCCGATCAGATCACCAATCTCGTCCCGATGGGCAATTGGCAAGGGTTGCAGATTCTGGTCTGACTCCAGGCGGGCGGTCAGGTCCCTGGCCGTGCTCAGCATCGGTGTCAGTTGACGTTTCAGAAGCGACCACGCCAAAGCGCCGGCAAGCAGTGTGAGAAGGACGGATGCACCGACGATGCGTTCCAGCATGCTGCGGATGGGTGCAAAGGCCTCCTGCGTTGGCAGGGTCGCAATCACGAACCAGCCCGCTATCGGAATGCGCGCTGAAGAGGTCAATACCTCGATGTTGCGGGAGCTGACATTGACGGCGGTCCCGTCAAATCCCAGCAGTCGCCGATCCAGCACCGGATTGACGCCGGGAGCCGGTATCGGCTGCATCACGAGTGTTTTGTTATTGGCGGTTGCAAGGACAACTTGCCTGCTCTTGGGATCGATCACGAGATAGCCGCCACTCAGGCCGTAGTGGCTCTGATTGATGTCCGCAAGAAAGTTTGGCTTGCTCAGGTCGGAGGCGCCGCTTAGCGCACCCACTACTTTCCCTTGTGCATCAAGAAGGGGCACGGTGATGGCGAAACTCGCGGCACGCACCGTCTTGCCTATCGTTGGCCTGCCCACGGTGGCCTTGCCTTCGGTCAGCGCAGCCGCAACGTGATCGCGGTCCAGGTAGTTCAGGCCGATCCGTCCGATCAGCGGCAACTCCGCTATCGCGGTTCCATCAGCGCGCGTGACAAAGACGCCAGCATTGAAAAGCACCTGAAGCACAGGACGCTGTTCTATGACCTTCTGCAATCTCGCCGGATCATTGAGCAGGCCGGGCTCCACGCCGAGTGCAACGCCTTTGAGCGCATCCATGCGCTCTTTGAAATTGGATGCGATTTCAGCGCCGACCAGTGCCACTGTGGCGCGCTGCTGATCGCCAAGCAGGCGCTCCATATCCTCGCGCATGGTCTTGCTGACGTAGAACGCCAGCGACCAGATGCTGGCCAAAAGTATGACCAAAGTAGTCAAAGTCACTTTTGCTTTGATCGACCACGATGGATAGTCACGAAGTTTCATGCGTACGAAGTGCAGTTGTCGGGCCAGTGTGCGCCTGCCGGTGTTCAGTCCTGACGCGCATTCAGGCCTAAGATTGACTCAGATCAATGAATCCCTTACTACCTGCACAATCTCGATCCCTTGGCTTGTCTTGCTGACGACCGCGTTGCGGTAGCTGGAGCAAGCTCGCGTCAGAACGCACTGCAATACACTTCGCCATGCAAATTGCATGTAAATGTGGACTGACTTATGCACCATCTGTTCACCATGATCACCGCGGCGGCGTTGCTCGGTGCCTGTTCCATCACCACGCTCGCACCATCGGCGATGACTCCCGCTGCTACTGGGCGCCCTGCGCTGGCGCCCTCGGGGACATTGCGCGCAGCCATCAACCTGGGCAACCCGATTCTTGCGACCCGCGATGCGGTCACGGGAGAGCCGCGTGGCGTATCGGTCGATCTGGCGCTTGAGTTGGGCAGTCGACTCGGTGTGCCGGTCGAGTTGGTTTTGTATTCAGCAGCCGGCAAGGTTGTGGAGGGCATCAGCGCCAAGGCGTGGGACATCGGATTCTTCGCCATCGATCCCGTGCGCGCGGGGGACATCGATTTCACCCCCGCCTATGTGGTGATTGAAGGCGCCTATCTGGTGTCACAGGACTCTGCCATCAGTCGCAATGAAGAAGTTGATCGGGATGGGGTGCGCGTCGTTGTCGGTCGTGGCAGTGCGTACGATCTTTACCTGACACGCGAGTTGAAGAAGGCCAGGATCTTGCGCGCAGAGACATCACCAGCCGTCACCGACATGATGGTCGCCAGCAGGATCGAAGTAGCTGCCGGGGTGAAGCAGCAGCTTCAAGCGGATGCCAGGCGCCTGCCGGGGTTGCGACTGCTGGACGGGCGCTTCATGGTCATCCATCAGGCCATGGCTGTGCCCAAAGGCCGTGACGCGGCGGCGCTAGCCTATGCCAGCCAATTTGTGCAGGAGATGAAGGCCTCGGGTTTTGTCGCGCGGGCGTTGCAGCGCCACGCCATTGATGGCGCGGCGGAGGCGCCGCCGTGAGTCGGTAAAGCTTGTCGGCAGGCCTGCTCAGCAGCCAGCGACGCACTTTCCGAGACTGTCAAATTCCATGGTCTTGCCGCTCAGTGGTATGTGGGCCGGCACCTTGACGGCTTTGATGAAAGCCTCGGTCTTGCTCCCGGTCAGCACTTTGCCGCCGGTGGTTGCCACTTCGTTGGCGTGCGAGGCGATCACCGAATTGGGTTTGACCAGATCGTTGATGACATAGGCCGCCTCGGTCGGGCCGGTGGTGAAGTTGTCGCCGATGTTCATGACGGCGAGCTTTGCATGGTAGTAGTCGCGCACAACTTTTTCCTGCGCGGCCATGATGCCGGTATCACCGGAGAGGTAGGCCACGAGACCGTTGCTGAACTTCAGCACATAACCCGTCGCCTCGCCGACGTAGCCGGCGATGCCTGCATCGGTCATGTTCTTGCCTAACTCACCACCGATATAGTCCGGATCGAGGCCGTTGCTGTGCAGGGCAGGCACCGTCGCAATCGTCACGCCAGCGAGCTTCACGCTGCCGCCGAAACGCGCGAGGATCGAATCCATCGGATTGCCACCATTGGCCCTGAGCCTGGCAGCGAAAAACGGCGGCATTTCGCTGCCGGTCACTATCTTTGCCTTCTTGGCCAGCGCGATGTTCACCGAGTTCGAGTTCGGCAGGGCCGACACCGAAACATCCGGCTTGGCACAGCTGCCCGAATTGGGTTCCTTGTTGTGGGCGTTGCCCAGGTGATCGCCATGCATGTGACTGACCAGGATGATGTCAATCTTGCCCAGGCGCGGGTCATTGGGTCCGGCGACCGTGCGACCAGCGTCATAAAGTATGCGCGTGCCATTCGGATCCTCGAAGATCATCGCCCTGTCCTGAGCGCAGAACTCGCCATCCTGACCGCCGAGCGGTGTCACCTTGACGTTTTGTGCCCAGGCCGGCGCAGCTGCCAGTGTCATCGCCGCAACGCAGCTGGCGGCCAGCGTCCAGACTACCGAAATCGATCTCATGCGTGTTCTCCTCGCTAGTTATAACGGCGAAGAAATTAGCACAATTCGATTTGTCTTGAATTCCTCAAGGGAATAAGGCTGCGCTCAGCGCAGCACCATGCTGTCCTGTGCCGCGCGAACCAGTGCTGCTGCATCATCTGGCAATAAGAACCCTTCTGCCTGCGCCCGTGAAGCGGCTTTGCGCACAGCCTCAACATAGCCCGAATGGGAGAGATAGCGCTCCTGTAGCGAAGGTCGCGGGTCCCTGTTGGCACGCCGCTCAAACTCGGTGCGGGCGAAGGGAAGCATCCCGCCAACGTAATTGCAAATCTGTCCGGCGTGGAAGGGGCGCGCGCCATCGGCGGTGACATTCCAGCCCAGATAGCTGCCAAGAGGTGCATCGAGCAACACCACCGGCACACCGCCCAATTCGTTGCCGTCAGCATCCACCCTGGGGGCATACATACCGAGCACCTGGCGAATGGGTGGTGGCGCGTTGGCTGCGACACCGGAGCCATCCACGGGGTTGAATTGCGCTCCCCAGTCATAGTCAATGACCGGCATGATGAAGTCCGGCTCGGGGATCGTTGGCCGCAGCGTTGGTAGTGTCGGAAAACCGAGGGCCCGCTTGTTTGCCGGAACCAGAGTGCCATCGGCCAGCTTCGGCCACCGACTCGGTGGAGGCTCCACGCCGCGCATGACCCAATTTCGAAAGTGAACGCGCAAGGCGTTGACGGTCTCTGTATGCGGCACCGGATTGGCTGGCAGTACGCCGGTGCCGTAGTTATTGCCGGGGCACGATGGTCCCGATGTCGGCAAACCGACGCCTGGCAGACTGGAGTTGAAGCCACCGGCGCCACCACCATGGGTCGAACTGCCGATGTAGTAGCGGCGAACATTGGGCGGCAGCGGCAGATCCCTGCGGGCATCGGTACCTATCCACTCCGGCGTGAGTTTGAGCGCCCAGACCTCGGCTGAACCAAAGTGCTCCATGATCTTCGGGCAGGTCCGGCTTTGCGCGCAACGCTCTAGCAAGCCGGCGGCGGGCGTGTCACGCAAGGGATCTGCCTCGGGCAGCCACCACTGAGGGCCCTCACTGCCAGCCTGATACAACTCGAGAACGCCGTCGGGCTGCGCCCATCGGAAATTCAGCGCGATGCGGCGGCCCGCGATGATGGGCCACAGTCCATCATGCACCTGCTTGCCGGCTTCGTCCTGATTGAAGCCCAGATGCAGCCATCCGCGCAGAAAATTCCCCGATTGCGAGACACCACGGCCAATGCTGTGCGTCACCGCCCCGGCCACCGGGTTGGGTGTTCCCAAGTCGTCACTGCGAGCCGTTTTGAAGAATCGCCCGACGTCGCGCCACGCAGCAAAGCCGATGCCAAGCGCGTAGGCATCGTGGGAGGTGAATGTCACCTGATACAGACGCTTGGGATCAAAGCCGCTTTTCAGACAAATCTGGCTTGCGTCGGGCGTTCCCGGGAACGGATGCGTGGCATCGCAGCGTGCCCAGGCCCAATCCGCTGAGGCGATTTCAAACTCTCCGATGACCTCGCCCCGGGTCGATTCGGCCGCGCGCGACACCAGGCGAGACGCGCGCGTGTCAAGGCTCGCAGGCTTGTAGGGAACCGGGTTGCTCTGAACAATGAGCGCTTGAGAATTCTGTCCGGAGCGATTGACGATGCGTCCAAACACCTGTCCCGCAACCGGTGATCCATCTTTGTTGCGCGCCATTGGCAACTGGAGCCAGTGTGGTTTGTCAACTTCAGCCGTCGCGCGAACCGCTGTTGCCCCTGCGTTGTCGCCCTGCCAGGCGCTCGTGAGATCAATGTCGCCATTGGCGCGTTCTGCCGGCACATTGGGACGACGCAAGCCGCGATTCGGGACTTCGTGCCACATCAAGCCGCTGGCTTTTGCCAGATCCACCGGCTTGGTCAGGACAAACGTGGCGACGTAGCGGACCTTGCCGTCTGCATCGCTCGCCATCGTGATGTCATTGATGATGCGATTGGCTGATGAAGCAGGCTCCAGTTCACCAAATGCGCGACCGGCGACCTGTTCTGTGAGGATGCCGCCAGGTGGATCGGCCTGCATCGGTTTCACCTCGTCGATGACGATGCGGGTCACGCGCGCCTGTGCGGCAGTGAAAGCGGCGCAGACCAGTAGCAGCGTGATACCCATGCCACGGAAACCGCGAATGATCTTTCTAGCCATAGCAAGTGCTTGTGACGACAGTTTCCTTACCGGCCCTTTTCGGGAAACGGAAGAGGCTTGTCTGCGGGCGAGGATTTTTCACCCAGGCTGAGCAGCATGGCCTTGCTGCGCTTTCCGATGGATGGGTGACTCATCTCGGTCTCCTGATATTTATTGAAGAAGTCAGTTTGTTCTGAGTGCACCTTCTGGATACTAACGCGCTTGCGCAAAGCCGGTGTCGCGACTGGCAACGCGGCCGGATTCTCCACCGAGGAAGCTGGCGAGCAGCGCGCCCGCCGGGCTGCCCTTCAGCGCAGCTACCTGATAGCGCGTCTCCAACTGATGGGGTGCTGGCAGTGCGCCAATGTAGCGCACGCCCCTGTGCTGCATGATTTCGCTGGACTGACTGACACCAAGCTCGTACTTTCCGGCTGCGACCGCTTCGATGACTTCCACGCCGAAAGGCAGCACGGTGACCTTGCCGGCAAGCTGATCGGCGATGCCCAGCGCCCTCGTCACTTTGGCGAAATGTGCTCCCGCGGTTGCGCCGCGCGCCGGGTCCGCATAGGCGATGCTGCTCGCAGTCAGCAAGGTCTGGCGCAAGGTGTCGGCTGTGCTGATGTCAGGCAGGGGTCTGGCCGAGCCTTTGCCCGTTGCCATCACGGCAAGGCCGACCTGCACGTCACCCACGTCGCGCACACTTGTTTCGTCGATCAGGCCGAGCTTGTCAAGCTCGGTGATGGCGCGGCTGCTGAGGATGACCACATCAGGCCGAGCGCCCTGTTTCACCCGCTCGCCCTGGGCGCCGACGGTGTCGAAGCTGGCCTTGATCCGATGGCCGCTGGCTTGGGTGAACGAGGCGTCAATCCGGACAACGAGTTCCTTGGCTGCACCAGCGGCGTACACGACCATGTCGGCGGCGGATGCCCCCGCGACCATGCTGCCAAGCAGCGCAAGCGCGAGCATGGTTTTGTGCAGTCGGTTCATCACCGGATGTTAGCCAATCAAGCGGCTTACCGGGGTGCAGGTGCTGCTTCGGACGCCTTGGACGAACTGCGACGATCGGGAAACCTTGCTTCGCGCTGCATCTTGCGGAACCAGTCTCGCAGCATCCTTTCCTCAAAGCCGAAGCGGGTCAGTCTGAGCTGAACACCACGGTCAAAAAATGCCATGTCCTTGATGTCCTCATGACCCGACACGAGCATCTGCCCGCTGCCGTCTGTGAGCTTGTAATCAAAGGACATTCTTGGCCAGTACAAGGGTTTGATGACGCGAATGTCCCGCCAAAGGCCAAAGTGCATGGCGTTGACTTCGCCAGCCAGATCGACATCCGTGACGGTGACGTCGAGGACATGGCCGTCGGGTAACTGCCTGGCCAGATCATCGAAAAGCAGTTCAAATTCACTGAACAGTGCCTGGCGAAACGAATCCCGCAGGTCATTGCCTTCACGGATGTCCGTGTAATTATCCGGCTCCTGCCAGGTGACCTTGGCGTTGCCGGCATGCGCCGCGCATGTACAAATCGATGCTGTCACCAAGCCCAGCATCCAACGCTTCATTCGGTTCAAGCTTGCCGTCGTTGCGCTCGGGTTTTGCATGGTCGCCTTCAGCAGCTTAGAGCCTTTTGCATATTTCCTCCACGGCAAGCACTCGCGCGAAGGAACCATTGAGTGCAGCCAGAAAGGCTGTCTGGACGTGCTCGGCAGACACGGTGACGCCCCCAAATGACAGGGCTTTTGTGGCGCAGGCATCGTGAGCCAGGATGCACGCAAAGCCGAAGTCGGCAGCGGCGCGGGTGCTTGTGTCAATACACATTTGCGTCATCATGCCTGCGATCACCAGCTCAGTGACATCCTGTTTTCGCAGATGCTCAAGCAGTGGAGTTTCGCGAAAGCTGTTTGGGAAATTCTTCTGGAATACGGTCTCGCCGACTTTCGGCGCTACACACTCATGTATCTGGACTCCGACTGAATCCGGCAGGAAGAAGCTCGCCCCCTGTCGTGTAGAGATGTGCTGGATGTGAATGATCGGCAAAGACCTTTGCCTGAATTCACGGAGTAACTTCCCTGCCTGAACTCCTGCTGGCAGACTCCCGACGAGTTCCATTGCCCCGCCTGGAAAGTAGTCGTTTTGAATGTCGATGAGCAGCAATGCTTTGGTCATGGGAAGCCTTTGGAGTCTGGGAAGAGAAGTCCTGGGTGATGGCCGATTCAGAATGGGACTAGATTCCTTCGCTTTGAAGCTGGATCGGGCCTTTGGGCGTGTTCAGGGTGACGCTGATGTTGGCCGGCCCCGCATCGACCGCAACACCGGCCAGTCCGATGGCATCGTAAGCCGCCTGAAGCTTGGCCGCTGTCGGACAGCTTACGGCAATGCCCTGCAAGGTCACACCAGAACGTGGCAGGCTGTTTCTTGGGTGCAGGCGCAAGGGCTCGGCGGCTTCGGGCTTGCCCCATTGAATCAGGGTTGGAAGGGCGCCGCCGAACAGGCGCTGCCCGTCCTCGCGTACCGTGATTTGCCATTGCAGCAAACCGCGTCTCGAATGGCGACTTGCCTGAACCGCTGGCCCGCGATCAATACCCAGGGATTTCAAAGCAAGTCGCGCGGCCTGAATGTCGCTCGTATTCGCAACAAAATGCACCAGACGCGGCGCTATGGCCACGGCTGCCTGAAGCGTCGGATCATCCATGTCGAACCAGCGCTTCTTTGCGGAGTTCGCTGGGCGTGCAGCTTGTGGATTGATGGCGATGATCTCAAAGTAGGCAAGCGGGTTCGATGGCGTGGCAATTTTGAACAGCCGGTTGTGCGTTCCATACAAGGCGTGTTCACCACCGGCGCCGGGTGTGATGCCCAAGGTTGCCTCACACCACTGCACACCGACCTCCAGGGTCTTTGCCACCACCACCAAGTGATCAATCTGTGTCGTCATGCCGTGACAATACCACCCAAATCATCGATAAGCTGATTTCCGGCTCAGGAAGCGTTGCGGAACCGGTCGTGGCAGACCTTGCAACTTTTCTGCACATCATTGACAGCTGCACGGATCGCCTCTAGATCACCGACCCGGGCAGACTCGACCAGTTGTCGCACGCTGGTTTGATAGTCTTCTTGTGCCTGCTTGAACTCCAGCGGCTTGCTCCACACTTTTGGGTCCGCGCGTGTTGGCGGGTAATTGCTGTCGGAGGTGAAATAGACCCAGGGTTGCGTCGAAAGCCTTTGCAGCTCCAGCGCACTGGCACGGAGCTCCTGCGGGTTGTATTTCTTGCGATCACGTGCAACCATCCCCATCGGCTCGAGTGTGCGTGTGAACTGTTTGAACACCGCCCTGCGCTTGGTAACCGGTTGATCGGGATGCGTATCGTCTGCCGGGCCATTGCATGCGCTTAGCGCAAACAGGGCAAGCAGCGTGATCGCGCCAAACGGCAGTCTGAAATATTGCAAGGGTCTGCCAGGTCAGGTCGCAGGATCGGCGCTGGCCTGCGCCTGAACCAGGGACGCCTGAAAGCGGCCGACAAAAACACGCGTCGCGTCGTTCTGCGGATTGTCGATGACCTGACTTGGTGGCCCCATTTCAACGACCAGTCCATCACGCATGAAGATGACCTGGTCCGCCACCTCGCGCGCAAAGGCAATCTCGTGCGTCACCAGAATCATGGTCATGCCCTCCCTGGCCAGAGCCTTGATCACACTCAACACTTCACCGACCAGTTCGGGGTCGAGCGCTGATGTCGCTTCATCGAACAGCATGACCGAGGGTTGCATGGCAAGGGCGCGTGCAATCGCGACGCGCTGCTTCTGCCCGCCCGAGAGCTTGTCGGGCGCGTAGTCGGCTCTGTCTGCCAGACCGACTTTTTGCAGCAGGGCGCGCGCCTGTTGTTCAGCCTGTGCCCTGGGCGTTTTCAATACTGTGACCGGCCCCTCCATGACATTTTGCAGCGCCGTCATGTGGGTGAACAGATTGAAGTGCTGAAACACCATGCCGGTCTGCGCGCGGAACCTTGCGAGTTTGCGTTCACCCGGCAGGTGCGTCGATTTGCCCTGGAACGCCAGCGTGAAATCGCCCACCGTAATCTCTCCGGCATCGGGCACCGTCAGCAGATTGAGGCAGCGCAGCAAGGTCGATTTGCCGGACCCGGAGGGCCCGATCAAGGCGACCACCTCGCCCGCTTCGATCTGCAGACTGATGTCTTTCAGAACCACGTGATCGCCGAAGGCTTTCCTCAGGCCCCTGATGCTGATGCGCGCGTTCGACATCTCAGGCTTCCCGGTCATAGTCGCCAAACTCCAGGCGTTTGGCCCAAACCGTCACAGGCAACAGGACGGCGAAATAGGCGATGGCGATGAAGGTGTAAGTCTCCAGCGGTCGATAGATCTCATGGGCAATCACCTGGCCCTGGTACAGCAGGTCCGGCACTGCCAGTACGGACAGCAGCGAAGTGTTTTTCAACTGCATGATGGATTGGTTCATCAGCGGTGGAACCATCTTCTTGAAGGCCTGCGGCAAGACCACGCGCAACATCACCTGGTGCGGCCGCATGCCAATGGCTTTGGCCGCTTCAACCTGACCGACGTCCACCGAAATAATGCCGCCGCGGATGATCTCCGAATAGAAGGCGCCGCCGTACAGTGCCAGACAAAGTGTGGCCGCCGTCACTGCCGACAGCTCGATGCCGGTGAGTACCGGCAGCGCATAGTAGAACCAGACCAGCTGCACCAGTACCGGTGTGCAGCGAAACAGTTCAATGTAGGCGCGAAGCGGCGCTACCACCAGCGGGTTGCTGGACAGGCGCCCGAGGCCCGTGACCAGACCCACGAACAGGCCCAGCACGATGCAGATGACCGTGAATACCAGCGTGTAGGCCAGGCCTGACAGCAACAGCGAGCGGTACTTCCACAGTGCCTGGAAGTCCCAGACGTAGCCGGCTGACGTGCTCCCGCCAAACTTGCGAATCAGTGCAACGGCGCCCACCAGCAGGCAGACGCCGATCAGGACTTGCGCCAGCTTTCCCAGACCTTGTCTGTTTGGGACGCGATGAACTTGAAAGAACGGCTTTGTCATACCGGGCTTGACCCGGTATCCATGAATTCGGACTGCATGGATTGCGGATCAAGTCCGCAATGACAGCCTTCTTTCATTCTTCGAGGAGGCGGAATCGCCATGCAGGTCAGAACGGCAATTCCGCCGGCACCTGCTCGGGTTTAACGCCAGAGAGGTTCTGCAGGTTGGACAGGACCACTGGCTTGATCTTTCCTTCGGCACGCGTCTTGGCAATCCACTTGTTGACATACTCGATCCAGTTCTTGTCGCTTTCCTTGCGAAAGCCCAGCGTGGTTGTCGTGCTCTCAACGGGCATGGGTACCACAACCTGACCGATGCTCGGGTTCTTGCTGATGGCAGTCAATGCCAGCACGGTGACCAGCACCTGTGCGTCGGCCCGACCCATTTGCACGGCCAGGGTCGCATCGGCGGATTTTTCAAGCCGGCTGATTTGTGCTTTCGGGCAGAGCCGGGTGATCAGCTGGTCGTGCGAGGAGCCCATATCGACGGCGATCTTGACGTTCGGATCGTTCAGTTCGGCCCAGGTCTTGGGCTGGAAGCCCTTGCGTGCCACCAGAACAAAGGCGTTGTTGAACAGTGGGTCTGAAAAGTCCACAACGAGCGCGCGCGCCGGCGTTGGGTTGAGGCCAAAGAAGATGTCAATCTTGTTCGATTGCAGATCCAGTACCGAGTTGCCCCAGGTGGTTTCCGTGATCTCGAGTTTGACGGCCAGGCTCGCGGCCAGGCTCTTGGCAAAGTCGATCATGAAGCCCTGCCATTCGCCCGACACAATATCCTTGTGATAGTAGGGCGCAGCGCCGGCTACCGCGCCGATGCGCAGCACCTTGGTGCGCCGGATGCGGGCCCAGGCCGCTTCAGCGGCTTCGCTTTGCGCATGTAGGCTGCCAGAGCCGAGTAGAACGGACCCGGCGGCGGCCACTTGGGCCATGAAGTAGCGACGATTTGTCATGCTTGCTTTCCTTTCAGTGATAAATGGAGGGATGGGTTCAAAGCGTCATGCCGCCGTCCACGTGCAGCACCTGCCCGGTGATGTAGGCGGACTCCGGACTCAACAAAAACACAATCGGTGCGGCAATGTCGTCGGGTGTGGCCAGGCGACCAAGCGGAACGCGGGCAATGACCTGCTCCCATTCCTGCTCTGTCATGCTGCCCTGGCGCGGATGATCCTTGCGAACGTAACCCGGTGCCACGGCATTCACGGTGACGCCACGCCCTGCGTAGTCAACGGCCGCGGCCTTGACGAGGGCTTCGATGCCAGCTTTTGCGGCGGCGGTCGCCGGAAAAGTCGATGCGCCGCGCGTAAAGCGGTGGGCGACAAAAGAACTGACCGCGACAAAGCGACCTTGCCCGCTCTTCTCCAGCAAGGGCAAGGTTTCGCGCATCAGATGGGCCAGCGAAACAACCATGGTGCGCAAGGAGGCTTGCATGGCTTCGTCGTCGAGTTGCGCGATGCGGCGTTTGTCGGCAAAGCCGGCGTTGGCCACCACGCCGCCGAGTTCGCCCAGGCTTTGCGCCGCTTCCATCAGGGCGGTGATGGTGCCTGCCTGTGCCAGATCGCCGATCACAAGCCGGCACTTCACAGCCGAGCATTCTTGTGCCAGAGCCTGCGCCGCTTCACGCCTGCTGCCGGTGTGGATGACCAGATTGTTGCCCAGGGCGGCCAGACGTCTGCAGCTTGCAGCACCAATGCCAGAACCCGCCCCGGTCACCACTACAGTTTTCATCTCCACCTTGTTTGATTGAATAGTCCAGACGGCATTGCCGATCTGCCGAATGGCCGGGGAATTATGTCATGTCGTCGACTCAGCCGGGGGGGCTTGCCACGGCATGGCAAGCCTATGCCAAAAAGCGTTTTGGCCGGAACGGTGCCGGATCGATGGAACACGTTTCACCCAGCATCAATTCGGCCAATAGCTGCGCCGTGCCTGGGCCGGTACTCAGTCCGATGTGCTGATGCCCGAGTGCGAGCCAAAGGTCGGGATGGTTTGGCGCGGCGCCGATCAGGGGACGGCTGTCGGGCAAGGTCGGGCGCGAGCCTAGCCAGGGCGCGCCGGATAGGGCGCCCAGAGGAAAGGCCTGCCGCGCAGCCACTTCGGTCATTTCGAGCTGTGCCAGGTTGACGGGTGCGTCGCGCCGGGTCAACTCCACGCCGGTGCTCAGGCGAATTCCGTTTTCCATGGGCGCGAGCACATAGCCGGCGGCCATATCGTAAACGGGTCGCGTCAGCCGGGCATCGGGACCAGCTACAAAATTCTGGTGATAGCCGCGCTCGAAAGCCAGGGGCGCGGCCAGCTTGAGTGGCGCCAGCAGGTCATTGGCCCAGGGACCCAGTGCGATGACGACTTTGTCCGCTGGTGTGACGCTGCCATCTGCGCCACGCAATTGCCAGACGCCATGCGCGTCGCGCTGCAGGGCCGCAATCTCGCGCTGCAGCAGGACGCCACCACGCGCCTGGAACAAGCGGGCGTAGGCCTGCACGACCTGACCAGGATCGTCAACCGAGCAGGCATCCTTGATCCACAGTGCGCGCTGAAATATCGGATGCAGATGCGGCTCCAGGCTCCTCAACGCGGAGGGATCGAGCTCCTGGGTGGCGATCTCGAAATGATCAAAAGTCTCGCGTGCCAGCCGATTCTTGACGAGTGCCTGCGCGTCGCGGTACAAGTAGATCCATCCGTCTTCGCGCAGGCGGTGCGCGCAACCCGCAGCCTGCATCAGCTGCCGGTGCGCCGGGATGGAGGCGCGGATCAGGGCGTCCAGCGCCAGCGTTGTTTTATTGAAGACCGAAGGTCGGGCGCGACTGAGAAAGCCAAGCCCCCACTTCATCTCCTGCAACAGATAAAGCGGGTTGTAGCGAAACTGCGGCGTCCGGTTCGTCAGGAAGCGCGGCAAACCTGCCCAGAGACCCGGGTTGTTGAAAGGAATCAGGGAACTGCGCGCCAGCACCCCTGCGTTGCCAAAGGAGGTCTCCTGGCCCGGCGGCTTGCGATCAAAAAGTTCAACCTTCAGGCCGCGCCGCTGCAACTCCAGTGCACAGCACACCCCCACCATACCCGCGCCAACGACAGCGACGCCAGGTGTTTGATCGCCCGGCATTGCCTAATCGTCCAGGCCGGAGACACCCACCCGATGCGGCAAGGCTCGCGCGCCGGCAATGCGGTACATCACCTGGCCTGGCCATGACAAATAGCCGTCAAGCCGACAGGAAAACAGAACCCCGTCGGTTTGACTTTTATAAGTGGTGCGCGCAAGGGGACCGTGTGGATTGGCGGGATCGATGACATCGCAGATGGCTTGTCCCTTCTTGACCTTGGTGCCCGGTTTCACATGGAAGACGAGGAAGCCGGTGGCCCGGCTGTAACCCACATCCATGCCACTCATCGGCATGGCCGGTGAAAGCAGGCGCGGTAGCGGAGCTGCCTGGCCCTTGACAAGGCCACGGCGCACCAGCCAGCGGTACAGATTGTTGGCGTCGCTGCGACCCAGCGCGTCGCTGACATCAAACTGGCTGCGCATTTCGACGGTGACTGCCATGCAAGCCTGTGGAACGACGGCTGACGCAAACCGGTCACGCAGGCGACCCCAGAGGGCCGCATGTACGCCGGAGAAAGTCAGACTGGTGGCGTAGGGCTCGTTGCACAGACTGGCGCGGGCGCCCAGATCCGCCGCCAGTTCGGCAATCGCGCCGTTGGGCCAGTCGCAGGCCGACGTAAAAAGATGCAAGACGGCGTGGATGTCGCAGTGCAAGTCCAGCACGTAGTCTGCGTCGATGCTGAGCTTCATCATTTCAACGCGCAGTGTCTGCAATTCATTGACCGGCTTCATCTCGCCAAGTGCGTCGAGCGCCGCCTTGCGAATGCGCTTGACGTTACCCGGGCCATCGCTGCCAAGTCGCTTGCCCACGCGCTCGGCCACAGCGTCTGCAAGACTGAGCCAGTTGCGGTTGAAGTTTTCGTAGCTCAGCAGGTTGTAACGACCCGCATGCGCATTGCCTACCAGCTGTGCCTGGCCAATCGGGTTGACCGTGGGCACGACAATGATTTCACCCTGGATCAGACCTTTGCGCTCGGCCTCCAGCAACTGCGGCATCAAGTGATGCAGGGCCATCGTGCCCGGCATTTCATTGGCATGAATCGCCGCTTGCATATAGACCTTGGGACGTGCGTCGGCTTTTCCGAAGCGCAACCACTGGATCTGCTTGTGCGAACCCGGCGTCATGCTGGGCAATTTGATGCTGTTGATTCTGGCGGGCATTGGGCTCTCCGGGAAGGGATGTCGCCGTTCAGTCTAGCGCAAAGTGATGCCGCCATGCAGCATCAGCCATTTACCAATGTTTTACAAACACACTGTCTTCCAAGGGTCCCTGACACTCGTTGTAGCTACAGGGCTGAGTACACATCTTTGGCCCATCAACCCAAGGAGAAATTGAAATGCTGATGAAGAAACTGTCGATTGCTGCACTCGTTCTTGCCGGCTTGACTGCCAACCTCCATGCCCAGACGCCAGCACCGGCGCCAGCCAAAGCGCCCAACCCCACTGTGGCGGCCGACAAGACGCAACTCCAGGCCGATCGCGCCAAGGTTCAAGGCGATGTGGCCAAGTTGAAAACAGACAAGGCTGCGGGTGACAAGGCTGCGGTAGCGACGGACAAGGCGCAGCTCAAGGCCGACAAGGCAAGCGCTCAGGCAGACCGCGCCAAACTGAAGGCGGATCGGGCGCAAGCCAAGGCGGCGAACAAGGCTGCCCACAAGGCAGCAAGCAAGTAGGACTTCAACATCGAACGGGCGGCCGGGCGGCCGCCCAGGCCCGGTGCTGTCAGGTCACCGGCGCCGGGTTGAACAGGACCAGCGCGTTGTGCAGCTTCCAGTGTTCGGCCCAGGTCTTCTTGCGACCACTTGCCACCTCAAGCATCAAGCGGAAAAGTTCCCAGCCCACCTCCTCGATGGTGGCTGAGCCGTCTGCAATGGTGCCAGCGTTCACATCCATCAGGTCGTGCCAGCGCCGCGCCAGATCGCTGCGCGTGGCGACCTTGATGACGGGTACTTCAGCCAGACCATAAGGCGTGCCGCGCCCGGTAGTGAACACATGCAGGTTCATGCCGGCGGCCAGTTGCAGCGTGCCGCAGATGAAGTCGCTGGCCGGCGTGGCGGCAAAGGTCAGGCCTTTGCTCTTGAGCTTTTCGCCGGGCGCGAGCACGCCCGTGATGGCTGTGCTGCCGGATTTGACGATGGAGCCCATCGCCTTTTCCACAATATTGGACAGGCCACCTGACTTGTTGCCGGGCGTCGTGTTGGCACTGCGGTCAACGCTGCCGCGCTGCAGATAGGCGTCGTACCAGGCCATCTCGCGGATCATGGCCTGCGCCACTTCGGGTGTGCTGGCGCGCGCGGTGAGCAGGGCGATGCCGTCGCGCACTTCCGTGGTTTCGGAGAACATGACGCTGGCGCCGGCGCGCACCAGCAGGTCGGTGCAAAAGCCTACCGCCGGATTCGCCGTGACGCCAGAGAAGGCGTCGCTGCCACCGCATTGCACGCCCACCACCAGCTCACTGGCACTCACTGTTTCGCGCTGGCGCGCGTTCAGGCGCTGCAGATGTTTTTCGGCCTGGCGCAGGATGGAATCAACCATGGCCATGAAACCGACGTGCGCGGCATCCTGCAGGCACACCACGTCGAGCGCCTGGGCGCTTTGTCGTTGGTCGATCAGGGCAATGGAGCCAGGCGGCAACAAGCGCTCTGGCTGCAGTTTCTCGCAGCCCAGGCTGACCACCATCACTTCGCCGCCGAAGTTGGGATTCAGGCTGATGTTGCGCAGCGTGCGAATGGGCACGATGGCGTCCGGTGCGTCGATGGCCACGCCGCAGCCATAACTGTGCTCCAGCGCCACCACGTCATCCACATTGGGAAACAGCGGCAACAGTTCAGTCTTGATGCGCTGCACCGCAAACGCGGTGACAGCGGCGACACATTGAACGGTTTGTGTAATGGCCAGAATGTTGCGCGTGCCGACGGATCCATCCGGATTTCGATACCCATCGAAAGTAAATCCCTCCAGAGGCGCAAGCGCAAGGGATCTGATTGTGGCCAATGGCAGCTCGTCGAGTGAGCGCGCATCGGGCATGCGCAGCAGGCGTTCATGCACCCAGCCTCCTGCGGCAATATCTTCAATGGCATAGCCAATTGGTACGCCATAGCGCAGCACGGCATCGTCCTTCTTCAGGTCCAGCAGTGCCACCTTGTGGCCTTGCGCAATGGGACCCTGCAGGACCTGTCCCGTTGCCAGAACCGTGCCGGCGGGCAGACCGGCGTTGTTGGCAACAATGGCGACATTGTCACGGTCGTGCATGCGGATGATGAGCGGCTCGCTCTGCATCTTTGGTGGTGCGGCTGGCATCAATATCTCCTATCATGCTGGACGCCATGCGGTCATCCCTCGAATCATTGTAAACTGTTTGGTAGCGGTACCATCGTACGCATCCATGAACGAAAAAGTCAACCCCAAACGCTCACGACGCGGCAGCGGCGCCATGACACTGCGTGATGTGGCCAAGCTCGCCGGCGTGGCGCCGATCACGGCTTCGCGCGCGCTCAATACGCCGACTCAGGTTTCGCAGGCGGTCCAGCAGAAGGTGCTTGATGCCGTGCAGCGCACAGGCTACGTACCGAATCGCATGGCCGGCGGCCTGGCATCGTCGCGCAGTCGCCTGATTGCCGCCATCGTGCCCAGTACCGTGATGTCGGTCTTCATGGAGACCATCGAGTCCCTGAATCACAACCTGTTTGACGCCGGTTACCAGTTGATGCTGGGTCAGTCGGACTACTCGGTTGCGCATGAAGAGTTGCTGCTCGAAGCCGTCATTGGGCGACGCCCCGACGGCATCTTTCTGACCGGCATTTTGCCGCCGGGCCGGGCCCGAACCCGCCTGCTTGCCTCGGGCATACCGGTGCTGGAAACCTGGGACCTGACGCCGACGCCGATCGATATGCTGATTGGCTTCTCCCATCTGGACATAGGGCGCGGCGTTGCGAGCTTTTTGATGGACAAGGGCCGGCGCCGCTTCGCCTTGATCCGGGCAGAAGACGAGCGCGCGGGCCGGCGCGCAACGGCGTTTGCCGAGGCGGTGGCGCAGCGCGGATGCGGCGATGCGCTGGTAATCAACGTCGGAGATGCACGCACGCTCAAGGGCGGGCGCGAGGCGATGGCCGGGGTGTTGCGGCAAGCACCTGAAACCGACGCTGTCTTTTGCAGCTCCGACCTGCTGGCGCTGGGCGCCATGACCGAAGCCCGGGCACAGGGGATTGCGATACCTGAGCGCATTGCCGTCATGGGCTTCGGGGATGTGCCGTTTCTGGCCGACATGGTGCCGGCTTTGAGCACCGTGCGCATCAATGGCGCGGAGATGGGGCGTCAGGGCGCGCGTTTTCTGATCGAGCGCGCCGAGGGGCACTCTGTGAATCCCGGCATGGTGGACGTTGGCTTCACCATCGTCGATCGCGATACGACTTGACGACGCCGTATGGTACCGCTACCATTTAGGTCGTTGCGACTATCTCTCACGCACCCACCCCAAGGAGATCCAGGATGAAGAAACTGCTTTGCTCGCTCGCTGCCTCGCTGGCGCTGTCGTCGGCCCTGGCCTGGCCCGACAAGCCCGTGGCGCTGGTTGTGCCGTTCCCGCCGGGAGGTTCAACTGACCTGATTGCAAGAACACTGATACCGAAATTGCAGGAAAAACTGGGCGGTACCTTCATCGTTGACAACAAGGGGGGCGCCACCGGTACCATTGGCGCCGGCATGGTTGCCAAAGCTGCGCCCGATGGTTACACGCTGCTGGTCTCATCACTCGGGCCCTTTGTGATTGCGCCGCATCTCTTGACCAAAGTGTCTTACGACGCCCTCAAGGACTTTGACTACATCACCGTCGCCGTGCAGGCGCCCAACGTGCTGGTGGTACCGGCCAAGTCGCCGCACAAGACGATGGCCGATGTCATCGCCTACGAAAAGGCGAACCCGGGCAAGATGAGCTTTGCATCCTCTGGCAATGGCAGCAGTGATCACCTGACGGCGGAGTTGTTCTGGCTGCAGACCGGAACCAGTGGCCTGCATGTGCCTTACAAGGGTGGCGGCCCGGTGATGACCGATCTGCTGGGCGCTCAGGTTGACTCGTCCTTCATGAACATCAATACCGCGATGCCGCAGATTCTCGCCGGCAAGTTGCGAGCTCTGTCCATTACCAGCGCCAAGCGCTCTCCTCTGCTGCCAAATGTGCCTACCCTGGAGGAAATCGGCGTGAAGGAAGCCAACGTCTATTCGTGGCAGGCCATTGCCGCACCGCGCGGACTGCCGGCGGAAATCAAGACCAAGCTGCATGCGGCGATCGTGTCCGGCCTGAATGATCCGGTGATCAAAGCACGGCTTCTGGACCTTGGATTCGAGATAGTGGCCAATACGCCGGAACAATTTACTGCGTATCAGGCAACGGAATTCGCACGCTGGAAGAAGCTGATCGAATCGCGCAAGATCACGGCGGACTAGGGCTCCACCGTTGGACAAGTCAGGAGTGAATCCATGACGCCGGTCATCACGACCCTGCAAGTGATTCCGGTCGCCGGGCAGGACAGCATGCTGCTGAACCTGTCCGGAGCGCATGGGCCGTTCTTCACGCGCAACCTGCTGCTCCTCACAGACAACGCCGGTCGCACTGGTGTTGGTGAAGTACCGGGGGGCGAAAAGATTCGCGCCACACTGGAAGACGCCCGACAGATGGTTGTGGGCCAACAGATTGGCAATGTGCAGGCAGTACTCAACGCCATGCGCAGCCGCTTTGCCGACCGCGATGCTGGCGGCCGCGGTCTGCAGACCTTTGACCTGCGCACGACGATCCACGCTCTGACTGCGGTCGAGTCGGCCATGTTCGACCTGTTGGGCCAGCATCTGAATCTTCCCGTTGCCGCCTTGCTCGGTGAGGGCCAGCAGCGCAGCGCCGTGGAGATGCTGGGCTATCTGTTCTTCGTTGGCGACCGAAACAAGACGGACCTGCCCTACCGCGATGAAAGCGGGGCCGCTGTGGACTGGTTGCGCTTGCGCAACCAGCAGGCTTTGACACCCAAGTCGGTCGTGCGACTGGCGGAAGCGGCGCAGGCGCGTTACGGATTTAACGACTTCAAGCTCAAGGGCGGTGTGCTGCGCGGCGAGGAGGAAATCGAGGCGGTGACGGCGCTGCACGAGCGCTTTCCCAGGGCGCGCGTCACGATCGACCCGAATGGAGGCTGGTTGCTGAAGGACGCGGTACGTCTGATGCGTGACCTGCGCGGCGTCGTCGCTTATGCCGAAGACCCGTGTGGCGCTGAAGAAGGGTTTTCAGGTCGTGAAGTGATGGCGGAATTTCGCCGTGCCACCGGCTTGCCGACCGCCACCAACATGATTGCCACGGACTGGCGCCAGCTCAGTCACGCGCTGGCCCTGCAGTCGGTTGACATCCCGCTGGCCGATCCGCACTTCTGGACCATGGCCGGTTCGGTACGCGTTGCGCAAACCTGTCGTGACTGGGGTCTGACCTGGGGCTCGCACTCCAACAACCACTTCGACGTCTCGCTGGCGATGTTCACGCATGTAGCCGCGGCCGCGCCGGGCAAGGTCACAGCGATCGACACGCACTGGATCTGGCAGGATGGGCAGCGCCTGACCAAGGAGCCCTTGCAGATCGTCGGTGGCCTCGTGCAGGTGCCTGCCAAGCCGGGCCTGGGCGTTGAACTCGACATGGTTGAGGTCGAGAAGGCACACCAACTCTACAGGCAGCACGGTCTGGGCGCGCGCGATGACGCCGCCGCCATGCAGTACCTGATTCCCGGCTGGGCCTTCAACCCGAAGCGTCCGGCGCTTGACAGATAACCCCCGAAAAGAAAGTGTCCCATGAGAGCAAACCGTTTGCGCGCGATCTGGCAATCCGGTGGTGCGGCCGTTAACGGCTGGCTCGCCATTGCCAACAGTTTTTCGGCCGAGACCATGGCGCACCAGGGCTGGGACTCGCTCTGCATTGACCTGCAGCATGGTGTGGTGGACTACCAGGCGATGGTGACCATGTTGCAGGCTATCTCCACCACCGACACGGTGCCGGTGGTGCGCGTGCCCTGGCTGGAACCCGGCATCCTGATGAAGACACTGGACGCCGGTGCCTACGGCGTCATCTGTCCGATGGTCAACAGCCGCGAAGATGCCCAGAAGCTTGTCGCCTACACGCACTATGCACCGCGCGGCACGCGCAGCTTCGGCCCGGTGCGGGCCCTGCTCTATGGCGGCGCCGACTATGCGCTGCATGCCAATGACACCATCGTCACCTTTGCCATGATCGAGACCGCGGCGGCACTCGACAATCTGGACGACATTCTGTCTGTCGAGGGGCTGGATGCGATCTACATCGGACCCTCGGACCTGTCGCTGGCTCTGGGCTGCACGCCGACTTTCGATGATCTGGACCCGAAAGCGGCCGAAGCCGTGGACTACATCCTGGCGCGTGCCAAGGCGCATGGCGTCGTTGCTGGCATCCATAACGGCAGCCCTGAAGCCGCACTGAAGCGTATCGCAAAAGGCTTTCAATTTGTCACGGTCAGCTCGGACGCGCGACTCATGGCGGCCGGCGCGCAATCGGTGCTGGCCAGAATGCGCATGGCACCATGAGCACCGTGGATCCGGCAGCGTTGCTGCGCCGAATGTTCGATGCAGCCATCGCCGCGGCCCAGCCCGCCCTGTGCCTGCCTGCGCACTTGCCGTCGCCTCCGCGGGGCAGAACCATTGTGATTGGTGCGGGCAAAGCGTCGGCCGCCATGGCGCGCGCACTGGAAGATCATTGGACGGGGCCGATCGAAGGGATTGTTGTCACGCGATACGGCTATGAGATTGCATGCAAGCAGATAGAAATTGTGCAAGCGGCGCATCCGGTGCCCGACGCTGCGGGCATGAGCGCAGCCACGAGAATCCTGGATCGGGTGAAGAACCTCACGCCGGATGATCTGGTCATTGCGTTGATCTCCGGTGGTGGCTCGGCCCTTCTGGTTTCACCGGGGTCCGGGCTGACGCTGCAAGACAAGCAAGCTGTCAATGCCGCGTTGCTGAAGTGCGGCGCCACCATCTCGGAAATGAATTGTGTGCGCCGCCATCTGTCTTCCATCAAAGGCGGGCGACTCGCAGCAGCCTGTCATCCCGCCAGATTGCTGACACTGCTGATTTCAGATGTTCCCGGTGACAACCCAATGGACATTGCATCAGGTCCGACCGTGGCCGATCCGAGCACCTGCGCGGACGCGCTGGCCATCATCAAGCGCTATCGGATCGATATCCCGGTTGCCGCACAAACGCATCTGGAGAGTGGCGACGGCGAAAGCGTCAAACCCGGTGATCCTCGACTTTTCGGTATTGACACCCGGATCATTGCGGCACCTCAAGGTTCACTGGAAGCAGCGGCACAAATTGCACGCGACGGCGGTGTCACACCTTACATCCTGAGCGACAGCCTTGAAGGTGAAGCCCGGGACATCGGCAAAGCTCACGCTGGCATCGCGCGACAAATTGTCCTTCGTGACCAACCTTTCACGGCTCCGTGTGTGCTGCTTTCTGGTGGCGAAACAACCGTCACCGTCAGGGGAACCGGTCGCGGCGGAAGCAACGTTGAATTCTTGTTGTCATTGGCACTTTCGCTGGAAGGACTGGCGGGTGTTTACGCTATTGCTGGCGATACCGATGGTGTTGACGGCGCAGAAGAAATCGCAGGCGCCGTGATCGCCCCGGACACGTTGGAGCGAGCCTGGGCACAGGGCATCAGCCCACGCGCCAGTCTTGACAGCAACGACGCTCACAGCTTCTTTCAGGCGCTGGGTGACTCTGTCATCACAGGGCCGACGCTGACCAATGTGAATGATTTTCGGGCGATTTACATCGACCGACCCGGTACCTGAAGCCACAGCGCAAGACGCGACTCTTCTCTGGCGGGCCTTTGCGCCGCTCCATGACTGCGTGATCTTTCTTTGACTTCTACAATGAAAGCCACCATGACAGACTCCTACCTCAACTTTGCCAACTCGGCGCTGGGCTCCAGGTTCGCCAGCGCCCTGGGCCTGCCCAAACCGATCGTGCTCGAGCGCTACCGCGAAGGCCAACCGGTGATCCGGGGACCGGTGCTGCTCGGTGGCGGCGCCAATCCGCAACTGCTGCCGGCGCTCGCCGCAGCGCTCAAATCCATGGCGGCGCAAACGCTGGCGCACGCGCAATTGCCGCAGTGGACGCCCGTGGCGAACCAGGCCGGATTGCTGACCGGACGCTGGGGCGTGGCCGACCAGCCTGGAGAAAAGGTCAAGGCCTTGCTGTTTGACGCCACCGGCATGACCGACAGCAGCCAGTCCGACGCGCTCTACACCTTTTTCCACGAGAGTGCGCGCTCTGTCTTGCCCTGCGGTCGCGTCGTGATTCTGGGGCGCCCACCTGAAGCCTGTCAGAGCCCACGCCAGGCCACACTGCAGCGCTCACTTGAAGGCTTGTCGCGCTCGCTGGCCAAGGAGTTGAACAAGGGCATCAACGTGCAACTGCTTTACGTCGCTGAAGGCGCGCAGGATCAGCTTGAGTCGACACTGCGCTTTTTGCTGTCACCGCGCTCGGCCTATGTGTCGGCGCAAGTCATACGAATCGGGCTGCCGGTGGCTGTGCCAGCTCTGCCTTCGGACTGGAACAAGCCGCTTTCGGGCAAGAAGGTTCTGGTGACAGGCGCCGCACGTGGCATCGGTGCGTCGATTGCCGAAGTGATGGCGCGCGAAGGCGCCTCCGTCATCTGTCTGGATGTACCGCAGACGCAAAGCGAACTCGATCAGATCGCGCAGCGGCTCGGTGCCAGTGCCATCGCGCTGGACATCAGTGCAGCGGATGCGCCGCAGCAACTGGTGGCCGCAGCCAGGGCGCAGGGCGGCTGGGACGTGGTGGTGCACAACGCCGGCATCACGCGCGACAAGACCCTTGCCAACATGAAGCCACATCTGTGGCAGATGGTCGTCAATGTCAACCTGTCGGCGCAGGAGCGCATCAACGACGCGCTGGTCGACTCCGGTGCGCTTTCATCTGGCGGGCGCATCGTCTGCGTGTCGTCCATCTCGGGTATTGCCGGCAACCGGGGGCAAACCAATTACGCGCTGTCCAAAGCCGGTGTCATCGGCATGGTGCAAAGCATGGCACCGCTGTTGGCCGGCAGGGGCATCACCATCAATGCGGTGGCGCCCGGCTTCATCGAGACGCAGATGAGTGCGGCCATTCCCTTTGCCATCCGCGAAGCGGGTCGACGCATGAACTCCATGAGCCAGGGTGGTTTGCCGCAGGATGTGGCCGAGGCGATCGCCTGGTTTGCTTCTCCGGCATCGAGTGGCCTCACCGGCAATGTGCTGCGGGTTTGCGGGCAAAGCCTGATCGGCGCCTGACCCACCATGAAGACCGTTGAAATCACGCAGCCTGCCAGCACCGCTGCGCTGTACTTTGGCGCGCTGCGCGGCGGCGCCAAAAAGGGCGCAACGGTGCAGGCCCTGCCGGCGCTGACCTATGTGCAACCCGCGGTCAAACTCGATGCCCGGCACCTGCTGCATTACGCAAAAGTCTGCGGCTTCACAGCAGCGCACGGCGTTCCGATCAGCTACCCGCAATTGCTCACCTTCCCGCTCGTCATGGCCTTCTTTGCCTCGGACGAGTGCCCCTGGCCGGCTATGGGAACCGTGCATCTGGCGAACCGCATCGTGCAGCACCAAAGCCTGCATGCGGGTGATACGCTGCGCGTCGAGCTCAGTACCGGGGCTTTGCTGGCGCACGAAAAGGGACAGATCTTTGAGCTCGACCTCAAAATTTGGCGTCGCGATGATCTGGTGTGGCAAGCGACGCAAAGCCTGTTGCGGCTCGGTATCAAGCAGCCTGCTGGAGCGCTCTTTGGCGGCCATGTGCGCAGCGATCAGCCGCTTTCGCACCAGGCCGATTTCTCTGCTCCCGCGAACATTGGGCGGCGTTATGGCTCCGTCTCGGCTGACCGCAATCCGATCCATCTGTGGGCACTGTCAGCCCGACTCTTTGGTTTTCGCCGGGCCATTGCGCACGGCATGTGGACGCAGGCGCGTGCACTCGCAGCGCTTCTGCCACGCGAACCCCTGAATCAGGCCGAAGTGGCGGTGGACTTCAAGACGCCACTGTTCCTGCCAGCGCGGGCAACGCTCTGGACCAGTCATCAGCTGCGGAATTCATCCGAAACAGGTGTCCTGTTCGAGGTTCGCAACGCCAAAGGCGACAAGCCGCATTTGCGTGGGCAACTCACCTGCCATGGGTCTTTCCTGAAATGACTTTGAGCCAAACTTCTCGCAGCGTGTGGGGTGGATCTGGCCGCCGGGGCACTCAGCTCCGCGGCTGTCCCCGGAGTTTTTGGGGTCAGAGCCCAAATTCGCCGAGCCTTCGGCTCGCCCACAGGGTGCGGCACCGTGTGCCGCAGCGTGGACTCGGGGTTTTGCCAAATTGGTGTCTGACCCCAATAACGCCTGCGCTGAGTGCCCCAGCGGCCAGATCTTTCACATGGTTTTGTCATTGCGGGCCCCGACCCGCAATCCAGTGGTGGTGTGGCACTGGATCCCGGATCGAGTCCGGGATGACAAACTGGACGTCCAGGATGACAAGACCAAAGGTCGATGACATTCGCGGAGCCATCCACTGCGGCGCCATCGGGCCCTACTTTGACGTCCTCGGTCCGCACTGCGTAGTCCTCGACCCACGCCCGACTGAACCCCGGCGTCGCGAATTTTCGAAGTCCCAATAGAGGAACCAGATGACCACCAGCAACCGTATCCGTCGCGTCGCCATTCTGGGCGGCAACCGCATCCCCTTTGCCCGCTCCAACACGGTCTACTCGCATGCCAGCAATCAGGAGATGCTGACTGCCGCGCTGCAGGGTTTGGTGGACCGCTACCAACTCCATGGTGAACGTCTGGGTGATGTGGTTGGTGGCGCTGTCATGAAGAGTTCACGCGACTTCAATCTGGTGCGCGAGTCTGTGCTGTCGACCACCCTGTCGCGTGAGACGCCGGCTTTCGATTTGCAGCAGGCCTGCGGCACCGGTCTGGAAGCAGCCATCGTCGTTGCCAACAAGATTGCGCTGGGCCAGATCGAGAGTGGCATTGCCGGCGGCGTGGATACGACCTCGGACGCGCCGATTGGCCTGAACGAGAAGATGCGCCGCATACTGCTTGATGCCAGTCGCGCCAGAACAACGATGCAGCGCATTTCTGTTCTGTCCAGAATGCGTCCGGGCATGTTGTTCAGCCCGGCGTTGCCAAGAAATGGCGAGCCGCGCACCGGTTTGTCGATGGGTGAACATGCCGAGCTGATGGCTCGTGAGTGGGGCATACGGCGTGAGGAACAGGACGCTCTGGCGCTGAACAGTCACCTCAATCTGGCCAAGGCCTATGACAGCGGATTTTTCGTCGACCTGATGACGAGCTTCAGAGGTGTGAGTCGCGACAACAACCTGCGCGCCGACCTGACGATGGAAAAGCTGCGCTCTCTCAAACCCGCTTTTGACAGGAAGGTCGCGCCAGAGCAGGGTACGCTGACCGCCGGCAACTCAACCCCTTTGACTGATGGCGCCTCGGCGGCACTGCTGGCCAGTGAAGAATGGGCCCGTGCACGGCAGCTACCGGTCCTGGCCTGGCTGACTTTCAGCGAAGTGGCAGCGGTCGATTTCTTTGACAAGAAGGAAGGCCTGCTGATGGCGCCCGCTTACGCCGTGCCGCGCATGTTGGCGCGCGCCAGACTCAAGTTGCAGGACTTTGATTACTATGAAATTCACGAGGCTTTTGCGGCGCAGGTGCTGTGCACGCTGAAAGCCTGGGAAGACCCCGGTTACTGTCAGGAGCGTCTGGGATTGTCGCGCCCACTTGGCGCCATCGCGCCGGACCGGCTCAACGTCAATGGCAGCTCGCTGGCCGCTGGCCATCCCTTTGCCGCGACCGGTGGGCGACTGTTGGCAACGCTTGCCAAACTGCTGGCGCAAAAGGGATCGGGCCGAGGGCTGATCTCGATTTGCGCTGCGGGTGGCCAGGGCGTGGTGGCGATTCTTGAACGCTAATTTGGAAAGATCAGCATGCAACAACTCCCTGTCATCCGGAAGATCCTGCGTACACCCGAGGAGCGCTTTGCCAACCTGAGCGACTTTCCTTATGTGCCGCACTACACCGAGGTCGGTGGCCTGCGCATCGCCTACATCGACGAAGGACCGCGTACTGCACCGGTGGTGTTGCTGATGCACGGCGAGCCGAGCTGGTCCTACCTGTATCGCAAGATGATTCCGGTGCTGCTGCAAGCCGGTTACCGGGTTGTGGCGCCTGATCTGGTTGGTTTTGGGCGCTCCGACAAGCCGGTTCGCAAGGCCGACTATTCCTACCTGAATCACGTGCAGTGGATGAAAGCCTGGATGGAGCGCGTGGATCTGCAGCAGGTCACGTTGTTCTGCCAGGACTGGGGTTCGCTGATCGGTCTGCGCATGGTGGCCGAACTGCCGGATCGCTTTGCGCGCATTGTGCTGGCCAACGGCGGTTTGCCTACCGGTACCACCGAGACGCCCAAAGCCTTCAGAATCTGGCGTGCCTTTGCCGTCTACAGCCCCTGGTTTCCGATCGGTCGGATCGTGAAGACCGGCTGCGCCCTTGGCTTGACGCCGCACGAAGTGGCAGCCTATGACGCACCCTTTCCCTCACGCAAGTACAAAGTGGCAGCGCGACTCTTTCCGACCTTTGTACCGACCACACCGGAGGACCCGGAGCGCCAGAACAATGAGCGTGCCTGGGAGTTCTTCAAGCAGTGCCAGAAACCCTTCCTGACCTTGTTCAGTAACCGCGATCCGGTGACACGCGGCGGGCACAAGATGTGGCAGCAACTGGTGCCCGGAGCCCAAGGTCAGCCGCACGCCGTAACACGGGGCGCTGGCCATTTCCTTCAGGAAGACAAGGGCGAGGAAGTGGCGCAAGCGATCGACGCCTTCATAAAGACCACACCGCTCGCCGGCGCGCCGGCGCTGGCCTAAACTTGGGCATGACTCTCCCACTGGGCCAGACCGCTCCACAAGACATCGCACGCAGCGTACTGGACCCGGACGGAACAGTGCGGCCGCTGGACAAATACGACGCACCACTGCATTTTGCCAAGCAGGGTGGCCGGCGTTTTCACGTCATGGCCAAACCAATTGGCCCGGCCTGCAATCTGGATTGTTCCTATTGCTATTACCTGGCCAAGGCAACGCTGCCCGACGGCTCGCGCAGTGGCCGCATGCTCGATGAAACGCTGGACTTGTTCATCCGCCAGTACATCGAGGGCGTGACCGGTCCCGAAGTAGTGTTCTCCTGGCAGGGTGGCGAGCCGACCTTGCTGGGTGTGGACTTCTTCCGCAGAGTGATCGAACTGGAGAAGAAATACGCGAAACCCGGTCAGACCGTGCAGAACGACCTGCAGACCAACGGCACGCTGCTCGACGACGAGTGGTGCCGCTTTCTGAAGCAGAACCGCTTTCTGGTGGGTCTGTCGATTGACGGCCCGCGCGACATTCACGACCAGTGTCGCTACACCAAGGGTGGCGATCCCACCTTCGACAAGGTGATGAACGCGGTGCGCCTGCTCAAGACCCATGGTATTGAATTCAACACCCTGACTTGCGTTCACCGCTACAACGCCAGACGGCCGCTTGATGTGTACCG
>JBAXNI010000021.1:0-31145 GCA_037133835.1 Comamonadaceae bacterium | reverse complement strand
TCATCGGCCCCAAGACCCAAGCAGCGGCACAGGCGTTTGTCCGTGCGCGCCAGATGAAGGACGCTCCGGGGGAACCCACTTTACGGGTACTGGACGCGGCGCGTGGTCACTGAACACCGCGTCCTTGGAATGATGGCAACTTCTCCCTTTGCCGTCAGTTTGGCACGTGCTGGTAATTTGGCAACCTTGACGGACTTGCGCCAGGCGGCTCAACAGACCCAGCAAGACCTTGCCGCAGCGTTTGGTGTCGGGCAAGATACCATCTCCCGCCTGGAAAAGCGCAGCGACATGATGCTCTCAACGATGCGGCGCTACGTCGAGGCCATGGGTGGCACCCTGGAGTTGGTGGCGCAGTTCCCCAACCGACCGCCTGTGGCAATTGATCATTTGCCACCGGCAACCAGTCGGCCCGATGGGACATTTCTGGACAAGTGAACGACTGCGAATACTCGGTCCTTCATGGACCGGGCTGAACACAACATTCAAGCAGACTCCCGCTGCTCAAACCCGACAAATTCACCCTCACGCGGAAAGATGTCCACCGATGTGACGACGGCACTTGGTGGACCACGCCTTGACCTAGCCCATTCGACCATGCGGCTCACCTCGTGCGCCCCGCCCTGAACGCGCCCGAAAATCTACAACCGGTACGTGACCTCCGGCATTGCTTCTCACTTCAGTTTGAACCAGATTTCATTGGTCCGCATGAACCAGGGCGTGAATGGCGCGTTGTAGCGTGAATAGACCGGCTCCCCCTGCGTTGCGATGCTGGCCAGTGACAGCGCTTTCTTGAGCATGGCCAGATGCTCGTCATAGTTGGCTTGTGACCAGGTTCCGGAATACTTGATGACAGCAACGGTCTGCTCGGGAACTTGCCGCAATTTCACTCTTGGGTCCAGCGGCTCGGGTAGGGTTGCCAGCGTATAGGCGCCCGGCATCATGAACTGCACCAGAAAGCCTTCGGCGGCCGGTGTCTGCGTCACTGGCGCAGTCATTTCCAGTTTCAGCGGCGCGGCGACTGCCGTCTGTGTCACTGGTGCCGTCATGTCGAATTTGCGCTCACCCTTGTTCTTGCCAAAGATGTAGCCTGCAAGTATCGGAAACGCTTGATTGCCAGCGTCAGTCGCTGGTCCGGCCACAAGCACCTCGGCCGCAACATAGGGCTCGTACTTGCGAATTTCAAATACGTCTGTCGTTTGCAAGACCACGTACGCGGGCTGCTCGATGGCATGTGCCGATGCTGTAAGCCCCATCAAGACTCCTGCAATTGCTTTTAGTGGATTCATTTTCTTCCTTGTCAGACCCCATATTGGCTTGTCGGGCGAGTTTTCAATGCACGACAATTGATCGAATCCAAAAGAATTGCATGGACCGAGCCATTGAACCAGCAACCGGTATTGCCGACCGCGTATCAGATGCCATCATGCATCTGATTTCCGCAGTGCCCGTCTCCTCTGAAACCAACAGCGGCACTCCGGAAGCACGCGCGAAACTGTTGGCACGAAATGCAGCCAGACTAAGTGCCAGCATTTCCGGTGGTGCGGCAATGGCCCCAGGCCCCCTTGGCATGCTGACGCTGCTGCCCGACCTTATCGGCGTGTGGAAGGTCCAGGCACAGATGGTGTCTGACATTGCAGCCGCCTATGGCAAGACCGGCACACTGACCAGGCAACACATGGTCTACTGCCTGTTCAAGCACTCCGCCGCGCAACTATTGCGCGACGTCATCGTCAGAGAGGGTGCACGGTACCTGGTGCTGCCCGTCACGCTGCAGATGATGCGAAGCCTGGTATCAAAGATTGGTATCAGGGTTGGGGAACGTACGTTTGGCAAAGCAGTCGCCAGATATGCACCGGTCGTGGGTGCCATGGGCGCTGGCGCGTACGCCTATTACGACACGAAGAAAGTTTCCGAAACAGCCATTGCACTGTTCAGCAGTGAAGGTTGACCTGGACCGGCAACCACTCCTGAAGAAATTCGAAACTGTCGCGCCAGCAACGAACTGCCTGCTCGCGCCAGAACATCACATGAAACGCGTGGGTCTCTCCCGGGTAGTAGTGTGCAGTGCAGTGTGAGTGCAAGCGCCTCAACGCGGATTCAAGCCGCTCTGAGTCTGCGGCAACCGGATCATCGAGTCCTGCGGCGATGAACATCGGTGGCAGCCACGGCGTGGCCGTCATTGCCTCAACCACACAAAGCGGATCCGCCAAAGCGTGTTTAGCTTCAGGATCGTTGGCAAAACTGCCGAGATAGGAGTGCGCCGCATCCGTTGCAATCCTTGCTGCCAAGGCAGACACGCCTGAGCGGACGTAACGCTCGGGCTTGCTGGTTTGCAAAAAGCCGCAGTACAGCAGTGCCAACGCTGGTTGCACTCCCCTCGCGAATAGCGGCGCCGCAAATGGTTCTGCTCGAGGCGTGCAACAAGCCAGCGTGACCGCAAGAGCCAGGTTGGCCCCAGCCGATTCGCCCGCCAGCCCCATGAACTTCGAATTACCGCCATAGTCCTTGACGTGCTCTGCGGCCCACATCCAGGCGGCACAGGCATCCTCGACAGCAGCAGGAAACGGGTGTCGTGGTGCCAGTCGATAGTCGACGTTGCAGACAAGATATCCCTGAGATGCATAGGCGGCGGCAAGCGCCCTATGCGTTCGCTTGGAGCCGATGGCAAATCCGCCACCGTGAAAGTAGATCAGCACCGGGTGGGGGCCCGGCCCCTTGGGTTGCAGGATCTCGAGGCGCAGCACCTCGCCACCATGACGGGCATATTCGACGTCTTCGATGAGCCGGCAAGTGCTCATGCGCGCTCTCATGCGTGGCATCAAGTCAACCAGACCGGCCAGAGCATGAATGCCGGCATCCAGCGCCATGCGGCGCGCCAACTGACGTGAAGCAGTCATGTTCAACCAGCGGCGCATGAGACTTCTCCGATGCAAGAGTTAGAACAGCGACAAGTGAAGCTGCCAGATCAGACTATAGGCTTCGCTTCAACCGGCGAGCCTCGCGTCGGGAGTTCTACACTAGCTGATGCCAGTTTCTGCCTGCGAGCCCCATCGGTGAACCCCAAAGCCCCCTTTTCCACGCGTATCCCGCACCGGCTGGCGGTAGCGCACCGGATGGCACGCCTGCGGGTATTGCGAATGCCCGCCGTTTGGCGCGGCATGTTGTGGGTCGCTTTGAGCGGGCTGGTGTTTTCATGTCTGAACGCGACAGTCCGAACCATCACGCTGTACCTGGACCCGTTTCAGTCGCAGTTTCTGCGCTACCTGTTTGGCATCGTGGCCTTGCTGCCGCTGGTTTTGCGCGAGGGCTTGTTGGCGTATCGTCCGGTCAATCTGACCGGGCAACTGTGGCGCGGTGCGGTCCATACCGTGGGGCTGACGCTGTGGTTCATTGCCCTGCCCCATCTGGGGCTGGCCGACATGACGGCCATTGGCTTTACCGGGCCCATATTCATCATGCTCGGCGCTTCCTGGTTTCTGGGCGAGAAGATGCGCAACGATCGCTGGGTTGCCGCCTGCATCGGCTTTGCTGGCGTCATGGTCGTTGTGGCTCCCAGGCTCACGGCTCAAGGCGGCTGGTATGCCCTGGTCATGCTTGCATCCTGCCCGGTCTTTGCAGCGTCATTCCTGATGACAAAAACACTCACCCGTTACGAAAAGCCTGGCGTCATCGTGCTCTGGCAGGCGATCTCGGTCACAGCGCTGAGCCTGCCCTTGGGATTGCTGCACTGGTCAGCCCCTACGCCGATGCAATGGATGGGATTCGTGCTGGCTGGCATGTTGGGGTCACTCGGCCAGTATTGCCTTACCCGTGGGTTCCGCTCCGCCGACATATCTGCCACCCAGTCCCTGCGGTTCCTGGATTTGATCTGGGCATCGCTGATGGGCTGGCTGGTGTTTTCGGACGTGCCAAGCCAGACCACCTTGCTTGGCGCACTGGTCATTCTGGCATCAACGATCTGGATCGCGCGACGCGAACACGGGCGCCGGCCCTGAGACCATCCGGGTCACGCCGGATGGTTTGTCATTTCAAAAACGTCGGCTTGCTTTGATGTCGGTGGATCCCGCCGGCAGGCTGATGAAGTCGCCGTCCTGCCCGACCTGAATCGGACCCTCAAAGATGTTCGCTGCGTCGCCCAGAAACGCTTTTTCCATGCCCGGTAGTGGCAGGGGTGGAGCGATATGGCTGAGCATCAGGTAGCGCACCTTGGCATCGCGGGCAGTCTGTGCTGCCTGCTCCGGGGAGGTGTGGTAATCCACAATGTCAGCCATCAGCTTCTTGACATTGGGTCGCCCGGCGGCGCCCGCTGCTTCTTGCATCAATCCGACCAGCGGCGTCGACAACGCTTCGTGCACCAGCAGATCAACACGGTTCGCTTCGCGCTGCACCTCCGCGGATTTCTTGGTATCGCCACTAAGCACCACACTGCGGCCCTTGTAGCGAATGGCATAACCGACGGCTGGATGAACCGGCGCGTGATCCACATTGAACGCGCTGATTTCCAGATCGGCGTCCTTGAGCAACACCACATGGCCGCCAGCGGGTGCCGTGAACGGCTTGGCCAGAGCGCCAAATCCGCCCGGGTGCACTGTTTGCTCGCCGTGGTGGGCGACCCTGTAATGCTGATCCTGTTGATAGGCCATCATGAAACCATCAACCACTTGCTCGACGCCAGGCGGTCCATACAGCGGCACCGGCACGATGTTGCCTGTGGAAACCCAACGTTGCATCAGGAGTTCACCCAGACCGTCGATATGGTCTGAGTGGAAGTGAGTCAGAAAGATGGCATCGATGCGGCCATGATTGAATCCCATCTTGCCGATATTGCGCGCACTGCCGTTGCCAGTGTCGAACACAAACAGACGTTTGCCAGCCACCACCAGCGTGCACGCTCCCATGCGCCTGTCGTCCGGCATGGGCGAGCCAGCGCCACACAGACCGACGTGCAGACCGTCGGGCAAATCGTTCAGCGCGTCAGTCGCGAGTCGACTCGCCGCCACCCTCTTCGCGAGCGCGACGCTCAAGGGTGCCCGCATGAGGTAGGCGGCAACTGCGCAGACCGCGATGACTAGAGAGACGATCAGCAGGATCCGCTTGGGTTTCATGGAAGTTCCCTTCAATTGGTTGATTCGATCGGATTGCGGTGCGACTTCAAGCACCAAAAATTCTGGCCAGCCGGACCACTGCGCCCTGAATCCAGGGCGCCACATAGCGCGTTTTAGGTCGAGTTGCCTCAGATGCCTTGACAATTTGAGTCACGATCGATCGGGTACTCTTTGCCTCGATAAGAGCAAATTCGCGCACTTCTCTCTTCTTCATCTTCGCGCTCACGGCGCTGAAGTAGGAGTGCTCCTTCATCCAGTCGTACTTGCGTTCTGTCATCGACTGGTTGAAGCCGGTGTGGAAGGCACCCGGCTCGATCAGCGCAACTTGAATATTCTTGCCAAGTTGATCCATCTCGGCGCGCAGGCCCGCACCAGCTGCCGACAAGGCAAACTTGCTCATGGAATACGGCATCAGAAAGGGGACTGGCACGCGCCCGGCAATCGAACTGACAAACAGTACCGTGCCACGTTCACGTTCAATCATGCCGCGCAGCACCCGTTGTGTCAGCGCCAGCGTGGCAAAAAGGTTGACCTCAAAAACCTTGCGAACGCGCTCCAGCTCCACCTCGGCCAGGGAACCCGAGTCGCCGATGCCCGCATTGTTGATCAGCACGTCCAGCGCTAGAGGCAATACCTTGTCGCGGTCCGAAGGCGATGTGATGTCGAGCTTGAATACTTCAATATCCTGCTCGCGCGTCTGGCACTCAGAACGCAAGGTTTGAGCCTGCGCTTCGTCGAAGGTAGTGGCGATGACACGGTGGCCGCGTGCCGCGAGCGCAAAGGCGCTGTCGCGCCCGATGCCGGTGCCGGCGCCTGTAATCAGAATCGTCTTTGTCACTGCAGCGGTCTCGCTAATGGTGAAAGGGGTGGTTGGGTCGCCAGTGACTGTTGAGCACGCCATCCGTTCCCGCCTGCGAACGCGTAGTTGTCCCGCGTGGCACGGACT
Organism: Comamonadaceae bacterium; assembly: GCA_037133835.1. Taxonomy (GTDB): domain Bacteria; phylum Pseudomonadota; class Gammaproteobacteria; order Burkholderiales; family Burkholderiaceae_C; genus Rhodoferax. Next base: position 25,094 of record JBAXNI010000021.1, on the reverse strand, counting down.
GGGCCAGAGCCAGAGCCATGGGACCAACGGCCTGCCGAAACAGGCTGACAGCCATCCGCCCGGATGCGCCACCAAAGGATGTAAGCCAGACCTCGACCTGGGCGCGCGCAGCGCCGTCCATGCTCTTGAGCTGGCTACGCAACTGCTGCAAGCACCACACCCGATAAGGGTTCACTGCCGTGCTGAACTCGATATTCCTGCTCTGCCACGAAACCTGCCGAGCGCCGGCCTCAAAGGCTTTCTCATTGGCATCCAGATACGGCATGTAGTCCTCGCAGGCCAGACAAAGCAGGCGATCGAGTCCACCCGCAAGCGTAGCTGGCATGGATTGGTCGACAAACTGATCGGGCGTCAGATTCCACAAGCGGTGGACCCATTCCAGGACCTGGGGCGAGCGCTCTTGCATCACAACTGCTGGAGTCGGGTCACTCGCAAAATGGCGAAACATGGATCCGAAAAATCCGAAGTCAGCCTGCGTCGGTCGCTCTCCCATCAGGAATGGCCGCGACGACAAGGCGGTCTGCATGGCGTCGAGCACATCGACGTAAATCGCCTCGATGGCGCTGGCGCTCGCACGAGTGACGCCGTCGCCCTGCAAGAAACGGCGGCGCTGACGCGAGCGTATCAACCAGCGCCGCAGCAGCGCCGGTAGCGGCACATCGCGCAGCATGCTGCGGGCCAAGCGGTCGCTGACCAGACTGGCATCGGGCTCGAAAGACCAACGGTAGTACATCGCCGGTCGCCACAGCCACTCGTCGCCAAAGTCCTCCAGCAAATCGGCAATAAAGCGCAGCGCCTGGTCATCGGGGTAGATCTGGACGCCGGGCGCTGCGCGTTCAAAGTGCGCGATGATCTGCGTGCTATCGGTCAGCCAGCGGCCGTCAGGCAGTTCCAGTTGCGGCATCTGCGCGACGCCAGTGATGCTGGCACAGCGTTTGAAGCTGCGCGTATCCATTTCCACCAACTCATACGGAAAGCCTTTGGCGCGCAGATAGGCTTCGAGCTTGCCTGTGAAGTAGGAAACCTCAAGTCCGTGAACGCGCAACTGGGTCATTCCACAAAAACCCGCGCCAGGCAGTCCATGGAGGACCAGTAGAAGTCGCGCCCCCATCCCGGGCTCGGAAAGACCACACCCTGATTCAAACCACCGACCCGGACACGCCCGATCTCGGCGCCGGACTCGATCTTCAGCAGCACCACTTCCTCCCCGCCTCGGCGGTAGTCGTTGACCGCCAGTTCGCCGGTCTCGGGGTAGAGCAGCATGTGGCTGGCGCAGCCAAAGGCGCTCTTGTGCCAGATCGGCGTCAAGGCTCTTGCCTGCTCGTCGAAGCGCCAGGCCTGCAGATGACGGTTGGCCGAGTCGTAGCCGACCACGATCTGGCGCTTGACATCAATTAAAGGTGGATTGGTGATGCTGCCTCCGGCCAGGCCGCAGACCGGCAGTATCTGGTGGTCACTGGCGTCGCTCAGTGAAACACGTATCAGGCGGTTCGGTGTCGGGCTGACACCATTGCCTGTCATTTTCACGACGTAGCTGTGCTTGCCGTTGTCCATGAACCAGGCATGGCGCGCGTCCAGCACGACGTCCCAGCCATAGCTCTGGGACGTCGACCCGATGTAATCGAAGCGCCAGCTGGTGTCGAACAACAGGCCCCCGGTTTCTTCATCCCAGTGGTAGCGAAAAATCGAACGAACACCGACCACGTAGACCGTGTTGCCAGTCGCGCTGAGGCGTGCGATGGAAGGCTCCGGGCAATTCGTTTCAGTGCAGACCGGCCGCATCGTTTCGGCGTCGATGACACTCAGACGTGCGCTCGTCATCTCGGACAGATTCTTGGTGACGATCAATCCGTTGTCGAGAATGACAAAGGAGTTGTAAGCCTCATTGACTGGCAGCTTCAGCATGGTCAATGGCTGGCAGGCACGATCGAGCCGGTGCAGGTAGCGGCCATAGACGACATAGAGGTCGCCGTTACGGTGCAGCGCCATGCCGCCCGGCCACATCGGACCACCGGTCAGTCGGGGCGAGCGGTGAATCGTCTTCAGCGTCAGCGGGTCTATCAGTTCGACGCGCGACGTCGTGGCAAAACCCAGCCTGGCGCGAATCGCCGAGTGCGTCAGCAGGTAGACCTCGCCCGGCGCACCAAGCAGCGTCATTGTCGACAGCAGGGTTCTGCGCCTTGTAAAGCTCAACTTCTCGCCTTCACCCAGCGCCAGATCCGTACTGATGTGAACAGCCTGCAGGCGATTCGGACCACCGTCTTCACCCGGCCATGGCGTGGCCAGATAGCCCGGATGACTCATGGCCTGCGCCGACGTCGGCGTACGACAACCATGCCCGCGAGTAGAGCTGCCAGTACCGAAAACCAGACCAGCACGGGCTTGCCGTAAGCGGGAATCCAGTAGTTCAAGAAGGTGTTGATCATGACTGTGCGCACCGGGTTGTAGCCCTCGGGCACAGGCAAAACATGGTGCGAGCTGGACCAGGTCTCGTAGTCCGACCTCATGGCTTGAAAGACCTCGGGCATCTGGCCCTGCAAGTCCCGCGTCTCGCCAGGGTCGTTTTTCAGGTCGTACAGATGCCATTGACCATCGCCCATCGGTGCATTGTTTTTTACAATCTTCAGATCACCCTTGAACAGGGCCAAGTTGCCGGCCAACTCATAGCCAATGGCCTCATCGCTGGGGTGAACTCGCGCCAGCGGGTTCTGCAGCACCGGCAGCAGGCTGCGGCCAGTGGGTGGTTCGATCGCCTTGCCTTGGTACATCTTTCCGGGGTTTGCAACCTGGGCCAGATCGAGCAAGGTGGGGACGATGTCGGTGACGTGCGTCATGCCCAGATGCACCTGGCCTTGCGCGATGCCCGGAACGCCGGAGATGATCATTGGCGTTCGAATGCCGCCCTCTCCAGAATAAAACTTGTAGGTGTTCAGTGGTGCCACGGACGCGCTGGCCCAGCCCGGTCCCGGAATGCCATAGGCGCCCTTGCCGCCAAGCTTGTCGATGTCCTGCGTGTATTGAGTCCAGAGCCAGGGCTGGGCCTCGGAGTAGTCCGAGCCCTCGGCGCCGTTGTCCGAGAGAAACACGAAAACCGTGTTGTCGTATTCTCCACTTTGCTTCAGGTGTGCAATCAGGCGACCGGCATGGAAGTCCATGGCCTCAGCCATGCCGGCGTAGACCTCCATCTCGCGTGCCTGATAGAGCTTGTCTTTTTCACTCAGGGCGCTCCAGTCGCCGGTGGTGCTCATGGTGACCATGGGCGTCCCCGCTGGAACCAGGCCAAGAGACGCCGCGCCGTCGCGACGCGCCTTGCGCAAGGCGGCCCAGCCATCGTTGTAGCGTCCCTTGTATTTGTCAATAAATTCGCGCGGCGCCTGCAGCGGCACGTGATTGGCCTGAAAACCGACGTAGGCAAAGAAAGGCTTGCCGCTCTGGCTGCCGGAGCGCAGGTAGTCGATCATGCGATCGACAAAGAAAGTAGACGAGTAGTACTCGTCGGGCATAACGGCGTCCTTGCCGTCTTCGAACCAGTCCACCTTGGCCTTATGTGGCAGGTAGCGCTGCGTTGGCACCCAGTTGTCGGAGCCGGTGTCGCCCTGAATAATGGAGCGGTCGAAACCGCGCTGATCGGGCCGGTTGTAGGGCTCCGAGCCGACGTTCCATTTGCCGGTGATGTAGGTGCGGTAGCCGCTGTCTCTGAGCAGCGTCGCAACGGTCACCACATTGGTATCCAGTGAACCGAGATAGCCTGGCTTGCCGAGGTGTTCACGCGGCATGGTTTCCAACAGGTTGCCGACGCCATTGAGGTGATTGTCGACACCGGTCAACAGCATGGAACGCGTCGGCGCACACGAGGCCGCGACGTGGAAATTGGCAAAGCGCACGCCGTGACGCGCCAGTTCGTCAATGTTTGGCGTCGAGATCTCGCTGCCAAAGGAACCGACATCGCTAAAGCCCCAGTCGTCGGCTACCAGCACCACGATATTCGGTCGCGCCCTGTCTGCCGCCAGCACGGCGACGCAGGTACTCAAGGCCAATGCGCACGCCAGCGCCCTGACCTTCATTCGCCCCGGCATCATGCATCCCCCTTCAGCAGCGCTTGCTGCACGGCCCACAGGCGATCCTGTCCCCACACCACAGTAGAGCCGACCTTGAACGAGGGAACGCCCCACAGGCCCAGGGCAAACATCTCCTGCCGGTTCTGCTCGGCCACCTTGCGCCAGCTTTCATCCTTCAGCGCCAGGCCAGCCACTTCCCACGACAGACCACAGCGCTCGACGATCTTGCGCAAGCCACGGTCGCTGCCGGCATCCATGCCTTCAGCCCAGACACCACCCATGAATGATTGCAAGTATTCCTCCCCCTTGCCGACACGCTCGGCATAGGGAATCAAGGCCAGGCCACGCTCGGTCGGGCGCCCTACGGGATCGTTGATTCGGCCAAACGGAATTCCCAGCGAAAAGGCCTCGCGCGCCGCATCCTGACTAATGTAGATTCGCTTTTCCCGAGGCACCGGCAAACCGCGCATCACCATCGGCAGGACATAGCGTAGCCGCACCTGGGCGCCGGTGAGTTTGGCCAGCTTGAAAACCCGAAACGTTGCAATCGCGGAATAGGGACTGCGCAGCGAAACAAAAAAATCGATGTGCTCCGGGTTGACAAGGGACACTGCTCGATCCAGATCAGCGTCCGGTGGAAACATCAGGTCATTGACGCCGCTTCGCGCCGTGCCCAGTTCCTGCAAGCGCCGCTCCAGATGGTGCAGGCGGTCGATGCCCCAGTACCACTCGCCGCCATAGTAGAACGTGGCGCCAAGGTAGTGCCCAAGACGCTTTCGCAGTGCATTGGCAGCGGTCAGGTGCGCCGTCGCCTGTGGCGTCATGAGTGAAGCAGCGAGAGTGTCATCAGCCGGCGCGTCCCAGAGCGAGACCGACAGTGCACCGGCCTGCGCGACAAAGCTGCCGTTCTCTGCCGCGGTCACCAGTTGCTCGGTCACACGCCGCACCAGTGGCGCCGACGGCTGTCTGCCATGGTCATCAAATTTCAAGCGCCAGTGCCGAGCCAACAGGTTGGCATCCTTACGGCTGTAGTCAATCAGTTTCTCGCGCTCCGGGGCCGCATTGTCGGGCGGCGGACCGACTACATGCGCCGTCAGGTCGACGTCGTATCGGCCCACGAATTTCGGCAGGATGGACGCCACCAAGGCGCTGTACGGATCGTCCGCCTGGTGAAAGTAATGGACCTGATGGCGCTCACCACGGGCAGCGCGGCGCATCTCAGCCCTGGCACGGGCCTTGAGCAAGCGCCCTCTGGAGAGAAAGCGCTGTGTGATGGCAGGCATCAACCAACTCTTAATGGACATTCATTGGCCTCGTCGTTCCATACACAACTGTACTGAAACAAATATAGCATTGCGCCACCCTCGCCAGCGTGAGGGTTTTCGCTAGGTTCGGCGGCTAGGACGTACCGACCACGCCACCGTCGCACGCAATGGTCTGACCGACAACATATTCGCCGGCCCGAGAGCATAGAAATATCGCAAGTCCGGCGATGTCCTGCGCAGTACCGACGCGGCCACTCGGATTGAGCTTGCCGACGCTGTCCCAATCAACGTTTTCGGTCTCGCCGCCAAAGCCAACACCGGTGCTGAGCATCCAGGTCGGAAAGGGTCCCGGTGCGATCGCGTTGAAGAGAATGTGTTCCTTGGTCAGGTGCGCCGCCATGAAACGCGTCAGGTGGTGCACTGCGGCCTTGGAGGCGCCGTAGGAGAACGTGTCGAAGATGGCAGCCTTGAGCCCGTCGATCGATCCGATGTTGATGACGCGAGCCGGACTGTCAGCACTTGCTGCTTGCCGCAACAATGGAAGCAACTTCTGGGTCAGGAAGAACACGCCCTTGACGTTGGTGTCCATCACCTTGTCCCACCCGGCCTCCGGAAACTTTTCCAGCGGCGCGCCCCATGCCGCGCCCGCATTGTTCACCAGAATGTCGAGCTTCGATTCCATGGCTGAAAGTTGCTTCGCCAGACTTTCAACGCCCGCCAGTTGTGACAGGTCAGCCGGCAGTGCGATGCACTCACCACCATAGCTTTCGCTGAGGCGCCTGGCTGTTGCCGCACATACATCGGCCTTGCGCGCCGAGATGTAGACCTTGGCACCGTTCGCCAAAAAGCCGGCGGCGATCATCTCGCCAATGCCGCGCGAACCACCCGTCACCAACGCGGTCTTGCCCTTGATCGAAAACAGATCCTTGAATTGCTCACTCATTGATTCACTCCAGTTGGGTCATTGCGCCGGGTTGCCGGCAGTTTCCATTACACCATTTCACACAAGCAGGCCCTACTATGCTGCCACCGGCGCCTCCTGGCAACGGTGCGCCGTTGACGGTATATCGAGCATCCCGGATGGTCAGGTCTGCTTTGTGGAGAATAGGGGGTCAAGGATCAACCGCCGAAGTCGGTCGCGCAGTGGCCGCATGATCATCTTCAAATTTCCCTCGGTAGAGCGGGCGCGGCAATGGTATGCAGACCCCGAGTACCAGGCTTTGTCAGAGCATCGGCGCGCCGGCACACACCTGGAATTCCTGACCATGGTGCGTGGCATGGCGCCACGCGCATAAGGCCGATCCCGCCCCACCGTGTCGCAGAAGTTACTGACATGGGCACGCCGATGCCCTACCGTCGCCGGCGGGCCTTCCAGTTCACAGGCGATGATTCGCCAGGCAGCCGGATGTACCGCATTTGGATGCTGACGCGACAAGCGGATTCTCGCAACGACAAGGACAGGGTATGGACTTCGATCATTCTGAACGCGCACAGCTGTTGATTCCGCAGCTTGAACGCTTCATGGCAGAGGAAATACTCCCCAACGAGCAAACCTACTACGAGCAGCTGGTTCACTCCAACGACTACCGACAGTGGTGTATTCCTCCCATCATGGAGGAGTTGAAAGTCAAAGCCAGGAACGCTGGTCTGTGGAACCTCTTTCTGCCTGACGACGAGTACGGCGCAGGCCTGGACAACCGCGATTACGCACCGCTGGCCGAAATCACCGGGCGATGCCCGATCGCGCCCGAGGTCTTCAATTGCGCTGCCCCGGATACTGGCAACATGGAAGTGCTGGTGCGTTACGGCTCGCCCGGACAAAAGGAGCGTTGGCTGAAGCCCTTGCTGGCGGGCGAAATCCGTTCCGGTTACTCCATGACCGAACCGGCCGTGGCGTCGTCTGATGCCACCAACATGAAAGCGACCTGCGCCATTGAAGGAGATGAGGTCGTCATCAACGGCCAGAAGTGGTGGACCAGCGGCGCCGGTGATCCGCGTTGCAAGATCCTGATTTTCATGGGTGTCACGGACCCGGGTGCCGACCGGCTCAAGCGCCATTCCATGGTGCTGGTACCGCTCGATACCCCCGGTGTCAAGATCCTGCGCATGCTGCCGGTCCTCAATTCGCTGGACGAACCACACGGTCATGCGGAAATCCTGTTCGAGAACGTGCGTGTGCCGCTCGCCAATATCATTCACGGCGCGGGACGCGGCTTCGAGATCGCCCAGGGCCGACTCGGTCCGGGTCGCATCCACCATTGCATGCGCTTGATCGGCGCCTCCGAGCGCGCCCTGCAGTTGCTGTGCCAGCGAGGACTCGGTCGTATCGCTTTCGGCAAGCCGCTGGTTGACCTGGGCAGCAACCGCGACATCATCGCCAACGCCCGTCTCGCGATCGACCAGGCGCGCTTGCTGACGATGAAGGCAGCCTGGGCGCTTGACAAGCGCGGCACTTTTGGCGCGCTCAATGACATATCGGCGATCAAGGTGGTCGCACCCAACGTCTTGCAGCACATCGTCGACGCCGCGATCCAGATTCACGGTGGTGAGGGTGTGTCGGACCCCGAGTTGTCGCGGCTACTTGGCATGGCACGCGCACTGCGCCTTGCCGATGGTCCGGATGAGGTGCATCGCCGGCAGATCGCCAAGCTGGAACTCTCCAAGTATCTCCGCAGGTAGAAAAGGAACTTTTTATGAAAACACGCATTACCGAATTGCTCGGAATTGAACACCCCATCATTCAGGGCGGCATGCATTATGTCGGCTTTGCCAAGTTGGCAGCGGCCGTTTCCAACGCCGGCGGCCTGGGCATCATCACCGCCCTGACCTTGGGCACGCCGGAACTGCTTGCCAAGGAGATAGCGCTTTGCCGGGAAATGACAAACAAGCCCTTCGGCGTGAACCTGACCTTCCTGCCAGCATTTTCGGAACCACCCTACCCCGAATACATCCGCGCGATCATTGAAGGCGGCGTGAAGGTGGTCGAGACGGCGGGGCGCAACCCGCAAGCCTACATGCCTTACCTGAAGCAGGCCGGCATCAAGGTGATTCACAAGTGCACGTCGGTGCGGCACTCTCTGAAAGCGCAGGCCATTGGCTGCGACGCCGTCAGTGTCGATGGCTTTGAGTGCGGCGGCCATCCAGGCGAAGACGATGTGACCAACTTCATCCTGTTGCCGCGCGCAGCCGACGAATTGAAGATCCCGTTTGTGGCATCTGGTGGCATGGCCGACGGCCGCAGCCTCGTGGCGGCACTGGCACTAGGGGCGGAAGGCATCAACATGGGCACGCGCTTCATCGCGACAAAGGAAGCACCGGTACACGACAACGTCAAGAACGCGATCGTCGCCGCCTCCGAGCTCGACACGCGCCTGGTGATGCGCAAGCTTCACAATACCGAGCGAGTGATGATGAACTCGGGCGTTGAACGCCTGCTCGAAATTGAAAGGCAAAAAGGCGACGCGCTGACCATCGCCGACGTCTACGATCAAGTTGCCGGCGTCTACCCGAAGATCATGCGCGATGGCGAGATGGAGGCTGGCGCCTGGAGTTGCGGCATGGTCGCAGGTCTGATCCACGATATTCCGAGCGTCAAGGAACTGATTGACCGGATCATGAGCCAGGCCGATGCGCTCATCAATCAGCGACTGGTCGGCTTGCGCTGACCTTCAGGGGTATTCAATTGGCCCAGTAGATATAGGCGTCGTTGGGACTCTGCGGATCTTTGAGTGTCTTGTCCAGAGCGAACGCCCCTTCAATCAATGCCGGCCATAGCGGCTTGGCCTGCTGCTTGTTGAAACCATCGATCAGTGCCCTGAGCTCGGCCACCTTGGCCGGCTCGCTGGCAGCCAGATTGTTCTTTTCGCCAGGATCCCGGGCCATGTTGTAGAGCCAGTCCTGCTTCGGCAGTTGAGTGACCTGCAGCTTCCAGTCGCCATCGCGCACCACAACGTAGTCACCACTGCGCCAGAACAGTCGGTCATGCGGCTTGCCCGCCGCCTGGCCAAGAATGAAAGGCAGCAGATTGACGCCGTCGATGATCCGATCGGTTGGCGCTTGAGCACCCGCCGCGGCAGCCGCCGTGCCGAAGATATCGAAATGGCTCACCATGGACTCATAGCGTGTGTTGGGTGGAATGGTGCCCGGCCATCGCATGAAGTACGGCACGTGCGTACCACCGTCGAAGAACGTCGCCTTCCAGCCGCGATAAGGCAGGTTCAGACCCGGAACACCGATGTAATTGGCGCCGCCGTTGTCGCTCGTGAAAACGACCAGCGTGTTGTCGTCTATCCCCTGATCTTTCAGCGCCTTCATGACACGCCCGACATTGCGATCGAGAGAGCGGATCATGGCGGCGTAAACGCGCGTCGTGTGATCCTGAATGTGTGACAACGCGTCGTAGTCGGCGCGTGTAGCCTGCAGCGGCGTGTGCGGCGCGTTGTATGCCAGGTACATCATGAAGGGACGATTCCTGTTGGCTGCGATGGCCTTGACTGCTTCGTCGGTCAGGTAGTCGGTCAGATAGTTGCGCGGCTCAAACACCTGACCATCATTAAAGCGCACACCCCAAGGCGAACTCGCCCACAGAAACTGATCGATCATGTCGAAGTCCTGCTTGGAGTTGACGACATTGGGATCATTTTCCGGCAGGAACATGGAAGCGCCGTGCTGCAAGGACAGCGATTCATCGAAACCATGGGCGTAAGAGCGATATTGTGGACTGTCGCCCAGATGCCACTTGCCCAGATGCAGTGTGTGATACCCCGCTCCCTTGAGCAACCTGGCAATAGAGACTTCGCTGGTGGGCAGTCCCATGTCTTCGTACACCGGCATATCGCGCTCGCGATCCGCGTGGTAAATTGTTTCGTGCAGGTTGCCCGGCGCACGGTGCTGGCCCACGAGTCGGGCGAATTCCACCGGCACGGGCGTGAACTCGAAACCGAAGCGCGTCGCGTAGCGTCCGGTCATGATGGCAGCGCGCGACGGTGCGCAGGTGGCGTTGCCAGCGTAACCCTGTGTGAAGTTGACGCCATCGCGGGCGATGGCGTCGATGTTGGGCGTTGGTACGCTACCCGCCGCGATGCCTCCGCCATACAAGGTAATGTCATTGAAGCCAAGGTCGTCGGCCAGGATCACAATGATATTTGGACGTTTCTTGTCGCCGCTCTGAGGACTCGCGGGGCCGGTCTGCCAGGTTACTTCCCGGAACGGGGCGCTGGGCTTGCGCAGGACATATTTCACGTACAACACCATCGCGCCTTCGCGCCCACCAATGGCGACCAGACCGAGCCCGCCAAACAGCAGGAGCACGATCAGACTCCAGACGATGCGTTTGATCATTGGCTACTCATCCTGGACGAGCTTAAACCAGTCGGCGAGTTCTGCGTTCATAGGTAGTTGCTGGCCATCGTTCGGACCGTATCTTCAAATTCCCGTACCGTTTCGGCAATGATTTCCGCCACCGTCTTGACGCTGTCAATGCGTCCCGCCACCTGACCGCACAACGCTATCGACGCCTCCATATCGCCGCTTTCGTAGAGGTCCAGCATGTTGCCGAACTCCGCCATCAGGGGTGGGCCGGCGTATCCGGGTACGAGTTCACGTTCCAGGCGCGAGGTCTTCTCCGTGCGCAGCACGCGAACAACCGGTTTGGAGAACTGGTTCAGAAAGATGGTATCGGTCTCTGCCGCATTCACAATGGCCTGCTTCCAGTTGGCGTGCACCGGGCTTTCCTGCGAGCAAACCATTCTGGTTCCCATCTGGATGCCTTCGGCCCCAAGTGCAAATGCAGCCGCCATGCTGCGGCCGCACGAGAAACCGCCGGCCGCGATGATAGGCACGCCGACCTTTTCAGCGATCAGCGGCAACAGCACCATCGACATGACCGGCAGCGGATTCTTGAAGCCACCGCCCTCTGCACCCTCCACCACCAAACCATCAACGCCTGCTTCGACCGCCTTCAGAGCTGCCTTCAGGGTTGGCACGACATGGAACACGGTCAGACCAGCCGCTTTGAGCGGTGCCGTGAATTTGGTCGGGTCACCGGCACTGGTGGTGACAAACCGTATCCCCTGGTCGACGACAAACTGGACGATGCCCGGGTCGCGCACATAGGCCAGCGCAATATTGACGCCGAATGGCTTGTCGGTGAGATTGCGCATCTTTGCAATCTCGCCTTTGATGACATCGAGTTGGCCGGATGAAGTTTCGATGATCCCCATGCCACCGGCATTTGACACCGCTGCGGCAAGTTGCGCTCTGGCAATCCAGGCCATCGGTGCCTGCACGATGGGGTACTGAACGCCCAGCATCGCTGTAACGCGGTTACTGAATACATCGGGCTTCTTCATCTCAAAAATTCAGTAACCGGGAACTTGGACTGGCGCAGCAAGGAAGGGCCTTACCAGGCCTTCACAAAGCGCAGTTGCAGTGACTTGACAACCAGTGCATTGCGGGCGCCAAAATTGTCGCTGTACTGCAGATTGAAGCCAGCGTCCTTGCCTGGAATCTTGTATGACAGGAACGGGCCTACCCCGTAGGTGTGATACCGATTGCCGTCAGCGGGAGCGCCGGTACCGCTGTCGTCCGTGACCTGCTGCGTCACCAATAGATTGGTTCCAAAGGCCCAGTTGCCTGAAACCTTGACCGCAGCCACTTCACCGTAGAGAAAGTTACCGCTACGGTAATCGGTTTCGGTATTGGTGCTGTTGATGCCGTAGGAAAGGCGACCAGCGACCGTGACACCGGCATCCCAGGTCGAAGCTGCGTGATCGGGGTTGAGCGAATAGGTCACCGCAACACCCGGGCGCAGGGTGTAGAAGCTGCCAAAACCAGGATTCGGACCGCGCGTCTTGTCATAGACACCTGTCGGCACGAACAGAGAGGCTCCGACTGCGATCTTCAGGCGGTCCTGGTGCTTGACCCAGACCATGGACAACTCTGTATCACCAAAGCCGGATACATCGGCGTTATGGCTGGCGGCCACTGCGGCCACGCCAGCCTGGACCTGGGCATTGACCGCAGTTCCGACCGCAGCGATGGCACCCCGCAAAGCGGCTGGCAACGCTGCCGCCGGCGTTGGCGTGACGGTACCGGCCGGTTGCACCGCAAGGAAAGTGCGGCTCTGGTGGATCAAGGGAACATTGATGGCAAAGGCCAGGCGCCCATCGCCGTACATCGTCTCTGTCAGGTAGCCACCGACCAGGTTCAACTGGTTCTGGGTTTGATTGAAGTCGATGGTCCCGGCAGGCACACTCAGTGAAAACGTTCCGTTGGCAACCGCACCGCCAGTGGGCGTCCCGGTCGGCAGCGGCACCGTCTTCGCGGCTAGCGAAATGTCGTCGCCGTTGGCATCCGTCACCCTGTAGATGTTGGCATAGGACACACTGGCAGTGCCGAACAGGCCCGGGTTGTCCGCTGGTGCCGCGATCTCACCACCAAAAGCACCGACCGGCGACTGGCGCAGTTTGGAACCCTCACCCGCGCTGGCGTTCAGGGCGGTGATCAACATGGCCAGACAGGATGCAATTTGCGTGAGGCCAATGCCAGCTTGTTGACGGGTCGGGGTGTTCTTCATGTAGTATCTCCAGATTAGTTCAGTACACACATGTACGGAAAGTCAATATAGCATCCGGGAACCGCCCTGTATGTCAGGGTTTTCGCTAGGACGAGGTCATGCCCCATGTTGACCGAAACTGGAGAGAATGCAACACCATGCTGGAACCATCGCGAACTCAATGAAAGCGGCGCAAAAACCCAGGAAGCGTTCTGAAGCCGTGCGGTTGACACGCGACGACTGGCTCGATGCCGCCTTCAGAGCGGTGGTGGAAGGTGGCTTTGACAACGTTCGCGTACTGATGCTCGCCGAATGGTTGGGCGTTACACGCGGCAGCTTCTATTGGCACTTCAATGACCATGCTGACCTGATTGCCACTCTGCTGGCTCGATGGCACAAGCGCGAGATTGATCTGGACCAGAAAGTCAGAAGCCTGGCCACAGGTGATCCACAAGCCGACTTGAAAATGATTCTCAAAGCGGCCTTGGCGCATGCCGGAGGCGACGTTGAGAACCTGCGCTTCGAGTTAGCCCTGCGCGGCCTCGGGCGCCGCGACTCTGCAGTTGCAAAAATGCTGCTTGCAGTCGATCAAATGCGTTTTGACCTTTTCGAACAGGAGTTCATGCGGCTGACCGGCGAAGCAGCGAAAGCGGCTGAGCTGGCAGCGCTCTTTTATCTGGCCATCGCTGGCGGTCACCAGGCCCTGAGCCGGCCATCGAGCACGGTCAACTCGAAGAAACACCTGCTGTCCGTTATCACGAAGTTTCTGATCGACCAGCAGGCGCCAGTGGCTTCTGGATAGCACTGAACTTGAGGACTACTGCGGCTGCGCGGGCCTAGCCTATTGTGACCCTTAGTTTCGCGTGCTCGCACACAAGGTAGCGCAACAAATCGCAATCGGAATTACCCGAGGTCATCGACGCCACAGGCCGGGTTCTTTTTGACGTCGTCTCCGATTCAATCCGTGCCCGATGGAGAGGCTCTGCTATCAAATCTGGTTTTTGGTGGACCTTGGCCTTGGCCAACAGGTTCAATCTGCTGCTATCTGCTCCTCGCGCCAAACCTGTCGGGCTTGCGCTTGCAGCGACGTCGGCGGGTCTTTGAACGCCAACACTGACAATCGATGGGGCATGCAGGGACCGAATGTTCTGGCTTGACTGGCTCCATTCAGCATAACCCACCGCCAGGATCAGACTCAAGCCTAACAGCACGACGGCGCTGTCGCCTAGTCCGACTACCCTGTCGCCTTGCTCCGAACCGGGTGGAAACTGCCCCTTCCTATGGGCAAACTGATTCATCTCGCTTTGCGCCCTCTGTTCTTGCAGCACCTCGATCATGGCCTGCGTCCTGGTTTCCTCTCGCGTTTGAGCCGCTGCGTCGTGCTGAGTGGCAAATTGGCATAGCATGATCAACATCAGCAAACATATTGTCTTCATATAGTCGCAAATTCATCTCTTGGTCTGGCTTTATACACTGCACCCCGCCGCGATCAGCCTTCCACAAAGCGCGCAGGTCTTTTAGTGTGGGGGCGGTGCAACAGGCAATTGTTAGCTCATCTGCCCTCCTACATCACGTTGCACCAGTTACAGATTCAAAGAGATTGAGCGCTTCAAACTGGCATAACCTAGCCTCGTGCGTAACTCAACCGACTCAGCTTGCTGGCGGCACGTTTTCGGAGGAATTAACCATGTTTGGACTTTTTGGCTTTGGCCGTGATCGCAGGGCCAAGCAACATGAAAAGCAGAGTGAGATGGTTCGTGTCGCTTTGAACAGCGTGCTGCGCCGACGCGGCATTGCGACCCAGTCCATTGGCTGCGACGTCTTGCCCCTGTCCCGCCCCGGCACATCCAGCGTCATGTTGGTGCACTTGCTGATACGGGTCTGGGACGAGCGCCTGATCCACGAGTCCGTCGACCTCGAGAATGAGTTGCTGGATGTCATTTCCCTGTACAGCCGCAGTGAAGGAACTGCCGACTATCTTTTCGCGTGGAAATTCGCAATCGAGAAGACCGACGCCGGCAAGACTTCTGAATTGAAATCGAGGACAGCAAAGCCGGAGCCGAAAAGTTCAACGGCGGAAGTCGCGCCGCCGCCCAAACTGATGGCGGTACCCAGTCCAATGCCTGCTGCCAAATTTGACCTGCCCAAAACCGACCTTGATCTCGATGATGACGAAAGGCACTGGGAATACGGATTCCCGGCAACGGTGATACGCCATCCGTGAGCGCATGCCTTGTCATGCATCTAGAATGAATCGAGCCTGCAGTTCACCGCGCACCTGCAGGCCTTACCCTCGAAAGAACTTCATGCGATACCGTCTGCTTGGTCGAACCGGCCTTTACGTTTCCGAACTCTGCCTGGGCACCATGACCTTTGGCGGCCAGGGTTTCTGGCAGGTGATGGGCGGTCTGTCACAGGAGGCGTCCACCGCCCTCGTCAGGCAGTCCTTTGACGCTGGCGTCAACTTTATCGACACCGCCAACGTCTACTCGATCGGGCAGTCCGAAACCATCACCGGCAATGCCATCAAGAGCCTGGGGTTGCCACGAGACGAACTGGTGATCGCAACCAAGGCGACTGGCGTCATGAAAGAGGGCTGCGTCAACTCACTCGGGCAATCACGCTACCACCTGATGAACGAGCTCGATGCCAGCCTGAAGCGCCTGCAGCTTGATCACATCGACCTGTACCAGTTGCATGGCTTCGACCCGTTGACGCCGCTGGAAGAGGTCCTGGGCACGCTCAACGACATGGTGCGCTCCGGCAAGGTGCGCTATATCGGCCTGTGCAACATGGCAGCCTGGCAGATCATGAAGGGGCTGGCTATTTCAGATAAGAACCACTGGGCCCGCTTTGAGAGCGTACAGGCTTATTACACGATTGCCGGGCGCGACCTTGAGCGTGAGGTGCTGCCCCTGCTGCAGGACCAGCAACTCGGCCTGATGGTCTGGAGCCCGCTGGCCGGTGGTCTGCTCAGTGGCAAGTTTGCTGCGGACGGAAGCGGGCCCGAAGGAACCCGGCGTGCCAGCTTTGACTTTCCGGTTGTCGACAAGCCGCGAGCCTTTCGCGTGCTGGACGTGATGCGTCCCATCGCGCTGCGCCATCAGGCATCGGTAGCACAGGTTGCATTGGCCTGGCTGCTCAGCCGCAAACCGGTAAGCACGGTGATTATGGGCGCCAGAACACCGGAACAACTGACAGATAATCTTGGCGCCAGCCAACTTGAACTCGACTCTGAAGACCTGAAGATCCTCGATGAGGTCAGCGCCCTGCCATCCGAATATCCGGGCTGGATGCTGGCGCGTCAAGCCCAGAGTCGCGCCACACCACCAGTGAGGAAATGAAAACATGAACGGTTCCATGATCGCCATCGAGAGTCACGATGGCAAATCATTTGGCGGCTATCTTGCACTGCCTCCCCTCGGACGCGGCCCGGGCCTGATCGTCATTCAGGAAATCTGGGGCGTTAACGCTCATATCCGTGCTGTGGTGGATCAGTACGCCCTTGACGGTTATGTGGTGCTGGCACCGGACATCTTCTGGCGTCAGGAGAGCAATGTGGACTTGGCCTATGACGAAGCCGGCACGCAGAAAGCCTACCAGTTGATGCAAGGGCTCAATGGACCCGACGCCGTCGCAGACCTTGTGGCCAGCGCAGGGGCGCTACGCCAGCGCAACGAAGTTGGCGGCAAGGTTGGCGTGGTCGGCTTTTGCATGGGTGGGCGCCTGTCCTACCACTTGGCTGCAACGGGCGCCGTCGATACGGCAGTCTGCTACTACGGCGGTGGCATTCAGAATCACCTCGAACTGGCTGGCTCCATCAGCGTGCCCATCCTGTTCCACTACGCAGCACTGGACAACCACATCCCGCCCGCTGCTGTAACGGCGGTGCAGTCCGCTTTCGAGGGTCACCCCAACGCACACTTTCATGTGTACGAGGGTGCCGAGCACGGCTTCAATTGCTGGGGTCGGCCCATGTACCAGCAGAAAACCGCGGCACTGGCGCGCGGTCGGACACTGCAGTGGTTATCAAGCCATCTGGGCTGATACGTCCGCTACTGCGACAGGATCCAGTCCGCCAGGTTTCTTAGTGCGACCGGATCCTTGGTGTTGATCACCTTGTGTTCCTCGTCAGCACCATCTTCGTTCTTCACCTTGGGTGCGGTCGTGATCTGCTTGATCACCTTGTCCTGACCGTCGGCCTTGCCCTTGTACTTGAGGGCAATCTTTTTCAGAGCTGGACCCGATTTGGTCTTGTCCACCGAGTGGCACTTCGAGCACTCATTTTTCTTGAACAGGGCTTGCGCCGCATCAACATCGACGGCGGCATGCGCTGGCAGCCAGGCAGCCAGTGCCAGCAAGGCCGAGCCAGCGATGAGGGAGAGAGACAACTTCTTCATTTGGAACTCCTGAAAGCCCATGATTGAGCCTCATGTACTCAACGCCGTGCCTGGACACACTGATGACCGCAGAAACCTTTGCTTACAGCCATTTACCTGGGAGCCGATCGAGCCAACAGCAAGTATGATGAAAACACGGCCAACCCACTTCAAGATTCATCACCATGTTTCACCATCTTCAGCCATTTCTCACGCACTGGGCCATCACCGCAGTCTCGCTCTGGGTGGCGGGCCGTGTCTTCCAGGGCATCCGCTTCGCTGACGCCACATCGCTGATCATCGCCGCACTGCTGCTCGGCTTTGCCAACGCCATCGTGAAGCCCTTGCTGATTTTGCTGACCCTACCTCTGACACTGCTCACCTTCGGTCTGTTCCTGCTCGTCATCAATGCGCTGATGATGATGCTGGTCTCGTCGCTGGTGCGCGGCTTCAAGGTATCGAGCTTCTGGACCGCCTTCTTTGCCAGCATCCTTATTTCAGTACTCAGTTTCCTGATCGACGCCTTCCTCATCAGCAGCAGCCCGTCCGAGACGATCCAGATGCCGCACAACGGCGTCTGGCTCTAGCCACAGCAACCCGATGCAGGCTGAAGCGTCGGTCAGCGCGGATCCGTTTGATTCGCTCAATGCAGAGCAGCGTCAGGCCGCCGAGCATGGTGTGGGCGAGCATGCCGCGGATGAGCGCGCACTGCTGATCATTGCCGGCGCCGGTTCCGGCAAAACCAACACGCTGGCTTTTCGTGTAGCCAGGCTCATCATGGCTGGCGTTGATCCGCAAGGTATCCTGCTCCTGACCTTTTCGCGCCGCGCCGCCAGTGAGATGGAGCGTCGCGTAAGCAACGTGCTAGTCCGACTGCTGGGGCTTGCCGCTGGGCGTGGCCTGACGGCGCTGCCCTGGTCCGGTACTTTTCACAGCGTGGCGGCGCGCCTGCTGCGCGACTACGCGCCGCGCATCGGCCTGGATGAGTCCTTCACGATCCATGACCGGGGTGACTCCGAAGACCTGCTCAGCCTGGTCCGGCACGATCTCGGTCTGTCAAGCGGCAAGAAGCGCTTCCCGCAAAAAGGAACCTGTCTTTCGATCTACTCCCGCGTCGTCAACAGCCAGCTGTCGCTAAGCGAAGTGCTGCAGCAGGTCTTCCCCTGGTGTGCGCAATGGGAGAGCGAGCTCAAGCAGTTGTTCGGCGCCTACGTGGATGCCAAAGCGGCACAGAACGTGCTGGACTACGACGACCTGTTGCTG
The DNA here is from genome assembly GCA_037133835.1 of Comamonadaceae bacterium. GTDB lineage: Bacteria > Pseudomonadota > Gammaproteobacteria > Burkholderiales > Burkholderiaceae_C > Rhodoferax. The sequence continues at coordinate 6,574 of JBAXNI010000021.1, read as the reverse complement.
TTCTGGTCCGAGATGATGGCCGACCCCGTCCTCGGTGCGGAGGTCGGCGCGCGTTTTGATCATGTGCTGGTTGACGAGTACCAGGACACGAATAGACTGCAGGCGGCGATTGTGCGTGGGCTCAAACCCAGCGGCAAAGGCGTCACGGCGGTAGGCGATGATGCACAGAGCATCTACAGTTTTCGCGGCGCCACGGTGCGCAATATCCTGGATTTTCCGCAGCATTTCAGCCAGGGCGTACGCCTGGTGACGCTGGAGCGCAATTACCGCTCAACACAAGCGATTCTGGATGTCTCGAATGCCGTCATCGAACTCGCCACCGAGCGCCATGCGAAGAAGCTCTGGACCGACAAGGCCACAAGCACGCGACCCCGGTTGATCGTGGTGAGCGACGAGGCCGAACAGGCGCGCTGGGTTGCCAACCGGATTCTGGAGCAGCGTGAAGGCGGGCTGCAGCTCAAGTCCCAGGCCGTCCTGTTCAGAACTTCCTCCCACAGCGCGGCGCTCGAGTTGGAACTGATGCGGCGTCAGATCCCCTTCGTGAAATTCGGCGGTCTGAAGTTTCTGGAAGCAGCGCACGTCAAGGATCTGCTGGCAATCCTGCGCTTCGCGCAAAATCCTCGCGGCCGCATGGCCGGCTTTCGCGTCGTCCAGCTGATGGCCGGCATCGGGCCCGCGCTCGCCACGCGCTTACTCGACGCCATGACGCATTCAGCTGACCCCGGCGCCACACTCGCCTCATTCCAGATGCCTGCCGGCGCCGCCAGCGAGTGGCAAGCCTTTGTGCAGATGTACCGAACGCTGCAGACAGCGCGGACATCCTGGCCAGCCGATATGGAACTGGCGAAACGCTGGTACCTGCCACAGCTCGAACGCCTGCACGATGACCATGCGCAGCGCCGTGCTGACATCGACAATCTGGAACGCATGGCATCGAGCTATCCGAGCCGGGAACGCTTTCTGGCTGAACTCACGCTGGACCCGCCAGAGGCGACGAGCGACCTGTCCGGCCCGGCGCACCGCGATGAAGATTTTGTGATTCTCTCGACCATCCATTCAGCCAAAGGACAGGAGTGGACTTCGGTTCATGTGCTCAATGTGGTGGACGGTTGCATCCCCTCGGACCTGAGTACCGGAACGCAGGACGAGATCGAGGAGGAACGCCGCCTGCTCTACGTGGCCATGACGCGCGCCAGGGAACACTTGCATTTGTTGGTGCCGCATCGCTTTTACGTCACGCAGCAGGCCGCCATGGGAGACCGCCATCTTTATGCGAGTCGCAGTCGCTTCATCCCGGACGCCCTGGCGGCGGAATTTGAAAACGTGGTCTGGCCGCCGAAGACCTCTGACATTTCAGACGCACCGAGCGGCGGCGCCGCCAGCATCCAGGTTCGCGAGCGTGCGCGATCCGCCTGGCGTTGAGACGCACTGCCGCCTATTTCTTCTTCGGCAACTCGACTGCTGCCGAAGCTTGAAGAAACAAGGCCGGATCAACCATCGCCCGATTCAGGCTTACCGACCAGTGCAGATGCGGCCCGGTTGCGCGTCCGGTGGAACCCACCTTGCCGATGAGGGAGCCGGCGCTGACGCGCTCGCCGGCCTTGACATCAATCTCTGACAGATGGCAGTACATGGTGAGCAAACCTGAGCCGTGATCTAGCCAGACCGTATTGCCGTTGAAGAAATAGTCGCCCGTATCGATCACGACGCCGGAAGCGGCAGCCAGCACCGGCGCGCCCTGGGCGGCCGCAATATCCATTCCGCTGTGCGGACTGCGCGACTGACCATTGAAGACACGCCGCAAACCAAAAGAGCTGGAGCGCCGGCCGCTGCTTGGCTGCAGCAGTGGCGAAGCCTCTGGCTGCCCCTCGCTAAAGGTCGCCATCACCTGCGCAAGGCGCACGCGTTCACGCTCGTAGCGCGCCGTGTCATCGACTGACAGATCAACATGACCGGGCGCCACCTTCAAACGCTGCTCGGCATAGCGAAAGGGCTTGATCTGAAAGCTCAGTAACGTTTCACTTGACCCCTGGCGCTTGACCTTCAGGCTCAAAGTACCCGGCGCCGCCGACAGCGGGATACCGACCAAAGCCGTCCACTGCCCGCCCTCCTGCGTCACCCATACCGGGACACCGTTGAAGCTGACCTGCGGCGCCTGCGTCGATGCGCCCAAGCCAACTCTGGCAATGCCGCCAGGGGTTGCACGAGCCTTCGGCAACTCACTGGCGTCAACCTGCCAGCCAATCACGCACAGCAGCAGCGCGAGCCAGCGGCGGCGAGGAGCGCTTGTCAAACCGGTCCACCAACAAAAGCAACCGCTGATTGCGCGGCCGTGTTGACCTGCAGTGAGAACACATCAGGCCGGGCGTAGTGCCCGACAACATCAAAGTCGAGCTGCGCCATCGGGATCAGATCAAGGTCAAGCTCGGCTGTCAGCAAGGCGTCCTGATCGCGCGTAGGGCCAGCCAGAATCTTGCCGAGCGGGTCGATGATGACGCTGCCGCCGCGCATCAGCACAGTGTCGCTGGCTTGCGGCAGGCGGTTGCTCATGCGATCCGACGGAAAGTCGGAACGGCGCAGATGCTGGCAGGCCGAAAGCACAAAGCAACGCCCTTCCAGTGCGATGTGCTGCATGGTGCCAATCCAGGTATCGCGATCATCGGCGGTGGGCGCACAGTACAGCGTCACGCGCTGCTGGTACATCGCCATGCGCAGCGCCGGCATGTAGTTCTCCCAGCAGATCACAGCGCCCATCTTGCCAAACGGCGTATCGACCGCCTTCAGCGTCGAGCCATCGCCAAAACCCCAGACCAGGCGTTCCAGCGCGGTTGGCATGAGCTTGCGGTGCTTGCCCAGCACCTGCCCGTCCGGCCCAAGGTACACAGCAGTGCAGTAAAGCGTGCCGCCATCGCGCTCGATGATGCCAACGCAGACGTAGAGCCTGTACTGCAAAGCGGCCTTGGCCAACTGGGCGATTTCCGGGCCATCGACGCAAACCGCGGCGTCGAAATACAGTTTGAATTCGGTGCGCCCCTGCACGGTGCGCCCGCCCAGGTAGATATGAAAATCCGCCCCCTTGGGATAACCACCCAAAAAGGCCTCGGGAAATACCAGAACCTGCGCCCCCTGCGCCGCGGCTTCCTTCATCAAGCCAAGTGCGCGTTCCACTGTGGCAGGCGTGTCGAGCAAGACTGACGAGTTCTGGATCACAGCGGCGGTAAGTTTCATCTTGGTTCTCTGGTGAGTTGACCTTGAATTATCGGACTCTTCAGCAACCATTGAGAGCGTTCTGAATGAGGCTATGTCATGCCGGGCTTGATCCGGCATCCAGTGCCGCAACAGCACTGGATTGCGGGTCAGGCCCGCAATGACAAGAAGTGGCCCGCAACGCAAACGCCGCGCGCGAGATCAGGTTGGTGATGCGCTCAGCGCAGGAGTTATTGGGGTCAGACACCAATTTGGCAAAACCCCGAGTCCACACTGCGGCACACGGTGCCGCACCCCACGGGCGAGCCAGGGGCTCGGCGAATTTGGGCTCTGACCCCAAAAACTCCGGGGACAGTCGCGGAGCTGAGTGCGTCGGCGGCCTGATCACCCTCAACGCCAGCGGAGTTTGGCATGATATGGGAATGTTGAAAATGCTAAGAACACGCACATCGGTCTGGCTGCTACTCGCGATGCTGTTCACCGGCAGTGCCAGCAACGCAGCCCCGACCGCGCCGGAACGACCCAAGCTGGTCGTCCTGATCGTGATCGATGGCCTGCCGCAGCGCCAGATTGATGCCAATCGAGCGCAGTTTGCGCCCGACGGCTTTACGCGCTTTCTGAAGCGTGGCAGCTGGTTTGCCAACGCGCATTACGACCATGCCTACACGGTGACAGCGGCCGGCCACGCGGTGCTGCTCAGTGGTGCCAACCCCAGCCGCAGCGGCATCATTGGCAACGAGTGGCGCGACCCCGCTACGGGTGAATCCATGTACTGTGCGCAGGATAGCTCGGCCACGTACATCGGACAGCGCACCCAGCCGCACGACGGTACCAGTCCGAAGAACCTGAAGGTGCAGACAGTGGGTGATATGCTGCGCCGCGCCGACGCGCGCTCCAAGGTGATCGCCGTTTCCGGCAAAGACAGGGGTGCCATCATGCCCGCGGGTAAATCCGGTACCGCCTACATGTACATGAGCAGCACTGGCCAGTTTGCTTCCTCTACCTATTACATGAAGACCCACCCGGCCTGGGTTGATCGGTTCAATGCCGCGCGGCCGGCTGACCGCTACTTCAAGACTTCCTGGACCGGCAACGCGGCTGGCTTGCCGATCATGTACGGCGCACCACAGGATGATGCGCCTGGTCCGCGCTATTACAGTTCCCTGTTGCAGGGCCCGTTCGCCGACGCGCTGACGCTGGATTTTGCTCGCGCGGCGCTGGAGGGTGAAGCACTGGGACAACGTGAAGTGCCCGACATTCTGGTCGTCAGCCTGTCCGGCCATGACTACGTCAACCATGCGTTCAGCGCCGAGTCCGATCTATCACAGGACCACACGCTGCAGGTCGACCGCCTGCTGCAGGCCTTCTTCAGCGACCTCGATGCCCGGGTCGGGCCCGACAACTATGTCGCGGCGCTCAGTGCAGACCACGGATTCATGCCAACGCCGGAATACAGTCTGAGTCGTGGACTGGAGGCCGGGCGCATCGCCTCTGGCCCCCTGCTGACGCGCCTCAATGCTGCGCTGGAACAGCGCCTCGGTCCCGGCAAGTGGGTCACCGGATTCTCCGCCGCTTCACTCTTGCTGAACCGGCAATGGATATCGTTGCAAAAACTCGACAGCGCCAGCGTCGCCCAACAGCTCAAGAACCTGTTGCTGCAGGAACCCGGCATAGCCGCCGCCTACACACGCGACGAACTGCTGGCGGGCCGGCGCAGCGCCGAGCCGCTGTTTACCCGGATGCGCAAGTCCTGGCACGCCGACGTATCAGGCGATGTGCAGTTTGCTTTAAAGCCGAACTGGATGTTTGGCGCCGGGAACCTGGGTGCGACCCACGGCTCGCCCTACGACTATGACACGCACGTGCCCTTGATGCTGTGGGGCCCGCGCTGGATCCGCGCCGCGGTGCTGTCGCAGGGCGTCGGCATTGTCGATCTGGCGCCTACGCTCGCCCGCATTCTGCAAATCGACGCTCCCGAGACCTCCGAGGGTCAGCTGCTGCCTCTGATCGGACCTTGACGACGCTGGCGCTTCACAACAAGACCAGGGCCACGCTATTCTTGACTTCCTCCATCACGGCGTAGGTCCGCGTTTCACGCACGCCGGGCAAGCGCCAGAGAACGGAGCCGGCGAATTCGCGGTAAGCGTTCATATCAGCGCAGCGCGTCTTGAGCAGGTAGTCAAAGCCCCCGGCCACCATGTGGCATTCCATGATCTCGGGGCGAACCTGCACGGCCGCCTTGAACTGGTCAAAGACATTGGGGCTGGTGCGATCGAGCAGCACCTCGACAAAAACCATCATGCCGGCCCCGAGCTTGAGTGGATTCAAACGCGCTTCGTAGCCCAGGATGTAGCCCTCTCGCGTGAGCCGCTGTACACGTGCCAGGACCGCTGTGGGTGACAGTGCCACCGATTCAGCCAGTTTCAGATTGGAGATCCTGCCGTCCCTCTGCAGCGCCATCAGAATCTTGCGGTCGATGCGGTCAATCCCAGCGTCCATGGAAACTCTTTTCAATTCGTGAAGTGGTCAAATTTTAGGTTCTACCAGCCTCGTCCCGGTAAGCTCGCTACCATGCAGTCTTGCCAGCATCAATTGTTTTCGGAACAGGAGAATTCCCATGGGCCAGTATGCACTGAACATCAACGGCGTGACGCATCAGGTCGACGTGGCAGCAGACACTCCGCTGCTTTGGGTGCTGCGTGACACGCTTGGGCTGGTTGGCACGAAATTTGGTTGCGGCATTGGCAGTTGCGGTGCCTGCATGGTGCACCTGAACGGCCTGCCGACCCGCGCCTGCATGACGCCGGTGTCGACCGTTGGGCGCAAGAAGGTGCTGACCATTGAAGGGTTGACGGCGCATGGCGACCATCCGCTGCAGACAGCGTGGCAGGAACTCGATGTACCACAATGCGGCTACTGCCAGGGCGGTCAGATCATGAGCGCGGCCGCGCTGCTGAAGGAAACGGCCAATCCGACCGACGCCGAGATAGACGACGCCATGGCAGGCAATCTATGCCGCTGCGCGACCTATCAACGCATCCGCGCCGGTATTCACCGGGCCGCTGAAATTTCCGCGAAACAAGAGGTGAAGTCATGAAGCGCCGCGCTTTCCTGCAGCGCTCGGCGCTCGGCGGTGGCGGCCTGTTGCTTGGCAGCTATCTTGATGCGGCAACCGCGACCGAGACCATCGCGCAAGCGGTCAACATGGGTCCGCTTGCCGGTTTCAAACCCAATGCCTTCATCAGCATTTCAATCGAGGGTGTGGTCACGCTCATTTCCAAACAGCCAGAAATCGGCCAGGGCATCAAGACCTCGCTGCCGATGGTGATTGCCGAAGAACTGGAAGTCAACTGGAAAGACGTGCGCA
>JBAXNI010000020.1:0-31661 GCA_037133835.1 Comamonadaceae bacterium | reverse complement strand
CCGGCATGACAGATTTGGATTCGTAGGAGTGCTGCACCACTATGGCTTACCATGACCTGAGAGACTTCATCGCGCAACTGGAGCAGATCGGCGAACTGCGCCGAGTCAGCGTTCCGGTCTCCCCGCATCTGGAAATGACGGCCTTGTGCGACCGCGCTTTACGCGCCGGCGGGCCGGCCCTGCTGTTTGAAAATCCGACTGGTCACAGCATGCCGGTGCTGGGCAATCTGTTTGGCAGCACGCGCCGTGTTGCCATGGGCATGGGCGTCAATGATGTCAGCGAATTGCGCCAGTTTGGCCATGTGCTGGCCACACTCAAGGAGCCTGAGGCACCCAAGGGATTCAAGGAACTGGTGGGACTGTCCAGCCTGGTCAAGACGCTGTGGAACATGGCGCCCAAGGAGCACAGCAGCGCGGCCTGCCAGGATGTGGTGTGGGAGGGGCAGGACGTTGATCTGGCGCGTCTGCCGGTGCAGTATTGCTGGCCCGGCGACGTGGCACCGCTCATTACCTGGGGTCTGGTGATTACCAAAGGGCCGCTCAAGGCGCGGCAGAACCTGGGCATTTACCGCCAGCAGGTGCTGGCTCGCAACAAGGTCATCATGCGCTGGCTGGCGCAGCGCGGCGGGGCACTCGATTTTCGGGAGCATTGCGCGGCCAATCCGGGTCAGCCCTATCCGGTCTGCGTGGCCCTGGGTGCCGACCCGGCGACGATTCTGGGTGCGGTCACCCCGGTGCCCGACAGCCTTTCGGAATACCAGTTTGCCGGCTTGCTGCGCGGCAGTCGTACCGAACTGGTGAAAGCGCTGGGCAGCGAATTGCGGGTCCCCGCCTCAGCCGAGATCGTGCTTGAAGGCCACATCTACCCTGATGCCTCGCAAGCCAGTGGTTTTGAGCACGCCCTGGAAGGCCCCTACGGCGACCACACCGGCTACTACAACGAGCAGGACTGGTTTCCGGTTTTCACCATCGACCGCATCACGATGCGGCGTGACCCGATTTACCACTCCACTTACACCGGCAAGCCGCCCGATGAGCCCGCCATGCTCGCCTTGGCGCTAAACGAGTTGTTTGTACCGCTGCTGCAGCGCCAGTACCCGGAAATCACCGACTTCTTTCTGCCGCCCGAGGGCTGCAGCTACCGTCTCGCCGTGGTGAGCATCAAGAAGTCCTACCCGGGACACGCGCGGCGTGTCATGTTTGGCATCTGGAGTTTCCTGCGCCAGTTCATGTACACCAAGTTCATCATCGTTGTCGATGACGATGTCAACATCCGCGACTGGAAAGACGTGATCTGGGCCATGACAACGCGGGTTGATCCGACACGTGACACCCTGTTGGTGGACAGCACACCGATTGATTACCTGGACTTTGCGTCGCCCGTGAGCGGCCTGGGCAGCAAGATGGGGCTCGACGCTACCAACAAGTGGCCGGGCGAGACCAACCGTGAGTGGGGGCGCCCTTTGCAGATGGACGCGGCGGTGACCGCCAAAGTCGAGCAGCTTTGGCAGACGCTGGGCTTGTGAGATCGGGTGTCTGCCGGACGCCCCAGGAAAGTGTTCAATGACCTCAGATAAATCACCAGCAGGCTGCCAGTCGCTGGCGGAAATTCGCGCTCAGATCGACCAGCTCGACCAGGCCATGGTGGAACTGCTGGCTAGGCGTGGCAGTTATGTGCTCGCCGCCGCCAGATTCAAGCGCAGCGAGGCCGAGGTGACCGCACCACAGCGTGTCGAACAGGTGATTGCCCGCGTTCGAGCCCTGGCTCAGGCGCAGGGTACTAGTGCGGATGTTGTCGAGCGCGTTTACCGTGAGCTGATTGCGGCCTTCACTGACGCCGAGCGCGCGCACTGGAGGCAACAATGATTGCCGTCGAACGTGTGGAGCAAGCGGCTTGCGCGGCGGATGCCGAGGCAGCGCTGGCCACGCTCGACCACAGCCCTGGCGCCTGGCTGGGCTGCGACGTGACGGCGCCGGGACAGTTCCGGCGCGAAGCCATGGTGGCGCTGGACCCCTTGCTGAGCTTTTACCTGGATGGCAATGTGCTGAGGGTCGTGCCGCATGGCGACATCGGGCGCGCGCTGGCCGAGCAAGTCGCCATGCTGGCCGCGTTCGAGCGCGTGCAGGGACGGCTTGAAATTGCCTTTGCCGTGTCGGACGCAGCACCGCATCCAGTCGTCACCCTGTTACGGCGCTTCTTGCAGGGTTTTTCACAGAAGCCGCGTGAACTCGGTCTCTACGGCGCTCTGGCCTTTGATTACTACCGGCTGTCGCGTGCCGACGCCGAGGTCAACGATGGTCGGCGCCGTTTGGCGCTGTTCCTGCCAAGCCGTGTGCTGCTCACGGGGGACAGTGGGCATCGCCGGGTTGAATTTCGGTTTCCTGGTCTGCAAGCCGTGCCCGGGCCGCAGGCGGTGATCGACACCGTGCAGCCCGAGCGCTTTGACAATGATCTGCCCGAAGGCGGCCACGCCGAGGCGGTGGCCCGTGGCGTGGAGCAGATGCGCCGCGGCACACTGCGCTCTCTGGTGCTGTCGCAGACTTTCCGGCGCCGGGTGCAGGTCGATGCGCCCGGCGCCTTTGCCCGTTTGCGCCGCGACAACCCCTATCCGGCGATGTTTTTCGTGAATCTGGGTGGCGGCGAGCGCATTTTCGGGGCGTCGCCTGATGTGCAGGTGCGAGCTGACGAGAGATGGGTCGAGACCGCGCCGGTTTGTGGTACCTTTCGCCGTGGCGGCGACCCGGTGGAGGATCACGAGCAGGCCAAGGCACTGATCAACTCTGCTGTTGACGAGGCTTCACTGGCCCTGTGTGCTGACTCGGACCGCAACGACAAGGCGCAGGTGTGCGAACCGGGTTCGGTCGAATTGCTCTCCAGGCGGCGCCTGCATTTTTTCTCCACCATCATCCACACCATCGATCACACGCGCGGCAAGCGCCGCAGCGATGTGGATGGTTTTGACATCGTGCTGGCGCACGCCACACCTGCCACGGTGACCGGTATGCCCAAGGCCGACGCACGTGTGGCCATCGCTTCGCTGGAGGCGGTCTGGCGCGGCTGGTACGCCGGCGCAGCGGTCCGCATTGGCGCTGACGGCAGTTGTGAGGCGCTGACGATTCTGCGGTTTGCGCGTCTGCTCGGCGATTGGGCCGAAGTGCGCACGGGTGGCAGCCTGCTGGCAGATTCGGAGCCGGTGCGCGAGGAAGAAGAAACAAGACTCAAAGCGGAATCCATGTTCCGCGTACTGGCAGGGCAATCGCCGCGCGCGCCTGCGGCTGCGCTTCCGGAACCACCCAAACGGCGCGTGAGTTTTCTCGATGGCGGCGACGCCCTGGCCGCTCTGGCGCGGGAAGCCCTGGTGCAAGCCGGCTGCGAGTTTGATGCCGCTGCACCGCTGCTGGTACGCGGCGACGGTACGCTCGACGAGCTCAGAAGCCAACAGGCGGTGTCTGATGGGCGGGCGACGCTGGCGCTCAACAACGCCGCGCTTGTCTTGCTGGAACACGACGGCGCTGTGTTGGAGCAACTCGATGTACCGCAGTTCGGTCGCGCACTGGATTGCGAGGCCGTGGCTGGCGGTCTGCTGGACGCCCTGGGGCATTTCCGGGTCGGGATTTACGCCACACACCGTGTGCGCTCCCCGTGCTTGCCAGCAGGCTGGGTGCTCGCAGCTCAGGGCTCCGACGGTCGCGTCATCGCCGCAGTGCAACCGGTGCGCAGGATCGTGGCGCTGCTGTTCCGCCCTGATGCGGTGCTGTCACTGCGCCGGTCAGCCGGGCACCTGTCGCTGTTGGCCGCACTGGCGTGGCTGGCTCCGGTGCAAGCCTAGAATTCCTCGCACAACAAACCCTGGAGATATGACGATGATGCAACGGCGCCTTCTGCTATTGGCGACACTTTTGTCCACGCTGGCGACGCCGCTGCTGGCGCAGACCGCGTGGCCCGGCAAGCCGGTTCGCATTGTGGTCCCCTACGCACCGGGATCATCACCGGACGTGCTGGTGCGCATCCTGAGCGACAAACTGGGCCAGCGCCTCGGTCAGGCGATCGTCGTCGACAACCGGCCCGGTGCCGGCGGCAACAATGGCACGGACCATGTCGCCAAAGCCGCGCCCGACGGCTACACCTTTCTGGTCAGCACCAACGGACCACTGGTTTACAGCACGGTGTTCAATTCCAAACTGCCTTACGACCCCTTCAAGGATCTGGCGCCTGTCACGCTGGCCGGGGGACAACCCAATGTGTGCGCGGTATCGAACAGCATGAACGTCACCGATGTCAAGGGCTGGATTGCGGCCATGAAGAAGGACCCGGGAAAGTTCAACTATTCCTCCACCGGCATAGGATCCATGTCGCATCTTTCGGTGGAAATTCTCAAACTCAAGACCAATTCTTTTGCCGTGCACCTGCCCTATGCGTCCTCACCGGCAGCGATCATGGCGATCCTGCAGGGTGATGTGCAATTTGCCTGTGTGCCGCCCGTGGCCGTGATGCCGCAGGCCAAGGCCGGCAAGATCCGCGCGATTGCGGTCACCACCGCCACGCGCAGTGCCCTGGTGCCGGATCTGCCAACGCTGAAGGAGGCCGGACTTCCAGATATTCAGGCGCTGGCCTGGATGGCCATCATGGCACCGGCCAGGACGCCACCGGAGATCATCAACCGCATGAACCGCGAGATCGTCGCCATCCTGAAAGAACCCGAGACGCAGCGCAAGATGGCCAACTCCTACATGGAGCCGATCGGCTCGACGCCGGAAGAGCTTGGCAAGTGGATGGTCGAGGAGCGCGAGCGCTGGGCACCGGTGATCAGGCACGTGGGTCTGACAGCCGACTGAAGCACTTCAGGAGCCGTCGTAGCGCTTGCCGCTGGCCAGCAGTTCTGCCGTGCCAATGAGCTGATTGAGGCCGTCAAAGTCCAGCATCCTGTCCTTCCAACCGGTCGTGGTCTGGTGCTTTCGCAAATGGGCGAAATAGGCTTGCAGGGCATGGGCAGCGGCGCGCGCCGTACCACCCGGAAAAATAGCGATGGAAAAGCCACGTTGCTGCAGTTCATCGGCGCTTTGCAGCGGCGTCTTGCCGCCTTCGACCATATTGGCCAGCAGCGGAATGCGCTGCGCGAAGCGCTGGCAGGCGGCGTCCATCTGCGCAGGCGTGCGCAGGGCTTCAATGAAGAGCGCGTCCACGCCACATTCCAGATACGCCTGGGCTCGCTCGAAGGCAGCCTCCTGCCCTTCCACGGCCAACGCGTCGGTGCGTGCCAGGATCAGCGTGTCGGCCTTGCTGCGCGCGTCAAGGGCGGCCTTGAGTTTGCCCACCATCTCCTGCAATGGCACCACGGACTTGCCATCAAGATGTCCGCAGCGCTTGGGAAAAGTCTGGTCTTCCAGCTGAATCATGGCGGCGCCAGCGCGCTCAAAGCCTTTGACTGTGCGCATCACATTGAGTGCATTGCCAAAACCGGTGTCGGCATCGACGATCACTGGCACGCGCACGCGCTCCGTGATGTGGGACAGGGTGTCCGCGACTTCTGTGAAAGTGGTTAGACCGACGTCCGAGCGGCCCAGCTTGGTGTACGCCACGGACGCCCCCGACAGGTAAAGCGCCTCAAAGCCCGCCTGCTCAGCCAGCAGTGCGCTCAGGGCGTCATAAACACCGGGCGCGAGAAGGATTTCGGACTGAGCCAGTCGGCTTCGCAGGTTCATGGTTTGGGTCATGGCGTCGAACTGTTCTGAAGTAGTCGCTCTGCCGTTTGAGCAGCAATAAAGCCACCAGCCACGGCGCTCAACAGGCCGTTGCCTGACAGATAACCCCAGACCGCATTGCCGGAGACACCGCGCGCCGCCCCGCCTGCCGCCAACAGATTGGGAAAGGGGGATCCATCATCACGCAACACGCAGCAGTCCGCATCGATGGCCAGTCCACCCTGGGTATGAAACAGGGCGCCTGTGACTTTGACAGCGTAAAACGGCACCTTCAGCGCACGCTTGAATACGCGGCCGTCGGCGTTGACGGTGCCAGCGTCAATGGACGCCAGCGTGGCGTTGAGCGTGGCGGTCTCGCAGCCCAGCAGCGCGGCCAGCGTCGGCGCATCAGCGCAGGTCTTGAGGGCACCGGCGGCTTCGGCCTCACAGAAATCCGGAAAGCTGCGTGCCAGCGCAAGCAGCGGCGCATCGAACACGTTCCAGGCGACGCCGCCGGGCTGCGCCAGCACCTTGACCGAGGCTTCCGAGTAACCCTGGGTTTCGTCGTGAAAGCGCTGTCCGTTCGCATTGATCTGAACAGCGCCCTCCATCATCAGGGCCCAGGAAATCAGCGCGCCCTGCGGCACGGCCCAGGAACCGTGTCCCTGGTAGCCGCCCAGATCGGCGAGCTGCGCGTCGATCGCCTTGCCCCAGGCGATGGCGCTGCCATCGTTGCCACTGTGACCGGCAAAGGTGGCGTCGCGCATTTCGGGCAACAATTCGCGCACCATGTCGGCGTTTCCGCCAAAGCCGTTGCAGGCCAGGATCAGCACATCGCAGCGCAGGTGTTCCACGGTTCCGTCGGGGCGCAGGTAGCCCAGACCCTGTACCTCGGGTGCACCGGCCCGATCGTCGATCCAGAGTTCGCGCACCAGCGCCCTGCCGATGACAGGTATCTGAGCAACGGCGACCGCCTGTTGCAGCCGCGTCATGAGAGCTACACCGGTTTTTTCGGGAACGGCATGCATCCTCTGTGTGCTATGGCCGGGGTAGAGAAAACCGTCGAGCAGCACAAACTCTACGCCGTGGCGCGCTTGCAAGGCATCGATGGCCGGCGCGATGGCCTGGGTGTAGGCGGCCACCAGGTGCTCGGCCGCCGTGCCATGCGCTTTGGCCCGGATGTCGGCGGCAAAGTGCTCGGGGCTGTCGGCAGTGCCGGCGGCGCGCTGCACCCGTGTGCCGGCGGCGGGAATGAAACCGGAGGACAAGGCGGTGGAGCCGCTAGGCGCCGCATCGCGCTCCAGCAGAACGCAGTCCACGCCGGCATCCGACAGCATCAGTGCGGCGGTCAGGCCGCAGGCACCGGCACCCACAATGGCGACCGCCATGTGCGGAGTCCCGGCGGGTAACGCTGCGCGAACAATGCTTGGCATGCTGGGCGCTCAGGCGGTCGGGCGGAACAGGTACTCGCCGCGTGGCTTGCCGAGCACCTGTCCGTCCTGGAAAATGAGCTGACCACGCAGGAAGGTGGCCTCGACGCGGGCCGACATCTCCAGTCCCTCAAACGGCGTGTAGCCCTGGGTGGATGGTGAATTTTTCGCCTCGATAGTCCAGGTCCTGGCCGGATCAACCAGCGCAATGTCGGCGTCAAAGCCTTCTGCAATATCGCCTTTGCGGTTCAGGCCGTAGCGCTGCGCCGGGTTCCAGCTGGTGACGCGTGCCATGTGGTTGTAGCCCATGCCGCGGCGCGTGCCTTCGCTGATCAACGCCGGCAGCAGGTACTCGGTGCCGCCAAAGCCGCTCTTGGCCATCCAGATGTTGCCAAAGTAATGCTTGGGAATTTTCATCTCGTGGCGGCAGCAAGCGTGGTCGCTGACGATCCAGTCGAGTTCCCCGGCGAGCAGCGCCTCCCACAGGAATTCCACGTCCTCGCGCGGCCGGATCGGCGGGTTCACTTTGGCCAGTTCGGCTGCTTTCGAGTTGATGTCGAGCATCAGGTGCCCAATCGTCACCTCGCGCTTGAAGTCAATATGCGGAAAGACGTCTCCCATCATCATTGCCGCCTGCACCGCCTTGCGTGAGGACAGATGCAACAGGTTGATGTTGGGCAACGCCGTCTCGTTGGCCAGGTAGCTGGCGATGAAAACCGCCAGCCCTTCCGAGTGTTGCGGACGGGAGGCGCTGTAGGCGGCCAGACCCTTGAGCGACTTGTCTTTCTCGACGATCTTGGTGTAGGCCGTCATGACCTCGGCGGTCTCGCAGTGCAGCGACAGCGAGATCTGACGCGCTCGATCCGGGAACTGCTCGCGCGCGGCCTGGATACCGCGCATGATGAACTCGAAGTGTGCGTAATCGTATCGATCGTCCTTGCCTATCATCAGAAAGTCGCGTTGCGCGTCCGAGGCCCCGTGCAGACCGTGTGAGCCATAGAACATGAAGATCTTGAAGCTAGCCACACCGTACTTCTCGATCAGCTCCGGGATTTCCTTGATGTGGGTGCCGTCCATCGGTGCCAGATGAAAGCCGTAGTCCACGTGAAAGCGGCCCTTGGCAGTCTTGAGCACCTCGGGGTAAAACTTCTTGTACGGGCCGCCCTTGTTCAGGTAGTACTGGCCCGTGCGGAAGTAGTTCAGGCTGGAAGTCACGCCGCCCATGGCGGCTGCCTTGCTTTCCGACACCGCGTCCTCGGCCAGAGGCGAGTAGATGCCGCTGTGCATATGCGCGTCAACCACGCCCGGGAAAGCCAGCTGGCCCTTGCCGTCGTGCACCGCCTTGGCGCGAAGCACATCAATGCCGGGTGCGACGTGCGCTACCTTGCCATCCTTGATCGCAATATCAGCGTCATGCACCACATTGCCGTGCGGGCGCACCACGCGAACGTTTTTGATGATCAGGTCAAATTCGGGTTTGTTCATGGTTCTTCCTTATTGAAATATTTCAAATTCACAGGCGTATCAGGCGTTTCGTCAGGTTTGCGGGTGAAGCCGCAGCTTCAGACTCGCCAACAAGCCTCCGGCACGCGCCATCTGCAGCAGAAACTCGGGGACCGGTGCGCAAGGCAATTCCATTCCGGACTGCCCACGCACTGCCAAGGCCGGTTCGACGATGCAAACCCGTTCTTCGTCCTTTAGCAGATCAAGCTGCGCACAGGTCAGCAGCACCAGACCCAGGTTGAAGGCATTGCGGAAGAACAGGCCACCATAACTTGGTGCGATCACCGCCGCCACGCCCAGATGCACGAGCACCGCAGCAGCCTGCTCGCGTGACGAGCCGATGCCGAAATTGCGTCCGGCCACGAGCACGTCACCCGGGCGCACATCCTGCGCAAACCTTGGCAGCAGGTGTTCCAGGCAGTGCTTGCCAATGACTTCAATACCGTGCTGCATGTAGGCACCGGGTGCCAACGCGTCGGTGTCCACATCGTCACCAAGATGCCAGACTTGGTGCCAGACCACAGGCTTTGAGGTGCTCGTATTCATGGCATGACCGTCCGCGGGTCGGTGATGTAACCACGCAGCGCAGATGCTGCTACCGTGTAGGCTGATCCCAGAAAGACCTGCGTGTCGGGCGGGCCCATGCGGCCCTTGAAGTTGCGCGCGGTGCTGGAGATCACGGTCTTGCCGCCAGCGAAGCTGTCGCCGTAGCCGGCACAGGCGCCGCAGGTACTGGGAAGCACCGTGGCGCCAGCGTCCGCCAGCACTTGCAGCGTGCCCTCCATCTCGGCCTGGGCTTTGTCCTGCAGGCTGGCGGGTGCCACCATCAGCTGTACACCTGCAGCCACTTTGCGCCCCTTGAGAACCTGCGCCGCAAAGCGCAGATCGTCAAGTTTGGCGCCGGTACAGGCACCGATGTAGGCGATGTCGATGCGGGTGGTGGCGTGATCGATCATTGCCACGCCATGTGCCGGACTGTGCGGTGCAGCCAGTTGCGGGCTCAGCGTGCTCGCGTCAAAGTCATGCTGAACGTCGAAACTGCCGCTATCGGAGCGCAGCGCCGACCAGGCGGGTATGCCAAGGCCTTGAACCGCGCCGGTCTGTTCCAGCCATTGGCGTGTCACCTCGTCGGGCGCCACCAGCGCGACTTGTGCGCCCATTTCGGCGCCCATATTGCACAGCGTCATGCGCTCCGGCATCGACAGGGCCCGCACCGCGCTGCCCGTGAACTCTATGGCCTGGTAATTGGCGCCGTTCATGCCAAAGCGATGGATCAAGAACAGCATCATGTCTTTGGCGCAGACGCCGCTGGCAAGCCGTCCGGACCAGTGCATCGCGATGGTCTGCGGCACGCGCAGCCAGATCTCGCCTGTCACCACGACGCCGAGCATCTCGGTGCTGCCGATACCGAACATGTAAGCGCCAAACGCACCGCCAGTCGGTGAGTGCGAGTCGCCACCGACGCAGAACATGCCGGGGCGGACATGGCCATGCTGGGCGAGGACCACATGGCAGATGCCCTGGCTGTCGTACACGTGGGGCAGCTCCTGCTCTGTCGCCCAGTCGCGTGCCAGGCGCACGATTTTTCGCGCCGCCTCGTCGCGTTCAGGAACGTAGTGGTCCATGACCAGCACGACTTTGGACTTGTCCCAGATTCGCGCACCCAGCTCTTGCAGCATCGGTTTGAGACGACGCGGGCCGGAGGAGTCGTGGAACATGGCCAGATCAACCTGGCAGGTGACGATCTCGCCCACCCGCACGGCGCCCTGACCGGACGCACGGGCAATGATCTTTTGTGCCAGGGACGATGCCTCAGTCTTCATCATTCCGGTTTGGCCCCTGCGAACTTGACGACTTTGGCCCAGCGCGTGATCTCGGTCTGCACGAACCTGTTGAATTCTTCGGGAGCATTTCCGACCGGGATGTAGCCGTCGGCCTCGAGGCGCCGCCTGACCTCCGGTGTTGCAATTGCCTGGCGTGCTGCGTCGCTGAACTTCCTGCTCAGCGCTGCGTCCATGTGGCCCGGACCGAACAGTCCGAACCATGCGCTGGATTCATAGCCCGGCAGCACTTCACTGATGGTCGGTACATCGGGAAAGGCTGCAAGTCTTTTTGCGCTGGTTACGCCCAGTGCCTTGAGTTTGCCAGCCCGGACCTGCGCCTGCGCATTGCCCACGGCCGCGAACATCAGCTCCACCTGACCGGCCAGCACGTCATGGATAGCCGGTGCTGTGCCACGGTAGGGTATGTTGACGATGTAGGTGCCCGACTGCATCTTGAAGGCATCGCCTGCCAGATGCAGCGATGATCCGACCGAGCCGATCGCAAAATTGAGTTTGCCGGGCCTGGACTTTGCCAGCGCAATGAGTTCACGAACGTCTTTTACAGGCAGAGATGGATGCGCCACCAGGATGGACGGCGAAGTTGCCACGCAGGTTAGCGGCGTGAAGTCTTTCACCGGATCAAAAGGCAGGTTGGAGTAGAGCGAGGCATTGATGGCGTGACTGGTAAAGCTCATCAGCAGCGTGTTGCCGTCTGGCGCTGCCTTCGCGACGATGTCAGCCGCAATGTTTCCGCCAGCACCGGGCCGGTTGTCCACCACCACTGTGCGGGAAAGTTGACGACCCAGCTCCTGCGCAAGCGCGCGTGCCATCGTGTCAGTAGAACCTCCCGGGGGTGCGCCGACAAGAATTCGAATCGGCGGTTGATTCTGCGAGTGCACCGGGCTTGTCAGCAAAGCCGCTGCCAGCAGAAGCGGCAACAGAAACCACAGGCGCAGGGAAGGCTTCAATTCAATTGCTTTCATGGTCATTTTTCACACACCCAGGTAGGCCCGGCGCAAAGTGTCACTGGCCAGCAACTCGGCGCCCGACCCGGAAAAACGCAAGCTGCCGTTTTCCAGAACATAGGCGCGCTGCGCGACTTCGAGCGACTGGCCCACGTTCTGCTCCACCAGCAGCACCGCCAGTCCCTGCGTGTTGAGCTGAGAGATCAGCGTGAACATCTCCTCCACCAGCAGCGGCGAGAGTCCGAGCGATGGTTCATCCAGAATCAACAGGCGCGGCTCGGCCATCAATCCGCGCCCGATCGCCAGCATCTGTTGCTCGCCGCCGCTCATGGTGCCAGCCAGCTGGGTGGCACGTTCCTTGAGGCGCGGGAAAACCGAAAACACGCGCTCCAGGTTCGACGCGCGACGTTGGCGTGCCCGTGTGAAGGATCCCAACTCCAGGTTTTCCAGCGCCGACAGGTTGGGAAAAATCTTGCGCCCCTCGGGGACCTGGATCAAGCCAGCCTTCACCACATCGCGGTAGTGCGCACCGCTGATGTCCTGGCCGTCAAAGTGCACGCGACCCGCCCAGGCCGGATAGATGCCGCACAGCACGTTGTTCAGGGTCGACTTGCCCGCACCGTTGCTGCCCAGCAGCGCCACAATCTCGCCCTCGTTGACATGCAGATCGACTCCGCGCAGCACTTCGACCGCGCCATAGCCGCCGCGCAGTCCCTGGATGTCAAGCAATGCCGTCATCCTGCTTCCGCCTGACCTGCGCTTGCCATCCGGCGCAGCTTGGCTGCGGTGCCATGACCCAGATAGGCTTCGATGACGGCGGCGTCCGACGTTACTTGTGCCGGTGAGCCCTGGGCAATCAACTGGCCTTGCGCCAGCACCCAGACGTGTTCGGCCAGGTTCATCACGGCCTGCATCACATGCTCGATCATCAGCACCGTCACGCCCGACTGCGCGATGCCGCGCACCACCGGAATCATCTCGCCAATTTCCTGCGGGTTCAGGCCCGCCAGCACTTCATCGAGCAGCAGCAGCTTGGGTTGCGTGGCAAGTGCGCGCGCCAATTCCAGCCGCTTGCGCCCGGACACCGTCAAGTCCGCTGCCGGCTTGTCGAGCTGTGAGCCCAGTCCTACCCGCTCGGCCACACTCTGTGCAGCCTCCAGCGCCGCCACGCGCCGGGGTTCGTGCAGATGGGCGCCGACGGCAATGTTTTCGCGCACCGTCTGCGCTGCAAACGGTTGCACGATCTGGAAGGTGCGCGCCATGCCAGCGCGCGCATTGGCGTCGGGCGCATGTCCCGTGATGTCGTGGCCGTCAAATTCGATGTGACCGGTGTCCGGTACATAAAAACCCGACATCAGTGAAAACAGCGTGGTCTTGCCGGCGCCGTTTGGACCAATCAGCGCCGTCAGACTGCCCGGTGCTACGGCCAGACTGACGTCTTGCACGGCTCTGAGACCGCCGAAACTCCTGGTCACATGACTGACGGTCAAGAGGCTCGCGCTCATGGTGCCCTGCCCTGCCAGAGACTACGCAGGCTCTTGCCGGCGCCGCTGAGGCCGCGCGGTGCGAACATGATCATCAACACCAGCACCGTGCCGTAAATCACCATGTTGATACCGGGCAACTGACCAAACAGATTGCGTGTGAGGTCGGCCAGGGTATGGAGCGCGAGCGCCCCCAGCACCGGTCCCCACAGCGTGCCCATGCCCCCCACAATGGCGCCCACCAGGGCTTCCACCGAGGTGTGCGAACCATAGGCGATACCGGGGTCGAGGTACTGGAAGACCTGCACGTAGAAGGCGCCACCGGCACCCATGAAAGCACCGGACAGCGCGATCGCTCCGAGCTTGATGCGAAACGGATTGACACCGCTGGCGCGCGCCGCGTCCTCGTTGTCGCGCACGGCCTGCAGATAGGCGCCAAAGCGTGAATGCTGGAGCCAGCAGGTGACGCAGAGCGCCAGCACCACCAGCGCCAGTATCAGGAATGCGTAGCCGCGCCTCGAGCCGAACTGCATATTGGCAAAACCCTCGCGCAGCGGCACCATCAGGCCGACACCGGCGCCAGTGAACGGAACCGACAGGGCCACAATGCGAAAGACCTCGGCAAAGGCGAGCGTCACGAGCGCGAAGTAGGAACCTTTGAGTCCATAGCGAAAACTCAGGGCACCGACAAAAAGACCAACGCCGGCACTCGTCACCGCGCTCAGGGGCAGCGCCAGCCAGGGGTTCAGGCCGCCCTGCATCTGCGCGATCGCCTGCATGTAGGCGCCGGTGCCAAAGAACAGCGCATGGCCGAAGGAGAACTGGCCGCCGTAGCCGCCCAGAATGTTCCAGGCTTGCGCCAGCAGGGCGGCGTAGAGAGCCATCATGACGAAGTTGAGAACGACACCCGAGGACGTGCCGCTCAGAAACAGCGCAACTGCCAGTGCAAAAAGGCTGATGCGCAGCACGTCCTTATGCAGGGCCGTCATGTCCTGGCTCCGAACAGGCCTTGCGGCCGAAACAGCAGCACAGCGATGAAGATCAGGAAGATGCCGATCTGACCGAGCGACTCGCCCAGAATCAGGCCGCCGAGCGACTCCACCATCCCGATGAGCAGTCCGCCCAGCAGTGCCCCGATAAAACTTCCCATGCCGCCGAGCACGACGATGGTGAAAGCCACCAGCACAAAACCGTTTCCGACCTGCGGGTTGACGTAATAGGCCGGCAGCAGAAAACAGGCGGCGGCACCCAGACACGCCAAACCAATACCGAAACTCATGGCATAGACGTGATCGACGTCAATGCCCATCAGCTTGGCACCATGTTTTTCCTTGGCCACGGCGCGGATGGCGCGACCCAGGTCGGTGCGCCCGACGATCAGGATCAGCAGCGCGGACGCCACCAGCGCCCCGCCAAACGCGACCAGCTTTGGCAGCGAGATCATGGCCTGAGCGACGCCGATGTCGATCGGGATCGTCGTCAGTGTATAGGCCGTGTCTATGGTGCGAGTGTCGGACTTGAAGAGCAGCAGGGCCAGGTTTTCCATGACGATGGACAAGCCGAGTGTCACGAGCAGGATGTTCTCGTCGCGGCCATGGCTGGCGCGGTTGATCACGATGCGCTGCAGGCCATAACCGAGCACGAACATCGCCGGAACCACCAGCGGCAGTGCCAGATAGGGATCCAGTCCGAACTGCTCCTTGAGGAAATAGACGCCGTAGAGTGCCAGCATCAGCGCGGCGCCATGCGCGAAGTTGATGATATGCAGCACGCCGTAAATCAGCGTCAGGCCGAGCGCGATCAGGGCATAGACCGCCCCGGTCGTCAGGCCGTTGAGGAGCGACGGGAAAAGGATCCCGATATCAAGCATCAGCGACGGGGAATCAGGCCTTGAGCGGGAAGATCGGATCGATCTCGCGGTACTCGCGCGGCACGATCACCTTGATGTCGCCCTTGCTCACCTGAGTCATCAAAGGCTGGGCGCCCATGTTCTGGCCACCGACGAATTTGGTGGCGCCATACGGCATGATGTGATCGGCGAAGGCGCTCTTCTCCAGCGCGTCGATGATGGCCGCGCGGTCCGTTGATTTGGCCCGTTCGATGGCATCGGCCAGGACCCGCATCGAGGTGTAAGTCATGAAGACTTCGTAACTGAAGAACAGACCCTTGGCTTCCACCCGTTTCTTCAGTTCTGCGCTGCGCTTGTCTTTCGGGTTGAACCAGTGATTGCAGTCGATGATGCCGTTGGCGGCCTCGGGAAACTCCTTGACGAACTTGTAGCTTGAAGCGGCGCCACCCAGCACCGAGTAGATCGCTTTCGGTGTCACCTTCTGCTGCTGCATGGTGCGCACCAGCAGCGCGTATTCGTTGTAGTAATTGGCCGGGATCACGATGTCGGGGTTGACCGATTTCATGCGCAGCACGATATTGTTGAAGTCGCGTGTCGGATTCGCGTGCTTGATGATTTCCTTGACCTCGTAACCATAGCCCGGCAGTTCGCGTGCCAGCAGCTGGGCTGTGCCGGAGCCGAACAGCGATTCCTCATGAATGATCATCACCGTGCGCGCCGGCTTGCCGGCCGCCGTGTTGAGCACGTGCAGATTCGCCACCGCCACTTCGGCACACTTGCGGTAGCCCGGGCCAAAGCGGAAAGTGTTCTTCAGGCCGCGCTCGACAATCTGGTCTGCCACACCGACATCGACCACATGCGGCAGGTTGTACTTGGCCGCGGCCTGGGTCGTGGCCAGGCAGATGGCGGAGGCAAAAGCGCCGACCACCGCAGAGACTCCGGCCTCGTTCATCTTTTCGATTTCGGCACTACCGGCCTGCGGCGTGGATTGCGCATCGCCCAGCAGCGCTTCAATCTTGGCACCACCCAGGGACTTGATGCCGCCGGCCTTGTTGATGTCCTCGATCGCCATCAAGGCCCCCTCGCGGCATTGCTGGCCTGAGTAAGCGAGCGAGCCGGTAACAGGGTGCAGCACCCCAATCCTGACGGTCTTGGGCTGGGCACCGCCGACCAGGGGGAAGGCCAGTGCCGAGGCAGCAGCAGCGGTGGAAGTAACAAACTGGCGGCGAGTAGTCATGGTGTTTCCTTGGGTTTTAGTTAAATTGCGCTGACAATTCCGTGCTGACCCAGACTTTGGCGTCGATGCTGCCAACGCGGGACAACTGCATTTCGTATTCGTAACGGTCCGGCCGATACAGGCCGTGGAGCCACTGGATCGGGCGTTCATGCTCATCGTAGATCAGTCGGCGCACCGCCAACAGGGCGGAGCCAACGGCGACGTCCAGGTGCCGGGCCACCAGCAGGTCAGCGAGCTTGGCTGAAATGGTTTGTTGCGCGCGACCCACCTTGACGCCGGATTCCTCCAGCAGTACCAGAATCGGCTTGCGAGCGAGTTCGCGCCGGCCAAACCTGCGGCCAATGTCGCCCGGTACGTAGGTGGTGATATGCGATAGCGGGCCTTCTCTGGTGCTGCGTACGCGAATCGCCTTTTGCACGGGGTCGCCGGCGCTGAGTTGCAGGGCGCGGGCGACGCTGGTCGAGGCGGTCACGGTTTCCACTTCCAGCACGCTGACCTTGGTCTGCAGGCCCATGCTGACCAGGTTTTCCAGCAGACCGGTAAGGCTTGCGCGTTGTCCTTTTTCAGGGCCAATTGAAGCGTTCGCCGCGACGACATCGAGCGCGCGCGTGCCGCGGCCTGGTTCCCTGGAGATCATGCCTTCGGCCGCGAGTTGCTCCAGAGCCCGGCGCACCGTGACGCGAGCGACCGAAAACTGCTTCATCAGCGAGAGTTCACCTGGCAGCCCCTGTGCAAACCGGCCTTCGTGCAGTTGCTCGCGCAACAGCAGGTAGATCTGGTGGTATTTGGTCATGGGCATGGACTGCGACATGATCGCATCCTAAGAACAGTCCTATTGTTCTGTCAATAGGACATTTGGAATTTCTCGTCTCCGCGTTCTTTTGACAACCTGAATCGCGCATCCGCATCCGCAGCCTTGGCGTCCCTGCGTGCAGTGTGTATAGTTGACCGTGACAACATTCAAGGAGGTCTCCAATGAACAACCCTTTGCCTTTGAAACAAGTCGTTTCGGTCCTGGCACTTGCTACGCTTGGCATGCTGTGCGGCTCTGTGTTTTCCCAGACGCAAGACTATCGCAGAGGCTACGAGCAGGGGTATCGCGATGCCGTCGAGGCGTCCAGGGAGCGCCATGAGCCCTCCATGCCGGCGCGGGGTTTCATCAGGGTTCTGGATGCCAAATATGGTTTTCACGGTCAAGTGTGCGATGCCCATCATGCGGTCGAGGAAATCGTTGGCGGGCGACGCCATGTTGATGTGCGGGTGAACAACGATCTGTGCGGCGATCCAGTGTCCGGTCAAGTCAAACGCTTGATCGTCGTCTATCGCTGCGGTGATGGTCCGGAACAGCACGTGGCGGGTGCCGAGGGAACCACGTTGGAGATGAGTTGCCGCTAGGAGTCTGCCTGCGCCAAGCGAGCACCAAAGTGACAGCCAAAGCGCAACAACTTTGGCAGACTGCGGATTCGTGAGGGTAGTCCTCACCCTGCCAGAAAGGTCGATCATGGATTTTGCGTACTCGCCGCAGGTGCTGGAATTGCGCCAGCGGCTGGAAGAATTCATCGATCGATACGTCTTGCCCCATAACGCAGCCTGGCATCAGTCTGTTACGCAAGGCATCTTTCCACCAGCTTTCCTGGAAGACCTGAAAGCCTTGGCCAAGTCGGAAGGTTTGTGGAATCTTTTTCTGCCTGGATTGCGTGAGGACGAGCCGGGCCAACGCCTGAGCAACATGGAGTACGCGCCATTGGCTGAAATCATGGGCCGCATGCCTTGGGCTTCGGAAGTCTTCAACTGCAGCGCACCCGACACCGGCAACATGGAACTGCTGCACCTGTTTGCCACACAGGCGCAAACTGATCGCTGGCTGCGCCCCTTGCTCGAGGGAGAAATCAGAAGCGCCTTCGCCATGTCCGAACCCGACGTTGCGTCAAGCGATCCGACCAATCTGCAGACCCGTATCTGCCGTGAAGGGGACGACTGGGTGCTCAACGGCCGCAAATGGTTTGTTACCGGCGCAGCGCACCCCAATTGCAAGCTCTTGATTGTGATGTGCCGCAGTGGTGACGACGAAGCCGCCAAGCACGCACGTCACAGCATATTGCTCGTACCAATGGAGACGCCCGGTGTGACGGTGGAGCGCAATATCCCGATCATGCAACACCACACGCCCGAGGGTCACTGCGAAATCGTTTTCCGGGACGTGCGCGTGCCTGTCGGTAACTTGCTGGGTGACGTGGGAGCGGGCTTTGCGATGGCTCAGGCGCGACTCGGGCCAGGGCGGGTGCACCACTGCATGCGCACCATCGGGCAATGCGAGCTGGCGCTGGCGCTGATGTGCGAGCGCACGCTGGAACGCCACGCCTTTGGCAAGTACCTGGCCGACTTTGCCAATGTGCAGGAATGGATTGCCGAGTCGCGACTGGAGATCGACCAGGCGCGTCTTCTGGTGCTGCGCGCCGCCTGGCGGCTCGATCAGGGACAGCAGAAAGAGGCGCGTGCTGATGTGGCGGCCATCAAGGTGGTGACGGCGCGACTGCAGACGCGAGTGGTGAACCGGGCCATGCAGGTTTTTGGGGCGATGGGCCTGTCGCCCGACACGCCGCTGGCTTACTTCTGGACCTGGGGCCGCGCCATGCAGTTGCTTGATGGTCCGGACGAAGTGCATTTGCGCAGCGTCGCGCGCGCCGAACTGGCGCAGACGCGAGAGAACCGTGGTGCCACGAGTGCTTACTTCACGCTGCCGGAGCAACTGCTGGCAGAGCCACACATCCGCTAGCGAGAGCGGGCTCGCGCCTAAACCAGCAGCGCCGCCAGGGCGCACACGGCGGCGGTCTCGGCGCGCAGTACCCGCGGCCCCAGCGTGACCGGCGTAAAGCCGCAAGCCAGAGCTCTATCTTCTTCGGCGCTGCTCAGGCCGCCCTCGGGGCCTGACAAAAAAGTGATGGCATGCGACACATCCAGTGCAGCTGCCGCCTCCCGCAGGCCGCGCGCGCCAGGGCGCAGTGTCAACAAGAAGGCGCCACCTGCAGCTGTGTTGGTAGTCTGGGTGCGCCCTTCGATCCATGCAGAAAATCCGGTCACCTCATGCACCAGCGGAACCCGGTTGCCGCCGCACTGCTCACAGGCCGATACGGCGATGCTTTGCCAGTGTGCAACCTTTTTTTGAGCGCGATCGGCGCTGAGCCGAAGCACGCTGCGCTCGCTCATCAGCGGTTGTATGCTGGCCACACCGATTTCGCCAGCCTTCTCGACCAGCCAGTCCATGCGTTCATTGGCTGGCATGCTCAGTGCCAGATGCACGGCGCGACTCGCTTCGCGCTCGACGGCTTGGTGCTCTCCAACTCGCACCAGAACCTCGCTGCGTCCCATCTGCGTGATCGTGGCAATGAATTCACCAGCGCCACCGGTCAATGCAGGGTCGCCATTGAACAATGTGATGCTGTCACCCGGCTGCAGGCGCAGCACCTGCACGTGGCGCGCAGCGCCCGCCGGCAGGGTCAGGAACTCGCCGGTGACCAAGGGCGCGGGGCAATGGAAGCGGGGCATGGAAGTCAGGGCTGCATCTGCAGTGGACCAAAGGAATACCCATCGACTACGTCAATGCCCTCGACCCGCTCGATCAGGCGCAGCATCGGCTTGAGCTCGCGATAGCGAGCACAGGTCGAACGGATGTAGTTGATGAAACGCGGTGTATCCGCCAGGTACTGCGGCTTGCCGTCGCGCAGCGTGAGGCGGGCAAAGATGCCGGCCACTTTCAGGTGACGCTGCAGCCCCATCCATTCAACACCACGGTAAAACTCGCCAAAGTCCTCGCCCACAGGCAACTTGGCCTTGCGCGCCTGCTCCCAATACCGGATCGTGATGTCCAGACAAAAGTCTTCCTCCCAGCTCAGGAATGCATCGCGCATCAGACTCGCAATGTCATAGGTGATTGGCCCATAGACCGCATCCTGAAAGTCCAGTACGCCCATGCGCCGATCATCCGGTTGCGCCGTCATCAAGTTTCTCGGCATGAAGTCCCGGTGCACGTAGACGCTGGGCCAGCTCAGGTTCTCCCTGATGATGTGAGCAAAGGCGGTGTCCAGCGTACTGCGCAGTTCAGCATTGACTGCGACGCCGCGGTGGCGCTGCAGATACCACTGGGGGAACAACTCCATTTCCTGGCGCAACAAGGCTTCATCGTAGGGGGGCAGCACACCCGGCCGGGATGCGCTTTGCCAGGCAATCAGGGCTTCAATCGCCTGCAAGTACTTTGATTGATTGGCGCTTGGGTTGTCACGATCAATGCTCTGCAGCATCGTCTGATCGCCCATGTCAGTCAACAGCATGAAACCCTTGGCATCGTCCCATGCCAGTACCTGCGGCACTTTGACCTGCGCCGCGTCCAGCAACTCTGCCACTCGGGCAAATGGCCGGCAATCTTCCTGTTCCGGCGGCGCATCCATGATGATCCGGCTGCCGTGCGGGGAGTCGATCCGGAAATAGCGCCGAAAACTGGCGTCGGTGGAGGCGCTGCGCAGTGATTCGATCTGCAAGCCGTCACTGGATGCCAGCGCCGTCAGCCAGATGTTGAAGTTCGCCTTGCGCTGAGCGTCAGGCCATTCCAGCGCATTGCTCGGGTTGGGATCGGTGCTTGGTGCATGGCTCATGGATAATCCATTCTACAAACCCGAACGCCTCCGGATCGTTTTCAACCCGCTGCCAGATAGTCACTACCCCTGAGTCCATGCGCAATTTGCTGCTCGACCTGAATTACAGCCCGACAACCCTGATTGCTTGCGCTGTGCTGCAGGCGACGTCGCTTGGCGCGCAAGAACTGGCGGATCAAGCGGTTTTGCCGTCACTGACACTCAGTTCGACCCCCCTGCTGGAGCAGGAAGTGACGGGGTCACGCAGTGCACTGCCGACCTTTGTATCCGGCGAGCGTCTGTTTGGCCACCCCGATCTGGACACGGTGGTAGAGGGTAAAGCCATGCTGCGCCGGGGCGACCTTGTGATCAAGGCTGATCGGCTGGACTATGACCAGCCCAGTGATCTGGCAAGGGCCAGCGGCGAAGTCCGTGTCAATCGCGCCGGCAATGTTTATGAAGGCCCTCTGTTTGAGCTCAAGCTGGACGCTTTCAAGGGCTTCTTCAATCAGCCAAGTTATTACTTTCCAAAGAACGATGCCAATGGCCAGGCTGATCGTATTGACTTCGTGGATGAGCAGAGGTCCATCATTCATAACGCCAGTCTGACGAGTTGCCGGCGCCTTCCAGGACCGAACTGGATGCCCGACTGGATCTTGCGGGCGGCCACAATTCAAATCGACAACGAATCGGACGTCGGCACAGCAGAGGGCGCCTTGCTGAGCTTCAAAGGCTTGCCTCTGTTGCCCATCCCTTACCTCAGCTTTCCCTTGAGCGACAGGCGCAAGTCAGGTTTGATGCCGCCGACACTGGGCCTGGATAACGTCAATGGGGCGGTGATTGCGCTCCCGTATTACTGGAACATTGCACCGAATCTGGATGCCACGCTGACGCCGACTTTGATGAGCAAGCGCGGTGTCAACCTGGCAAGCGAATTTCGCTACCTGCAACCGGATTATTCTGGCCAGGTGCGGTTCGACCTGATGCCTTCGGACCTCTTGCGCGATGCCGACCGCTGGGGGCTGGCGCTCGGGCATCAGGGTACACTGAAAAACAGTCTGACGAGCCTGGTTACAGACGGTGGCGTCGCCTTCAATCTCGGTTTGAACCGGGTCAGTGACGATAATTACTGGCGTGATTTTTCAGGCACTTCCGCTTCTTTGACGCAGCGCCTTCTGGCCAACGACGCTTCGTTTTCGTGGAGCAATGGCTATTTTTCCAGTAGTCTGCGAACGCTGAAATGGCAGACGCTGCAGGACCTTGGCGCACCCATCACGCCGCCTTATGACCGCTTGCCCCAACTCGCAACGCGTTTTGCGAGGAACGATGTGGCTGGGTTTGACTTTTCGATGGACGCGGATTACACACGTTTTCAGTCCGACAGTGTTGCCACCCTGCAGCCCAACGCCCAACGTGTCTTTTCCTTGCTGCAAATCAGTCGGCCGTGGATTGGCGGACCTGGCTTCATCACGCCCAAGCTGCAATTGCATACTGCAAATTATCTTTTCGATGCGCCGCTATCGAATGGCGCAAGCTCCGCCAGTGTGGTAGTGCCGACCTTCAGTCTGGACAGTGGTTTGGTGTTCGAGCGCGACATCAGCTATTTCGGGTCCCGTTTTCGCCAGACCCTGGAGCCGCGCGCGTTCTATGTCAACACGCCCTATCGTGAGCAGGGCTTGCTGCCCAATTACGATTCGGGCGCCAAGGATTTTAATTTTGCAACCATCTACACAGAGAATGCATTCGTCGGCAACGACCGCGTTTCCGACAGCAACTTGCTGACGCTGGGTGTGTCGACTCGCTTGCTCGATCCCGAGAGTGGCGCCGAGGCGGCGCGTTTTGGCGTTGCGCAACGTCTACGGTTCAAGAACCAGAATGTTGTCCTGCTGCCGACCGATCCGCCCGTAGTGGATCGGATCAGTGACGTGTTGCTTGGTGCGTCCGTCAATTGGGACCCGAAATGGACTTTTGACTCGACGGTGCAGTTCAATCCAAAGTCGGAACAGTCGACGCTGGCAACCGTTGGCGCGCGCTATAGCCCAGGAAACTATCGGGTTCTGACCGGCACCTATCGCTATCAGCGGGACGTCAGTGAGCAAATCGACCTTGGCTGGCAGTGGCCACTCAACGACCTGTGGGGTGACCGGGGACGAGATCTGGGCCCGGGGCGTGGCCAGGGCGACGGGCGCTGGTACAGCGTCGGACGCCTGAACTACAGTATGGATGAGGGCAAACTCGTTAACGCAGTTATCGGTTTTGAGTACGATGCGGGGTGCTGGCTTGGCCGCGCAGTGCTGGAAAAATTGCAGACCAGTACTTCAACGGCCAGTCAGCGCGTCATGTTTCAGCTCGAATTTGTAGGCTTTGCGCGTTTGGGCGTGAGCCCCTTGAAAACCTTGAAAGACAATATTCCAAATTACCAGTATCTGCGTGAGCAGACAGGCGCTCCCAGTCGTTTCAGCAATTACGAATAAACCATCATGACCCATCGTCTTTTCGCCCTCCTTGTGGCCAGTTTCTCTGTCCTTGCCAGTTTGCCGTCATCGGCGCAGGGTTTGCGTCCGTCGCTTGGACTGAGTTCTGTTCCGGCCCCCCGGACACAACCTGAGGTTCAGCAGGCCGCTGATTACATTGTGGCGGTGGTCAACTCCGAGCCGGTTACGAACAGCGAGGTGCAACGTGAGGTGCAGCGACTGGCGCAGCAGCTCGCGCAGCAGCGCAGGGCTTTGCCTGATCGCAAGGAAGTCGCTCGCCAGGTGCTTGAAAATCTGATCAATCAAAAGGTCCAGTTGCAATCTGCCAGTGAATCAGGCGTCAAGGTCGACGAAGCGGCGGTTGACTTGGCTGTGCAGAACATAGCCCGTCAAAACCAGATGGAGGTGACCGAACTGCAGCGCCGCATTGCGGAGGATGGCATGGTGTTCAGTCAATTTCGCAATCAACTGCGCGATCAGCTGATACTGACGCGCCTGCGCGAGCGGGAAGTTGAGCCGCGGGTACGGATTTCCGACCTGGAAGTAGATCAATTCCTGCGCGATCAGCAAAACAATACCGACCCCGCGAACACGGAAATCAACCTCGCCCAGATCCTCGTATCGGTTCCAGATGCAGCCACGGTGGAGCAAATTGCGGCTCTCAAGGGCAAAGCGCAAAAGGCGTTCGAGAGGGCGCGCGGCGGAGACGACTTTGTGGCGCTGGTGAATGAGTATTCGGACGCCGCTGATCGAGCCAATGGTGGGCAATTGGGTTTGCGTACCGCCGACCGTTATCCCCCCCTGTTTCTCGAGGCAACGCAAAACCTGGATGTCGGTGCCGTATCCGCCGTGGTGCGTTCAGGGGCAGGCTTTCATATTCTGAAGCTGCTTGAGAGAAGGAATACCAGCCTGCCACCGATGACGGTTACGCAAAGCCGTGCACGTCACATTTTGCTGCGTGTCGGTCCGCAACTCAGCGAGACTGCAGCACGCGACAAGTTGGCTGAATTCAAGAAGCGGATTGTGGCGGGGCAAGCCGATTTCGCAGCACTGGCACGCGAAAATTCACAGGATGGAAGTGCGGCTCAGGGGGGTGATCTCGGCTGGGCCAATCCAGGTATGTATGTGCCTGAGTTTGAGGAAGTGATGGGTCGTCTGGCGCCGGGTCAGATCAGCGACCCGTTGGTGTCGCGCTTTGGCGTGCACCTGATTCAATTGCAGGAACGTCGCAATTCGACTTTGAGCTTGCGCGAGCAACGAGAGGCGGTGCGCGCCGTGTTGCGTGAAAAGAAGCTCGATGAAAGCTACGTCAACTGGGCGCAGGATCTGCGCGGCCGCGCCTACGTGGAAATGCGCGAGCCACCTCAGTAATGGCCCCCACGCTGATCGCTTCGCGTACTGCGCTGCCACCCGAGGGGGCTGCGACGTCGAGCAGGTCCCGGAGGGACTGCGCGACATGCTTGGGGCGACCCGGCGCGGCCGCGTTCGCCTTGGGTAGTGCATGAAGCATATTCCGCGCAAACGCTTCGGGCAGCACTTTCTGGCGGACGCGGGAGTGGTAGACGCGATTGTTGATGCAATTGATCCCCGACCTGGGCAGGTGATGGTCGAAATTGGCCCCGGTCTGGCAGCCTTGACTGAGCCGCTGGTACAGCGCCTGCCGCATCTCACAGTGATCGAACTGGACCGCGATCTGGCAGTGCGCCTGCGTTCAAACCCGAAGCTGACCGTCATTGAAGGGGATGTGCTGAAAGTCGATTTTGCCGAACTGGCAAGCTCATTGGCGGGGGCGTCAAAACTTCGAGTTGTAGGCAACCTGCCGTACAACATCTCGACCCCGATTCTGTTTCATTTGCTCGATTTCGTTGATGTCATCGAAGACCAGCACTTCATGCTCCAAAAGGAAGTGGTTGATCGCATGGTGGCGCGCCCGGCGAGCGCTGATTACGGGCGTTTGAGCGTCATGCTGCAGTGGCGATATGCCATGGAGATGGTGCTTTTTGTTCCACCCGAAAGTTTCAACCCGCCGCCCCGCGTCGATAGCGCGGTGGTACGCATGGTGCCGCATAGCCATCCGGCGCCCATCGATGGCAAGCTCTTGAGCGAAATTGTGCGGGTTGCCTTCAGCCAGCGCCGCAAACTGTTGCGCCATACCTTGGGCAAATGGCTGCAGGAAAAGACCTACGGCGGCGAGTTCGACGTGCAACGCCGCGCCGAAGAAGTTCCGGTCGACGAATATCTGGCTCTGGCCGCGAGCATCTAAGAGCAAGGACAATTTTTCGACGGGCCGCCCCGAGAAAAATCAGCCGCCTCGGGGGGGCAGCGCAGTACGCGAAGCGCTCTCGAAGAGCGGCGAAGCGACATGCGTGGGGGTTATCTTCTCAGGCTGCAGTCAACCAATAACCCGCATTGAACGGGCTGCTCATGCGCAGCGCCAAGGGCGATATGTCCAACAGCTTGTCGGTGGGCATTTTCTCGCCGGAATCAACCGTGAGTTCAATGCCTGAGACGGCGTGGCCGCCTGCATCGGTTTCTTTTGCCTCGTTCGCCCGTTCTGCTTGGCTGGTGTGTGCAGAACGGGCTACAGAAAAGAATAGAAACATCGGAACGGAATCTTTCGATCGCCCCAGTAATCGGCAGCGTCACGGAAGATATCCAGCAGTTGTTCACGCGCCTCCTTGTCGAACTTGGTGTTGGCCGGAATGTGTTCCAGAACCACGATAAAGCCTGGTTGTGGCCCTGACTTGTGCACCGGATCGGTCATGCTGTCGTAAAGCGCGTCAAAGTTTTTCCCGACATGGACTGAAAGCATGAATTGCTGTCCGATCAGGTCCAGCACGTCCTGTTTGGTCTGGGCATTGGCCAGATTGGCATACAGGAAATGTTGATTCAGGGCCTGCGCCGCATCCTGCAATTCCTGCACCCTGAAGGCGCGAATCGACTGGACGATATTGGGCCGGATGCTGCGCAATGGCACATCCGCCACTGCACTTGGTGCCGCTGGTGTTTCTAAGGTAAGTGACATATTCATTCCTGCTTCACTCTGCAAAACAATAAAAACTACGGAACGATCCTGCGGAAGCTCGCATAGTGATCGTCCGTGTAATAACATGCGTCGGGCCTGCTGGTTGCTCCCCCGCAGACAATGCGCCGGGCGCCCCGGTCGCGTGAACCCGGCGTTGCGACGGTGTACTCACGGTAGTAGCCGCGCTTCTGCAAGGGCAGCAAACGCTCACGGTTACCAAACACCATGCCGTCCTTCTCATGTGCAAACGGCCCCCCCTGATGGATCAGCCTGTAAGTTTGCACGGCTGGCTCTGGCAAAGCAGATCCCGAAACCGTGGCTGCAACTTTCGCGACGCCAAGCTCTTCAGCCTGAACCCCAGCAATGACAAGGCAGATCAAAAGCGAAAAGCCAGTAAGCACTAACTTGAAGCCTTTTGAGCCGTACATGGAAATTACACTTCTCGCAACACTCCGGGTTAACCCCGGAAATTCACAGGCCCTAGTGTCGCGTATCTGGCCGAAAAAAGCAAGTCGCTGCCTAATAAGTAGGCAGTAAAGTCTTTTAAAGATTTTGGTGAGTTTGCGCTAACTTAGCTTGAATCAATTAGCGGGTCGCATTTGCGTCGGCTACTGTGAGTGCTGTCATGTTAACGATTCGCCGGACCGTCGCGCTGGCAGTCAAAATGTGCACCGGTTTGGCTGCGCCGAGAAGCACCGGGCCAATGGCAATGTTGCCGCCGGCAGCAGTCTTGAGCAGGTTGTAGGCAATATTGGCGGCGTCAATATTGGGCAGAACCAGCAGGTTGGCGTCGCCGTTGAGGGTGCTGTTGGGCATCATTGCTGCGCGCGCGTGGCCGTCGAGTGCCACGTCGCCATGCATTTCGCCGTCGACCTCAAGCCAGGGGGCCTGGGTGCGCAGCAGTTCCAGGGCCTGTCGCATCTTCAGCGCGCTGGGCTGGCTGCTGCTGCCAAAGTTCGAGTGAGACAACAGGGCGGCTTTGGGGCGAATGCCAAAGCGCATCATTTCCTCGGCGGCCATGGTTGTAATTTCCGCCAGCTGTTCGGCGCTGGGGTCGTAATTGACGTGTGTGTCAACGATGAACAGCTGACGCTCTGGCAATAAAACGCAGTTCATGCAGGCGTAGGTACCAACATGGGCGCGTTTGCCAATCACCTGGTCGATGTACTGCAGGTGCATCGAAGTTGTACCCCAGGTGCCACAAATCATGCCGTCAACGTCGCCCTTGTGCAGCAGCATGGCACCGATCAGGGTCAGGCGGCGGCGCATTTCTATCTTGGCTACCTGGGCTGTCATGCCCTTTCGCTCGGTCATGCGATGGTAGGTTTGCCAAAAATCGCGGTAGCGATCATCTTTTTCAACATTGACGACGTCATAGTCAGCGTCCTGCTGCAGACGCAGGCCGAATTTCTCGATCCGCTCGGCGATCACATGCGGGCGTCCGATCAGCGTTGGTCGTGCCAGACTTTCGTCCACCACAATCTGAGCGGCGCGCAAGACGCGCTCTTCTTCACCCTCGGCGTAAGCGACGCGTTTCTTCAGACCGATCTTTGCGGCGGTGAAGATGGGCTTCATTACCGTGCCGGAGGCATAGACGAAGCTTTGCAGACGCTCGCGGTAGGCGTTCATGTCCTTGATCGGGCGCTGCGCCACACCGCTGGCAGCGGCCGCCTGCGCAACCGCAGGCGCGATCTTCATCATCAAGCGCGGATCGAAGGGCTTCGGGATAAGGTACTCCGGGCCAAACGCCAGTTGTTCGCCCGCGTATGCTGCCGCCACCACCTCACTTTGCTCGGCTTGTGCCAGTTCGGCGATGGCGTGCACAGCGGCAATTTCCATCTCCATCGTGATGGTGGATGCGCCGGCATCGAGCGCGCCCCGAAAGATGTAGGGGAAACACAAAACGTTGTTCACCTGATTCGGATAATCGGAGCGCCCGGTGGCGATGATCGCGTCGTCGCGTACCGCCTTGACTTCTTCGGGCAGGATTTCCGGCGTCGGGTTGGCCAGCGCAAAAATCAGTGGTTTGGCAGCCATCTTGTGGACCATGTCAGCTTTCAGTACGCCGCCGGCCGACAAGCCCAGAAAGACGTCGGCACCTTCAATGATTTCACCCAGTGTGCGGGCCGATGTCTTCTGGGCAAAGACAATCTTGTCTTCGTCCATCAATTCAGTGCGACCCTCATAGACCACACCGGCCAGATCGGTCACATAGATGTTCTTGCGCGGAATTCCCAGTTTGACCAGCAATCCCAGACAAGCCAGTGCAGCCGCGCCAGCGCCCGAGGTCACCAGTTTGACGGTCTTGGGATCCTTGCCGACAACTTTCAGGCCATTCAGGATCGCCGCGCCCACGCAGATCGCGGTGCCATGTTGGTCATCATGGAAGACCGGGATCTTCATGCGTTCGCGCAACTTGCGCTCAACGTAGAAGCAGTCCGGCGCCTTGATGTCCTCCAGGTTGATACCGCCAAACGTAGGCTCAAGGGAAGCAATGATGTCAACCAGTTTGTCGAGGTCGTGTTTTTCATTGATTTCAATGTCGAACACATCGATGCCGGCAAACTTCTTGAACAGCACACCCTTGCCTTCCATCACCGGCTTGGCTGCCAGTGGGCCGATGTCACCCAGGCCGAGTACGGCGGTGCCATTGGTGATGACTGCTACCAGATTGCCGCGGCTGGTGTACTTGAAGGCATTGTTCGGGTCTTTGACAATCTCTTCGCAGGGTGCGGCCACGCCGGGTGAATAAGCGAGCCCGAGATCATGCTGGTTGACCAGTTGCTTGGTTGCGGCAATGCGGATTTTCCCGGGGGTCGGAAATTCGTGGTACTCAAGAGCTGCACGGCGCAGGATGGCGCGCTTTTCTTCGGCGGTGACGGGTGTCTGGGGCATGCTTGTCTCCTGCGGTGATCTGTATGGCTGAAAAGTCAACCTGTCAGCTCTTGTCCGGGGTCGAAATTGTAGACCCTGCGAATTTTGAATCTGCTGCTAAGTCGTTTCACTCGCGCTGCGCTGCAGCCAGGCCATAAAGGTCTTCATCACGGGACGCTCGTCGGCGCGCTCTGGCATCACCAGATAGTAGGCGCGCTCACTTGGAGCCACTTGCTGGCTAGCCACGACCAAGTCACCACGTTGCAACTCTGCTTCGATCAGGAGACGCGGAACCAGAGCCAGGCCCAGACCGTGAACCGCAGCTGCTGCAGTCATCGAGAACAATTCATAGCGCGGCCCCGATAGAGACAGCGGCGCCGCAACACCCAGCGCGTCAAACCACTGGCGCCAGGCCGTTGGACGGGTACTTTGCTGCAATAGCGGCAAAGCCGCCAGCGCCTGGGCCGGCAATGTCGACTGCGCTCCAAGCAACTCAGGCTTGCAAACTGGAACCATGTCTTCGGGGAGCAAACGAATAGCCTGGGTGCCGGCCCAATTGCCAATCTGATCAGCCGACCCGGCGTAAAGAGCCGCATCAAACGGTGTGTCCGCAAACATGAAGGGTCGGGTGCGCGTTTCAATGTGGACGGTAATTTCCGGGTGAAGTGCGGCGAGTTCAGGAAGGCGAGGGATCAGCCAGCGTGTGGCAAACGTAGGCACAGCCGCGAGGTGGATGCTGCCACCTCGGCCTTGCGCCGACATCACGTCGAGCGTGTCTTGCTCCAGCGCTTGCAGTCGTGCAGCCACTTGCGCCGCATACTCAGCCCCCCTCTCGGTCAGCACAACGCCGTGACGAGTCCGCCGAAACAGGGCTATGCCCAGGAATTCTTCCAATGCCGTAACCTGTCGAGACACGGCACTTTGGGTCAGTGCCAATTCTTGAGAAGCGCGCGTGTAGCTCTCGTGGCGGGCGGCCGCGTCGAAGCAGACCAGGGCCTGGAGCGATGGAATCTTTCTGCGCATGATGTGCGAAATATACACAACATGTCGAGCTGTGAGATGTCGATCAGCTCCGCGACCAGAATCAATCTATTCACAGACTACGAAAACAGTGTTGCCCAAGAAAAGCCGAAAACTTGAAAGATATTCTAAAAATGCATATCCTGGTGAAGATAAGTCACTTGCTTTTGTATGTCAGTGCGGACTACCATGCGCCAGCACTGACAAGTTAGATTTTCAATTGAACAACGGAGATATCGCATGGCTCACGCATCCTTTAACTGGCAAGACCCCTTTTTGCTTGACTCCCAGCTCAGCGACGATGAACGCATGGTGCGTGACGCCGCTGCTGCCTATTGCCAGGACAAACTGCAGCCGCGCGTTACAGAAGCGTTTCGCGCTGGAACCACCGACGCCGCCATCTTTCGCGAAATGGGTGAACTCGGTCTGCTGGGCCCCACGATTCCAGAAACCTACGGTGGCCCCGGCCTGAGCTACGTCGCTTATGGCTTGATTGCTCGTGAAGTCGAACGAGTTGACTCGGGTTACCGCTCCATGATGAGTGTGCAGAGTTCGCTCGTCATGCTGCCAATTTTCGAATTTGGCACGGAGGCGCAGCGGCAGAAATACCTGCCCAAACTGGCAACGGGTGAATGGATTGGCTGCTTTGGCCTGACCGAGCCGGACCATGGCTCGGATCCCGGATCCATGGCAACCCGCGCCCACAAGGTGGCCGGCGGCTACAAGCTCTCAGGCTCCAAGATGTGGATCTCCAACAGCCCGATCGCTGACGTTTTTGTGGTCTGGGCCAAAGAAGTTTCGGAATCCGGCAAAGTGGGTCCGATCCGCGGCTTTGTGCTGGACAAAGGCGCTGCGGGCTTGAGCGCACCGACAATCCACGGGAAGGTGGGTTTGCGTGCCAGCATCACGGGCGAAATCGTGATGGACGGGGTCTTCTGTCCGGAAGAAAACGCGTTTCCTGATGTACAGGGCCTGAAGGGTCCGTTCACCTGCCTGAACTCGGCGCGCTACGGCATTGCCTGGGGTGCTTTGGGCGCGGCCGAAGACTGCTGGTTCCGTGCTCGCCAGTATGTGTTGGATCGCAAGCAGTTTGGCCGGCCCCTGGCAGCCAATCAGCTGATCCAGAAAAAGTTGGCCGACATGCAGACCGAGATTGCGCTGGGTCTGCAAGGCTGTCTGCGGCTGGGTCGCATGAAGGACGAGGGCACGGCCTCGGTCGAGATCACGTCCATCCTGAAGCGCAACTCCTGCGGCAAGGCGCTTGACGTAGCTCGTCTGGCGCGTGACATGATGGGTGGCAATGGTATTTCCGATGAGTTTGGTGTGGCGCGGCACCTCGTGAATCTGGAAGTGGTGAACACTTATGAAGGAACGCACGACATCCATGCCCTGATTCTGGGTCGGGCTCAGACGGGGATTGCGGCATTTGCCAATTAGGTCATTGCGAGCCTTGGTGGTCGGCGTCTGGGGTTGTGGCGGCGTCCTCATACTGTCAAATGCCCAGAAATCGGCCGCCACCACAACCCCAGACGCTGCAACAAGGTTACGGGCTTGCCAGCAAGACAACTCAATGCGAGTTGAGGGACTTGATCTTTATTCGCCATATCCAACGTACCGAACACGCCATGGGGGCTATGGGCGGGGACCGATTTCTGGGCATTTGACAG
>JBAXNI010000019.1:0-32051 GCA_037133835.1 Comamonadaceae bacterium | reverse complement strand
AGGCAACTGAAGATCAAACTCATCAACACAAACATCTCGCTTCATTCCGTTCACAGACCAGAGTCTGTGAACTTGGGGTATTCCGTATCTGTTTTTCAAGGCGTCGTCTTGACCGTTGGTCTGGCATGCCACTGCAAGCATTCGGCTTGTAGTCTGCGTGCGTTGGCAAACGGCGATATCGACTTACTAGCGGGGCTGGTGCTGGTGGGTGAACTAAACTCCACCTAAACTATGACTTGACTTGTCGTCAAATCAACCACTTACAGCGCATCGCTAGTGAAACACATTATAGGGGGCAATGAGGGCCCACGGCCGCCTCAGGCTAAAACGGTCGTCGTCAGCGAAGACTGCGCAGGGCAGCGACTGGACAATTTTCTGTTGCGGCAATTAAAGGGGGTGCCGAAAACCCATGTCTATCGAATTATCCGCAGTGGCGAAGTCAGAATCAACAAGGGCAGGGTGTCAGCTGATTCGCGGGTTCAGTCAGGCGATGCCGTGCGCCTTCCGCCAGTGCGGACTTCGCAGCGAGTCGCTGAGAAAGCGCTTGCTATGGCCAACGGCGCCTTACCTTACATACCGCAGCGCGAATTCTCCGTCCTGTTTGAAGATGACTATTTGGTGGCCATCGACAAGCCGGCGGGAATAGCGGTTCATGGTGGCTCCGGTGTCAGCTTTGGCGCGATTGAACAATTGCGCATGGCCAGACCGGACGCAAGATTCCTTGAGTTGGTGCATCGCCTTGACCGGGACACCAGCGGCATCCTGTTGATTGCCAAGAAAAGGAGCGCCTTGAAACACTTGCAGGATCAATTTCGTGAGCGCGAGACCGGCAAGACTTACCTGGCTATGGTTGCTGGAGCCTGGCCGGCGAACAAGAAGGTGCTTGACAAGCACCTGCACAAGTACCTGCTCCCTGACGGCGAGCGTCGCGTCAAGGTAGTAACGAACGACCATCCGGATGGAATGCCCTCTGTGACATTGGTCAAGGTGCTGCGCCGAGGGGCCACTGGACCAACGACAGACGAGGGCATTGACGGCAAGGTCAGTTTGCTTG
This sequence comes from Comamonadaceae bacterium, assembly GCA_037133835.1. Classification (GTDB taxonomy): domain Bacteria; phylum Pseudomonadota; class Gammaproteobacteria; order Burkholderiales; family Burkholderiaceae_C; genus Rhodoferax. Next base: position 30,997 of record JBAXNI010000019.1, on the reverse strand, counting down.
AGGTCACGCTGAAGACCGGGCGCACGCATCAAATCCGTGTTCATCTCGCAACCGAGGGCCATCCGATTCTGGGTGACGACAAGTACGGTGACTTTGAGTTGAACAGGGCGCTGTCGCGCAGTCAAAAACTGCCGGGTCTGAAAAGAATGTTTCTGCATGCGTGGCGCCTGCAATTCAACCATCCCGTCACCAGCGATCGAATCGAACTGCTGGCGCCATTGCCACCTGAGCTTGAGAAATTTGTAAACCATGCTGTACCGTGATAGATTGACCGTCCGACGCTTTGATTTGATTGCTTTTGATTGGGACGGAACGTTGTTTGATTCGACCGCTCTGATCGCGCGGTGCATTCAGGAAGCGGTGCGTGATGTTGGGGGCACGGTTCCGAGCGATCGCGATGCCTCTTATGTCATCGGCATGGGTTTGATGCAGGCTCTGGCGCACGCCGCGCCAGATGTGCCGGTCGAACGCTATCCAGAGCTTGGAGCACGTTACCGTCATCATTACATCGCCCACAAGCACGACATCAGCCTTTTTGGTGGAATCCTGGACATGTTGAACGCGTTGAAAACGCGCCAACACTGGTTGGTAGTAGCAACAGGCAAAACCCGACAGGGACTCGATGACGCCTTGTTAAGCTCTGAACTCAAGGGGATGTTCGACGGTTCGCGAACGGTGGACGAAACTGCTGGCAAACCTCATCCTCGAATGTTGTTGGAGTTAATGAGTGAATTCGGTGTCGATCCAGGACGAACACTGATGATCGGTGATACCACGCACGACTTGCAGATGGCGGCCAATGCCGGGTGTCCCAGCATCGCGGTGAGTTATGGTGCCCACGAGCCGGAGGCATTCCATTCGCTGCACCCCTTGTTTGTTGCCCATTCGGTGCGCCAGTTGCATGACTGGCTCCTGGCCAATGCATGACGATGGCGAGTCTGCCCCATGACAGAACGTGTTGCATTGTGCGAATCGAGCGCTTTGAGCAATAGTGAGCGGGCGGTGCCATTTGAGGTCAGCTACGACGGTCGGAACTGCGCTGCTTTTGCCATTCGATACCTTGATCATGTGTACGCGTACCTCAATCGGTGTGCGCATATACCGATGGAGATGGATTACCAGCCCGATCGCTTTTTTGACAGCACCGGGCAACTATTGATGTGTGCCACGCATGGCGCAACTTATCAGCCGCAGACTGGAGCGTGTCGCGGTGGCCCATGCCGTGGCGGGCTGATCAAAATTGACACATCTGAGCACAACGGCATCGTCTACTGGCATACTGCCTCCAACTTGAAACTTCCGATATCGTGATATGACTCCATCCGAACTTCCAGAGCCACCCAGCGCCCCGCGCCAACCCGACTTGTTACACGTACAGGATCCGGCAATGGCAGCCGCCCAAAGTGAAATGAGCAGGAGTCCAGGTGGAGCAGAGCAAAGTGCTGGTCCGAACTGGGAGCGGGCAACCCTGGAAAAACTGGCCTTTGCCGCGCTGACTGAACAACGTCTGGCGCGTCGCTGGCGCAACTTTATCCGTCTGGCCTGGCTGGCATTCTTTGTTCTCATTGCCTGGGCTGTCATATCTCGCAGCGGACCAGCCAAAGATAGTGCAACGCCGCACACCGCACTGGTCGAGATCAAGGGTGAAATTGCCTCTGGCGCCGACGCGAGCGCCGAACTGATTGTGGCTGCCTTGCGGGGCGCGTTTGAGGACGAAAGCGCGCAGGCCGTCGTCATGCTGATCAATTCCCCTGGAGGCAGCCCGGTACAGGCCGGCATCATCAATGATGAAATAAAGCGACTCAAGGTCAAGCACAAGAAGCCAATCTACGCGGTCGTCGAAGAGTCTTGCGCTTCCGCTGCTTATTACATTGCCGTAGCCGCCGACAAGATTTTCGTGGACAAGGCCAGCATTGTGGGCAGCATCGGGGTCTTGATGGACGGCTTTGGCTTCACCGGATTGATGGACAAGCTGGGCGTAGAACGTCGACTCATGACCGCGGGTGAAAACAAGGGGTTTTTGGACCCATTCAGTCCGCAGACCGAACGGCAGCGCGCTTTTGCACAGACGATGCTGGACCAGATTCACCAGCAGTTCATCGATGTGGTAAAAGCCGGGCGCGGCAATCGTCTGAAGGAAACTACTGAAACCTTCAGTGGCCTGTTCTGGAGTGGCCAGCAGGCGATCGAACTGGGACTGGCTGATCAACTGGGCAATCTTGATTTCGTGGCGCGCGAAATTGTCAAGGCCGAAGAAATTGTTGACTACACACGTCGGGAAAATGTGGCCGAACGCCTGGTCAAGCGCTTTGGAGCCGCCATGGGTGCGGGCGCTGTGCACGCCCTTCAATCGATTCCGGCGTTGCGCTGACCTGCCGTTCGGCAAAGAATTCAACGACCCAGAGCGAACACGGCTGGCGTCGAATTGTCCAGGGGAGATTGTTTTTTTCGCCAGTTTTTGACGCTATCACTGCGGCAAACTCCACGCTCCAGCGTCAGTCCGCTGGCTACGGCCAAGCGCGTGTTGTGTTGCAGCGTCTGTAGCAATGTCTTCAGCATCGCGGCATTGCGATAGGGGGTTTCGATGAACAACTGGGTCTGTCCTGTCTTCAAGGCCAGAGATTCAAGCTCGGCGATGCGCTGACTGCGTTCACTGGAATCTTGTGGCAGATATCCTGCAAAGGCGAAATTCTGGCCATTCAGACCGCTGGCGGCCAGCGCCAGCAAGAGCGAAACAGGCCCCGTCAACGGGATTACCTCGATTCCCAGTTCATGCGCAGCGCGCACCACCGATGAGCCGGGGTCGGCGACGGCTGGCATGCCTGCTTCGCTGACCAGTCCGATGTCATGACCTGCCAGCGCTGGTCCCAGCAAGGGGCGAGCGTCAAAATTCCGGACGCGGTCACCCTTCTTGTGTACCTCCCGCGGCAGTTCATCAAGGTGCAGCGCTTGCAAGGAGCTGCTTAAAGTGGCGATGGAGTCGACACGCTTTAGGTAGGCGCGCGTTGATTTGGCGTTTTCGCATATCCAGTATTGCAATCGAGCCGCCACTTTCAGCGTTCCCTGGGGCATCGTGTCCTGCAGGTCAGACTGGCTGCTACAGCCGAAATCAAGAGGGGCCGGAACGAGATACAGCTTGCCCGTTGGCGTCGGGTCAGCTGCTTTGGTTGGCGTGCCGGAAGTCATGGTCACAGGACTTTGATGCCGGCTGCGCGAATCATCCGGCAAGTGCGGATCAAGGGCAGTCCAATCAGAGCGCTAGGGTCGTCGTTTTCGATCGAATCGAGCAATGCAATACCCAGGCCCTCGCTCTTGGCGCTGCCAGCGCAGTCATAGGGTGCTTCTGCGCGCAAATATGCTTCGATCTCGGCATCGTCCAGTTGGCGGAACCTTACTCGTACCTGGGCCAGATCCAGTTGGGCAAAACCACTGTCCTGACATACGACTGCCACGGCAGTTTGAAAGATCACGGTCTTGCCGCGCATTTGCTGCAGTTGGGCCGTGGCTCGGGCGTGATTACCGGGCTTGCCCAGCGCCAGCCCATCCAGATCGGCCACCTGGTCCGAACCAATGACGACACAGGCCGGAAACTGGGCGGCCACTGCGCGGGCCTTGCTTATCGCCAGCCGGCAGGCCAGCTGCTTTGGGGTCTCGGTCGCCAGCGGCGTCTCGTCTACGTCGGGCGCCGCGACCTGAAATTCGACGCGCAGTCGGGCCAGCAGTTCGCGGCGGTAGGGAGAACTGGATCCCAGCACAAGTTTTCTGGTAACAATTTCAGACATGCTGCGATTCTCTTACACTGGAGCGATGAAACAGGACTTTTTGAACAAGCATCTGGATGTCAGGGTATTTGCACAGTCGTCGGGTAGCATCGCCGGAGCGAACCAGCTTGCAGTGTTTGGGCGCCTGATGCAGGAGACGCAAGGGCTGGGGGCGGAAGATCCCCTGAAATGGTCCGCGCGGGGTGAGTCGCGGCTTGATTCTGCCGGTGCCGAGCAGATTTGGTTGCACTTGAAGATTGATGCCCTGGTGCCATTGACCTGCCAGCGCTGCCTGCTGCCGGCCGATGTGGCGATTGCCATCCATCAGTCATATCGCTTTGTCGACAGCGAGGAGTTGGCCGAACAACAGGACGCGCTGGCCGAGGAAGATGTGCTCGCCTTGAGTCCCGATTTCAGTTTGACTACACTGATCGAAGACGAAGTACTGATGGCCTTGCCGTTGATACCGCTGCATGAGCTCTGCCCGGTCCCAGTCAAACTGGAGGCAGTAGATCCCGAGTTTGATTCAGCATTGACGCAAAAGCGGCAACCGTTTGCCGTTTTGGCCGGGCTAAAAGCCGGGAAGCCAGACTGAACCACTGACTTGCCCTATAATGACGGGCTACCCGCGGGCTTGATGCGCCGCATGTTTCACCACCCAGAGTGCTGCTGACTGCAGCACACAAGAAAAGGAGCGGATCATGGCCGTCCAACAGAACAAAAAATCACCATCCAAGCGCGGCATGCATCGCTCGCACAATGCGCTCGTCGTTCCAGGTATCGCTGTCGAAGCAACCACAGGCGAAACCCACCTTCGGCACCACATCAGTCCGACTGGGTTTTATCGGGGTCGCAAGGTCGTCAAGACCAAATCCGAAGCCTGATTTTTCATCAAGTGAAGGCCCGAGGCTACTGTGTCTGTAGCGTCGGGCTTTGTCATTTATGCGATCCGCTAACCCAGTGTGCCCTGACCGGTCGAACTGATTGCCGATGATCACTATCGCTGTCGACTGCATGGGGGGAGATCACGGCCTTGTCGTGACGCTTCCTGCTTGCAGCAATTTTCTGGAAAAGCATCCGGATGCGTCCTTGATACTGGTCGCTCTGCCTAATTCTACGGGTGCTTTTTCCCACGGACGTGCAGCTATCGTTGCCGCAGCCGACGTGGTTGGTATGGATGATTCCCTGGAAGTGGCGCTGCGTCGAAAGAAGGACTCATCGATGCGTATTGCCATCCAGCAAGTCAAGGATGGTAGAGCGCAAGCGGCCGTATCTGCTGGCAATACTGCCGCTTTGATGGCTATCTCGCGCTATTTGCTCAAGACTTTGGACGGCATTGACCGACCGGCCATTGCCGGGCAGATTCCCAATGCAAAGGGGCAGGCCACGACGGTACTTGACATGGGGGCCAACGTTGACTGTTCTGCCGAGCACTTGTTGCAGTTTGCGATCATGGGATCCGCCCTGGTTTCGGTACTCAACGGCGTAGAGAATCCTACGGTTGGCCTGCTCAATATTGGCGAAGAGTCGATCAAAGGAAATGAAGTCATCAAGAAAGCAGGGGAACTGCTGCGGGCTGCAGCCCAAGCCGGCGATTTCAATTTCTATGGCAATGTCGAGGGAAATGACATTTTCAAAGGGACTTCAGACATTGTCGTTTGTGACGGCTTCGTCGGTAATGTCGCTTTGAAAGCCAGCGAGGGCCTGGCCACCATGATTGTTGATTTTTTGAAGATCGAGTTTTCGCGCAATATCTTCACAAAGCTGGCCGCCGCCGTCGCCTACCCGGTTATATCGGCACTCAAGAAGCGCATGGATCACAGGCGCTACAACGGTGGGGCACTGTTGGGTCTGCGAGGTCTCGTTTTCAAGAGTCACGGATCGGCCGATGAACTGGCGTTTGAGTACGCCTTGACACGGGCTTACGATGCCGCCAGACATGAACTGCTGGATCGCGTTCAAGCTCGAATTTCGCACGTAGCACCGCTCATGGGCGGTGCGGCGTCATCGATACAATCCGGCGCCGCTTCCCTTGCCTGATTCATGAAGCTCTATTCACGCATCATCGGTACTGGCAGCTACCTGCCGCCGCGCCGTTTGACCAATTCCGAACTTGTCACAGACCTTGCCAGTCGCGGGGTCGAAAGCTCCGACCAGTGGATTGTCGAGCGCACCGGAATTCGGGCCAGACATTTTGCTGCGCCCGGTGTTTGCAGTAGTGATTTGGGTCTGGAGGCGGCACGACGCGCCTTGCAGGCGGCCCACTGCCAGCCCCAGGACATTGACCTGATCATTGTCGCGACATCCACGCCGGACATGGTGTTCCCATCCACGGCCTGCATCCTTCAGAACAAGTTAGGGGCCAATGGCTGCCCCGCCTTTGACGTACAGGCGGTATGCAGTGGCTTCATCTATGCCCTGACGGTCGCCGATGCGATGATCAGGACCGGGGGGGCGAGCAGAGCCCTTGTGGTGGGCGCCGAGGTTTTTTCTCGCATTCTCGATTTCGGGGATCGGGCGACTTGTGTGTTGTTTGGGGATGGGGCTGGCGCTGTCGTGTTGCAAGCGTCTGACTCCCCTGGAATACTGGCCAGTGATCTTCACGCAGATGGCAAGCATGCAGACATTTTGTGTGTGCCCGGATATCTGTCTGGTGGCAAGGTGAATGGCGATCCCTTGCTCAAGATGGATGGCAAGGCGGTGTTCAAACTGGCGGTCAACGTGCTTGACGAGTCGGCGCGCACCACTTTGGCGAAGGCTGGCAAAGTGGCGTCTGAGATTGATTGGCTAATTCCGCATCAGGCCAACATACGGATCATGCAGAGCACCGCCAGAAAGCTCGCGCTTTCGATGGACAAGGTTATCGTCACGGTGGATCAGCATGGCAATACCTCTGCAGCGTCCATTCCGCTGGCACTGGACACAGCGGCCCGTGCAGGAAAGATCAAAGCCGGTGAACTGCTTCTATTGGAAGGTGTAGGCGGCGGATTCACTTGGGGTGCGGTGCTATTACAACTGTAATTGGTGAGTGCATAAGCGGTATGAAATCTTTTGCTATTGTTTTTCCCGGTCAAGGCTCTCAGTCAGTAGGGATGCTTGATGCCTGGGGCGATCATCCGGTAGTGCTTGAAGTCCTTCGGGAGGCATCTGATGCGCTACACGAAGACATTGCCGGGTTGATCCGCAATGGGCCCAAGGAGGTGCTTGCACTCACAACCAACACTCAGCCCGTGATGCTGGTGGCTGGGTTGGCGGCCTATCGCGTCTGGATGGCGGAGACCGGCTTCGCGCCGGCTGCAGTAGCTGGGCATTCCCTAGGAGAGTATTCAGCTTTGGTGGCTGCCGGCGTGCTTACGCTCAGTCAGGCGGCGCCGCTGGTCCGCTTGCGAGCCCAGGCGATGCAGGAAGCGGTACCCGTCGGCGTGGGCGCGATGGCCGCCATTTTGGGCATGGACGCCGCTAGGGTCGCAGCGTTGTGCGAAGACGTGACGCTCGGCTTTGGAGATAGTTCTTGCGAAGTGGTGGAAGCGGTCAATTTCAATGACCCGATGCAAACCGTGATTGCTGGCAGCAAGATAGCCGTGGAAAAGGCTTGCCTCGAATTGAAGGCCGCCGGCGCCAAGAGGGCGCTGCCGCTGCCAGTGTCGGCGCCCTTTCATTCCAGTTTGATGAAGCCGGCAGCCGAAAAGCTTCTAGTCAGGCTTCAGGAAGTCACGTTTTTGCCGCCACAAATCGACTTGATAAACAATATTGATGTCAGCGTTGAGCTTGATACCAATCGCATCCGGGATGCCCTGTATCGCCAGGCGTTTGGGCCTGTTCGCTGGGTCGAATGCGTGCAGGCGCTCAAGGCACGGGGTTTAGGATGTGTGGTGGAATGCGGTCCTGGCAAGGTGCTCGCCGGATTGGTGAAGCGCATAGATCCGGAACTCAATGGACTCGCGTTGCTTGATCCGGCCTCTCTGGCGCTTGTGAGAAGAGAATTGTTGAGTATTGATCATGAGTGAAGTCACATTTGAAGGTCAGGTTGCCCTGGTCACTGGAGCGTCGCGCGGCATCGGTGCGTCCATTGCTTTGGAGTTGGCGAAGCGTGGGCTCAAAGTGATTGGCACAGCTACAACCGGTCTCGGGGCGGACAACATTTCGCAGGCACTTTCTGCTTTTGCCGGTTGCGGCGGCAGGACGCTGGATGTCAACGATGCACAGGCCGCCGAAAGCCTGGTTGGCGCCATCATCAAGGAGCACGGGGGATTGCAGGTTCTGGTCAACAACGCCGGAATCACGCGTGACAATCTGGCGATGCGGATGAAAGATGAAGAGTGGGACGCGGTGCTGAACACCAACCTCAAGGCCGTATTTCGCATGAGTCGCGCTGTGATGCGGATCATGATGAAGCAGCGTTATGGTCGCATCATCAGCATTACGTCGGTGGTCGGCGCCTCAGGCAACCCAGGGCAGGCCAACTACGCGGCAGCCAAGGCCGGCGTTGCTGGCATGACACGTGCTCTCGCGCGTGAACTGGGTTCCCGCAACATCACGGTCAATTGTGTGGCACCGGGTTTTATTGAAACTGACATGACGGCGGGTTTGCCGGAAGACCAGCACAAAGCCTTGCTCAGCCAGATCCCCCTTGGACATCTTGGCAAGCCATGGGATGTTGCACATGCGGTTGCGTATCTGGCGTCGCCGCAGGCCGGCTATGTAACCGGACAAGAATTGCATGTGAACGGTGGTATGTTGATGTAAGCCGATTGATCCGTTCGGCAGTCTGATTAGGGAATCATCCCTAAGCCCGGCTAAAATCGCGGATCCATTTACAACCCTCTGAGGGAACCCATGAGCGATATCGAAGCACGCGTGAAGAAAATTATTGCCGAACAACTCGGCGTTGAAGAGTCACAAGTGACCAGTGAAAAAGCCTTTGTGGCTGATCTGGGCGCTGACTCTCTCGATACCGTCGAACTGGTCATGGCTTTGGAAGACGAGTTTGGAATTGAAATTCCGGACGAAGACGCGGAAAAGATCACGACCGTGCAAAACGCCATTGACTACGCGAATACGCATCAAAAGGCGTAAGCAAGTTGCCATGTCGCGCCGTCGCGTTGTTGTAACAGGGTTGGGATGCGTCAGTCCCGTGGGTAACACGGTAGCCGACGCTTGGGCCAATGTCATTGCTGGCAAGTCCGGGATAGACCTGATCACCAAGTTCGACGCGTCGACCTTCGCCTGCAAGATCGCAGGTGAAGTGAAGAATTTTCAGTTGGATTCCTACGTTGGCGCCAAAGAGGCGCGCACGATGGATACCTTCATTCATTTTGGCGTTGCCGCTGCCGCGCAGGCGATCGCCGATGCCAATCTGCCGACGCAGGATGCTCTGACCGACGAATTTTCAACCCGTATTGGTTGCTTGATAGGTTCGGGTATCGGTGGTTTGCCAATGATCGAAAACATGCACGCCGAGTTTCTGCAGCGGGGCGCGCGTCGCATTTCGCCGTTTTTTGTGCCAGCTACCATCGTCAATATGATCGCCGGGCAGGTGGCGATCCGTTTTGGCTTCAAGGGGCCGAACATCGCCATCGTGTCTGCATGCACGACGGGGCTGCATTGCATCGGGGAGGCCGGGCGCATGATTGAGTACGGTGATGCTGACGTGATGGTGGCAGGTGGTTCTGAGGCCACTGTTTCACCGCTGGGCATCGGGGGGTTTGCCGCCATGCGTGCCCTGAGTACACGTAACGATGATCCGCAGACTGCCTCGCGCCCGTGGGACCGGGATCGTGATGGTTTTGTGTTGGGAGAAGGCGCTGGCGTGATGGTTCTGGAAGAGTTCGAGCATGCCAAGGCCCGTGGAGCCACCATTTACGCCGAATTGGCTGGGTTTGGCATGAGTGCAGATGCTGGTCACATGACGGCCCCCAATCTTGATGGTCCTCGTCGCGCCATGCTTGGTGCAATGCGCAACGCCGGCGTCAATGCGGATCAGGTCGACTATCTCAATGCGCACGGAACTTCGACCCCGCTAGGTGACTTGAACGAATCCAACGCCATCAAAGCTGCTCTTGGGGATCACGCAAGGAAAATCGTTGTCAATTCCACGAAGTCCATGACTGGACATCTGTTGGGCGGAGCTGGCGGCATTGAATCAGTGTTCACGGTATTGGCACTGCATCATCAGAAGAGTCCTCCGACAATCAACATCTTCAATCAGGATCCTGAATGTGATCTTGATTATTGCGCCAACACTGCACGTGACATGAAGATTGACGTTGCCTTGAAGAACAACTTCGGCTTTGGCGGCACCAATGGGTCGCTTGTGTTCAAGCGGGCTCCTTGAACCAATCTTCCGTTTTTCGCTATCAAGATCGACTCAGGTTGGCATGCACAGGGCTCCAGCGGTTACCTACCCTGTGGGGCGTTCAGTCTGTTACGGCTGGCTGCTCGGACTAAGCACCGTTATTGGGATCGTCGCCGGCATGTTGTGGAGTCTTCAGGTCGCACCGAGCCTTTGGCTGCAATTGCTCTTTGCAGCTGTTTTGTTGCTTTGCAGTCTGACTGCTTTTGGGATCTGGCGGCGTTCTCCACACGGATACTTGCAGTGGGATGGTCACGCATGGAAGTTCAGTACGGTGAATCGGTCTTTGACAGGGCCAGTGACAGTGCATCTGGATTTGCAATGGTGCCTGCTGCTGCACATGCGCGTGCAAGGCGATAGTCGGCGATGGCTCTGGCTCGAAAGTGGCAGAGACGCTCTTGCGTGGTCTGCGTTGCGCAGGGCGGTGTTCTCTGCAGGCGCGGTGAATGAAACGACGGCTGGTTAGGGTATCTGTCAATCGGGTCTTGAGCGCAGCCAAGGCGTCCCCAATTTGTACTCTTGTCAAATATTTTCTTGGAGAAAGGTCGATCATGGTTCAATTTGGTTTGAAAAGACGGCAGGTCTGGTCTCTGTTGGCTGCGTGCAGCATGGGGGCTTTGCTTGCCATGGTGCCCCTGGGTGCAGTGCAGGCACAGCAACGGACCTTGCCGGACTTTACGGACCTGGTCGAGCAGGTGGGTCCGTCCGTCGTGAATATCCGCACACTTGAAAAGGTTGCCCCCAGAGGTGGGCCTGACGGCGCTGGTCAGGACGAGATGTATGAGTTCTTCCGTCGTTTTGGTCTGCCGATTCCGAATCTGCCACGTCAGTTACCGTCACCACATCCAAGGCGTCCGGACCAGCAGGAGGATGAGCAACCGCGCGGTGTTGGTTCAGGCTTTGTACTTTCGCCCGACGGTCTGATCATGACCAATGCACACGTGGTTGAAGGGGCAGACGAGGTTCTTGTGACACTAACCGACAAGCGGGAATTCAAGGCGAGGATCGTGGGGTCGGACAAGCGCAGCGACATCGCGTTGGTCAAGATAGACGCGAGCGGGTTGCCAGCCGTGAAGGTTGGAGACGTAAGCCGGCTCAAGGTCGGTGAATGGGTCATGGCCATTGGCTCCCCATTTGGTCTGGACAATACGGTGACAGCTGGCATTGTGAGTGCCAAACAGCGCGACACTGGCGACTACCTGCCCTTTATTCAGACTGACGTCGCCATTAATCCGGGTAACTCGGGCGGTCCTTTGATCAATATGCGCGGAGAAGTGGTGGGGGTCAACAGTCAGATCTACTCGCGTTCCGGCGGCTCGATGGGCATCTCTTTTGCAATCCCGATGGATGAGGCGGTTCGTGTCAGTGAGCAACTGCGCGCCAGCGGTCGCGTCTCGCGTGGTCGCATCGGTGTCCAGATCGACCAAGTCACGAAAGAGGTCGCGGAGTCCATAGGACTTGGCAAGCCGCAAGGCGCCCTGGTGCGATCAGTGGAAAACGGGTCGCCGGCCGAGAAGGCTGGCGTTGAAGCCGGTGACATCATTACCAGGTTCGATGGGAAACTTGTTGAAAAGTCGAGCGATCTGCCGCGCATGGTCGGCTCAACCAAACCCGGGACCCGCAGTTCTCTGACCGTATTTCGGCGCGGCGGCTCCAAGGAACTTATGGTCACCATAGCCGAGATTGATGCCGACAAGCCAACGAAAAAGCCGACGGAGAAGGAAGAGAAGGCAAAAGGTTCAAGTGCAGGCCAGGCACTGGGACTGTCAGTGAGCGAAGTGAGCGAAGCGATCAAGAAAGAACTCAAGATCAAAGGTGGTGTGAAGGTAGACGCTGCTGTCGAGGCAGCAGCCCGTGCCGGTCTGCGTGAGGGTGATGTGATCATTCAAATCGGAAATCTGGAAGTGACCGGCGTCCGGGAGTTCGAGACGGCAATTTCGAAACTGGACAAGAACAAGGCGGTCAATGTCCTGTTTCGACGTGGAGAGTGGGCACAGTATGTGGTGATTCGACCTGGTCGTTGAGCAATCCCGAGGTATGCCAAGGTTTTGAACGAATCCCTGATCGATCATTTGCTTGAAAAAAGACAGGTGAAAAAATATTTTTCCTGTCTTTTTGATCATGTATATGTTTGTCGTCACTAACTTGCGGGGCCGATCAGCTCCGATGTTGGTTAGAATCCGACCCGGTCATCATGGATTTTTGGCATATCAGACGCTGTGTACTCCACGATACGGGATGAATTCGAGGGATTCACAGGCGGTCCACAGTTCACCCACAAGTTGTCCATGTGATGACGAATCAAAATTGTTAATAAGCTGTGTATAAAAATCCTGTTGCGATACTGCAACGACTTCTGATCGTGGTTGACGGGGCTGTACGTAGCTGGCTTTTTGCCTACAATGAAGTTCCAACCTTCGCAGTTGCCAATGATTGTTGGTTCAGGGCGCGTCACAACTCGACGCGCCCTTTTTTCTTGGCCCTCGCCGTTCAAATTCAACCACTTAAGTGCTCTCGTTGATGAATCACATCAGAAATTTTTCGATCATTGCTCACATCGATCATGGCAAGTCGACATTGGCGGATCGGTTGATTCAGCGTTGCGGTGGCTTGCAGGACAGAGAGATGCAGGCGCAAGTGCTGGACTCGATGGACATTGAGAAAGAGCGTGGGATAACCATCAAGGCGCAGACCGCTGCGTTGAAATACAAGGCGCTCGACGGACAGACCTACAACCTCAATTTGATTGACACGCCAGGCCACGTCGACTTCTCGTACGAGGTGAGCCGCTCACTCTCAGCGTGTGAAGGTGCACTTCTGGTGGTTGATGCCAGTCAGGGCGTGGAAGCTCAGACGGTCGCCAATTGCTACACAGCTCTTGAGTTGGGTGTCGAGGTTGTGCCGGTCCTCAACAAGATGGATCTGCCCAATGCCGATCCTGATAATGCCAAGATTGAGATCGAAGACGTGATTGGCATTGACGCGTCCGACGCAATTGCCTGTTCGGCAAAGACGGGTATGGGGATTGAGGACATTCTCGAAGCGGTAGTCGCCAGAATTCCAGCGCCCAAGGGCAACCCTGACGCTGCGCTGCGCGCCATGATTGTCGATAGCTGGTTTGACAACTACGTGGGTGTCGTGATGCTCGTGCGCGTCGTCGACGGGAGACTGGCCAAGGGCGAGCGCATCAAGCTCATGGCCACCGATACGACCTACAACGCTGACAGCCTGGGTGTCTTTACGCCCGCCAACGAATCACGGGACTCACTCGAGGCTGGTGAAGTTGGCTACGTCATTGCTGGCATTCGTGAACTGCAGGCGGCCAAAGTGGGTGACACGATCACCTTGATCAAGCCTGGAACAGGCGGTGCTGCATTCACGGCAACCGAGCCGCTCCCCGGTTTCAAGGAGATCCAGCCACAGGTGTTTGCCGGCCTTTACCCTACCGAAGCCAATCAGTACGAGGGCCTGCGCGACAGTCTGGAAAAACTCAAGCTCAACGACTCATCGCTGCAATATGTACCGGAAGTGTCGCAGGCATTGGGCTTTGGTTTTCGTTGTGGATTTCTGGGGCTGCTGCATATGGAGATCGTGCAGGAAAGGCTTGAGCGTGAATTTGACCAGGACCTGATTACCACAGCGCCCAGTGTCGAATACCAGGTGGTGCAGGTTGACGGGACCGTGAGAATGGTCGAGAACCCTTCGAAGATGCCTGATCAGGGTCGACTTGATGAAGTGCGCGAGCCCATTGTCACGGTTCACCTCTACATGCCGCAGGACTATGTCGGCGCCGTGATGACACTGGCCAATCAGAAGCGCGGAGTCCAGATGAACATGGCGTACCACGGGCGACAGGTCATGCTCACCTACGAGATGCCCCTTGCCGAAATCGTGATGGATTTCTTTGACAAGCTGAAGTCTGTTTCCCGAGGCTACGCTTCAATGGACTACGAATTCAAGGAGTACCGCACTGCCGATGTGGTGAAAGTGGACATTCTGCTCAACGGCGAGAAGGTTGATGCACTGTCCATCATCGTGCACCGCTCCCAATCGCAGTACCGCGGGCGGGCCGTTGTGGCGAAGATGCGCGAAATCATTTCGCGCCAGATGTACGACGTTGCCATTCAAGCGGCGATCGGCGCGAATATCATCGCCCGTGAGACAATCAAAGCGCTGCGCAAGAACGTGATCGCCAAGTGCTACGGCGGTGATATTTCACGCAAACGCAAACTCCTCGACAAGCAAAAGCAAGGTAAGAAACGCATGAAGCAGATTGGTTCGGTTGAAGTGCCACAGGAAGCCTTCCTGGCAATACTGCAGGTGGAAGACTGATGCAGGCCCTGACATCATTCGTGCTGGCGGCGTTTGTTGGTTACATAGGTGCCTGGTACTTCGGTATCGTTGAAGGCAACTTTGCACTCTTGCTGTTTTTGGCAACGGTCGTAACTGGCATTTACTGGGTTCTTGAGCGTTTCCATTTCCTGCCGCAGCGTCAAAAGGCAGCGGCACAACTCGAATCAACGACGCTGAAGCGCCGCCAGGAACTTGGCAAATTGGGGATCAACCAGATCGATGACAACATCGCTGATGCCCGCTCCCGCATCCTGGCGCAACCTTGGTGGCTGGATTGGACTGCGGGCCTGTTCCCGGTGATCATTGCCGTCTTCTTTCTGCGTTCGTTCCTGTTCGAGCCTTTCAAGATTCCTTCTGGCTCCATGATCCCGACTCTGCTGGTGGGAGACCTCATTCTGGTCAACAAGTTCCACTACGGTTTACGTCTGCCGGTGATAAACACCAAGATCACCGATGGAACCGCACCGCAGCGCGGTGACGTCATGGTGTTTCGCTATCCGCCCAAACCGAGCCTTGACTACATAAAGCGGGTGGTTGGAACGCCGGGTGACGAAGTGGCCTACCTCAACAAGCGTCTGACCATCAACGGGCAACCGATCGAGACGGCAGCGGTGCCTGAATTCTTTGATGAGGATGCAATGCGCTACTTCAAGCAATATGAAGAGTCGCTGGGCCAGCACAAGCACCGCTTGCTTAACGACGATGACCGCCCGGCGTTTGTGCCCGGTGCGGACGACTTTGTTTTCAAGCAAAACTGCCGCTATAGTGTTGAGGGAGTGGTATGCAAAGTGCCGCCAGGTCACTATTTCATGATGGGGGATAACCGTGATAATTCACTCGATTCCCGCTATTGGGGTTTTGTTCCTGACAAGAATATTGTGGGGAAAGCATTTTTCGTCTGGATGAATTTCAGCAGTTTGAAACGCATCGGGTCATTTGATTGAATTTGGGGAAGGTATGACGATTCAGTTCAGATCCAGACAACGTGGTTTGTCGTTCTTGGGGCTCCTGCTGGTCGGCGGCTTGCTGGCCGCCTGCGGCGTCATCATCGCTGAAGTTGTGCCAACTGCGATTGAATATCAGGGCATTCGCCGAGCCGCTGACAAAGCTCAGGAAGGCACGTCGGTAGCGGAAGTGCGCGCTATTTTTGACAAAGTTGCTTCAGTGGATAACATCAAATCCATCAGTGGCAAGGACCTAGACGTAAGCAAGGAAGGCGAAAGAATTGTCGTCAGTTTTGCTTATCAGCGTGAAATTCACATGTTTGGCCCAGCCTACCTGACGCTCAAGTACAGCGGGCGCTCCAGGTAATGCTGCCAAGTCAAAAGGTACGAGCGTGTGAATGAAGCGCTGACAGCATTGCAGGTTCGCCTGCAGCACAGGTTCACGGACACTCAACTTCTGTTACGGTCAATTACGCACCGCAGTTTTTCGCTTGATCACAATGAGCGACTCGAATTCTTGGGTGATTCCGTATTGAACCTGGCCGTGGCCGATTTACTGTTTCAACGACTGAGCGCATTGCCCGAAGGTGATTTGTCACGGGTGCGGGCCAATCTCGTCAAACAGGACACGCTGCATCGCCTGGCGGTTGAGCTGGGCCTGCCGGAAGTCATTCGCCTTGGCGAAGGAGAAGCTCGCTCGGGCGGGCAAAAAAGACCATCCATCCTGGCCGATGCGCTGGAAGCTGTTATCGGCGCAGTTTATCTGGACGCCGGCTTCTCGGCGGCACAAAGTCTGGTGCACCGACTTTTTCAGGCAGTCGAAATAAACCCCGAAATGCAGGCCATTGGCAAAGATCCAAAGACCGAGTTGCAGGAATGGTTGCAGGCGCGCAAAATGAGCCTGCCGCTCTACCGTGTCGTCGGCACGCTCGGAGCGGCACACAAGCAGACCTTCGATGTCGAATGTGAGGTCATCGAACTCAATATTTCAGAGCGTGGTATTGGCGCGTCGCGCCGCGCTGGAGAACAGGCAGCGGCCGGCGCCATGCTGCAAACCATCAAGGCCAAGACGACGATATGACAGACACAAAGTCTCCGACCGCAATGCAGGATGCAGTGGCTCTCGAGGGTCAGGCTGATCTCGAAAGCATGCTCAAGGGGCTGCATCGTCGGGCAGCGGCAGGGACGCCCGCTGCAGACCAGCGCTGCGGCCTGATCGCCATCGTTGGCAAGCCAAATGTTGGAAAGTCGACGCTACTCAATGCACTCGTGGGTCAAAAAATCAGCATCACTTCGCGCAAGGCGCAAACCACGCGCCATCGCATTACCGGCATCCACACCTTGGGCAAGACCCAGTTTGTGTTTGTCGATACACCCGGTTTCCAGACCCGCCACAACAATGCGCTGAATCGTTCTCTTAACAAGACCGTACTTGGCGCCGTCGGCGATGTTGACCTGATTCTGTTTGTGGTGGAAGCGGGCATGTTCAATCAGGCCGATGCCAAGGTGCTCGAACTGTTGAGCAAAGAAGTGCCGACCCTGTTGGTGGCCAACAAGCTGGATCAAGTGACACGCCGCTCGGACATTGCGCCCTGGCTGCAGCAGATGCAGCAGCGCCACGCCTTTGCCGAGTTTGTGCCGATGTCAGCCAAGAATGCCAAAGATGTTGAACGCCTGCTTGGCATCTGTGAGCGCTTCTTGCCCGAGCAGGCATGGTGGTATGCGCAGGACGAGTTGACAGACCGCAGCGAGAAGTTTCTTGCCAGCGAGACGGTGCGGGAAAAACTGTTTCGTCTCACCGGTGACGAGTTGCCTTACACCTCGACTGTCGTGATCGACAAATTCGAGGAAGAACCCGGGCGCGGCAAACAAAAACGTCTGCTAAGAATAGCCGCTACCATTGTGGTGGAGCGCGACACGCACAAAGCCATGGTGATTGGTGACAAGGGTGAGCGCATCAAGCGCATAGGGACCGAAACCCGGGTCGAACTTGAAAAGGCGCTGGACGCCAAGGTCTTCATCGAGTTGTGGGTCAAGGTACGTTCCGGTTGGGCCGATGATGAAGCGCGGGTGCGCAGCTTTGGCTACCAATAAGCGCATCTCGGATGAGCCTGCCTATGTGCTGCATCGCTATGACTGGAGCGAGTCAAGCCTGATCCTTGAAGTGTTCACGCGCCATCACGGACGCATCGCCCTGGTGGCCAAAGGGGCGAAACGGCCCAGCTCGAGTTTTCGTCCGATCCTCTTGCCACTGCAGCCTCTGCACCTGGCTTTTGGTGGTGATGGTGAAATCCGTTCCCTCAAAGGGGCCGAATGGCAGGGTGGACACATCATGCCCAGCGGCGAGGCCTTGCTGTCTGGCTACTACCTGAATGAATTGCTGTTGCTGTTGTTGGCACGTGACGACCCGCACCCGGGCTTGTTTGATGTCTACGCCAACGTCGTTCAGGTGATCGCGTCGGAACATGGCGAAGCATTGCAGTCGGCACTTCGCGCTTTTGAGTTGCTCTTGCTGCGCGAGATTGGCTTGCTGCCGTTGCTCGATGCCCAGACGATGACGCTGCGCTCGCTTGACGCTCAATCCCGCTATTGCCTGGTACCGGAAGGCGGTCTGCGCCAGTCCGGTGAAGCGGACCGCAGCAGCCTTAGCGGTGCGCAGTGGCTGGCATTACAGGAATCACTGGGCAACGCTGCACCTTTTACCGCTACCTTGCGTGCCTGTTCGCAAGTGATGGCGGAACTCAAACCGCAACTGCGCATGCTCCTGAATTACCATTGCGGGGTCAGCACTTTGCGTACCCGGCAGATGATGATGGATCTGCAATCGCTATGAACAAAACGTCTCTTTCCGTCAACCTCAACAAGGTGGCGCTGGTGCGCAACACGCGTCACCTCGGCATTCCCAGTGTGACCCGCGCGGCGACTCTGTGTTTGCAGGCAGGTGCCGGTGGCATCACGGTTCATCCACGACCCGACGAACGGCATATTCGCGCCACCGATGTGCGTGATCTGGCCGAGCTATTGCGCGCTTGGCCCGAGCGCGAATTCAACGTTGAGGGCAATCCCCTGCACAACCTGATGGATTGCTTGCGCGACTTGCGTGAGCGCGGCCTGCCCGCGCACCAGGTCACATTTGTGCCCGACAGCGAAGGGCAGTTCACCAGCGACCACGGCTGGAATTTTCCCGCCGATGCAGATCGACTTCGTCCCTTGATCGCCCAGGCCCATGCATTCGGCGTTCGCGTCAGTCTGTTCATGGACGCCGAGCCGCAACTCATGGCTGCAGCCAGGGCGGTTGGTGCAGACCGCGTCGAACTCTATACCGAACCCTACGCCGCTGCTTGGGGCACGGTGCAGCAAGAGACCCAGTTGACGCGTTTTGCCAGCGCGGCGCGTTCGGCGCTGGATGCTGGACTGGCGGTCAACGCTGGTCATGACCTGAACCGCGACAATCTTGCCACGTTCATCCGTCACGTCAGAGGTGTCAGCGAGGTGTCGATTGGTCACGCCCTGATCTCCGATGCCCTGGAGCTGGGTTACAACGCCACCGTTGCCGACTACCTGCGCTGCATCGATGAAGGCATGTCGTGATATTTGGTATTGGCACTGACATCTGCGACGTGCGACGGATTCGCCAGAGTCTTGCACGTCACGGTGATCGCTTTGCCAAGAAAATTCTCAGCGAGGCTGAATTCAATACCTGGCAGGGGCGCAGTGCGCGCTGGCCTGAGCGCGGTGTGCGCTATCTGGCGAGTCGCTTCAGCGCCAAGGAGGCGTTCAGCAAGGCCATCGGTCTGGGCATGATTGGTCCGATGCAGTGGCGACTCTGCGAGATTGCCAAACTGCCCAGCGGCAAACCAACCGTCGTCCTGCATGGCGAACTGAAAGAATGGTTTGAATCGCGCCAGCTGGCTGCGCACATCAGCCTGACCGACGAGACCGACTACGCTGCCAGCTTCTGCGTGATCGAGCAAATTTGATACCCATTCAGCGAGACTTTCCATGGCACAACACGCGCCTCTGATCATTGACATTGCAGCCCTCAGTCTGAGCAAAACAGACCGACAGCGACTCATGCATCCGCTGGTGGGCGGGGTCATCCTGTTTGGCCGCAATTGGCAGGATCGTCAGCAACTGACGCGACTCTGCCGCGAGATCAAGTCTCTGCGCCGCGACCTGCTGATTTGTGTTGATCACGAGGGCGGCCGCGTCCAGCGTTTCAAGACCGACGGATTCACCCATCTGCCGCCCATGCGTGCTTTGGGTGAGATGTGGCTGCGCTACGGCAAAGAGGGTGCCGGTAGCGCCGCGCTCAAAGCCTGCAATGCGGCTACAGCTTGCGGCTTTGTGATGGGCTCTGAACTGCGCGCCTGCGGTGTCGATTTGAGTTTCGCCCCGGTCCTTGATCTTGACTACGGTGGCAGCAGTGTCATCGGTGATCGCGCGTTTGCGCGGGATCCGCGAGTCGTCAGTTTGCTGGCCAAGAGCCTGATGCACGGCTTGCTGCAAAGCGGCATGGCCAATTGTGGCAAGCACTTTCCGGGCCACGGCTTCGTCAAGGCTGATTCACATACAGATATTCCGGTTGACCGGCGCAGTCTGAAAGCGATTCTGTCGGATGACGCCGCACCGTATGGCTGGCTCAATACCGCGCTGTCGGGCGTGATGCCGGCGCACGTGATCTATCCGCAAGTGGACGATCGTGCGGCCGGCTTTTCATCGCGTTGGCTCAATGACATCCTGCGCGGCCAACTCGGTTTTGGTGGCGCCGTCTTCAGTGATGACCTGTCCATGGCTGGAGCCCGCCTGCTTCGTGGCAAGCCGCTTACTTACACGCAGGCCGCCATTCTGGCCTTGAATGCGGGCTGCGACATGGTGCTGCTTTGCAATCAGACCGTGGTCGATAGTGAAGGCGGCGGTCTTGCGGTCGATGTCCTGATGGATGGTCTGACCGAGGCATTGCTCAAAGGGCTCTGGCAGTCGAATGAAGCCAGCGACGAGCGACGTCGTGCACTCCTGCCTCGTGCACCGGCACCGGTATGGGAAGATTTGATGCTGCAGCGCGACTACATGCACGCGCTTGATTGGGTACCGTGAGCGCGGCTTTTGCGTGTTGATCAACGGGAGTAACAAATGAAATGTCTGAACGCAGTGGCTGGATTGGTTGTGGGCCTTGCTGCCTTGCCAGGGTTTTCGCAGCCGCAACTGGCTTATGCCGCCAAGCAGGTGAATTTGCGCGCCGGACCTGGCATGGAGTACCCTGTCATAGCCATCCTGCTGGCAGGCGTGCCAGTCACGGTACAGGGTTGTGTGGCCGACTATCACTGGTGTGATGTGGAGGCCGGACCGAGCCGCGGTTGGGTCTACGGCGCCAACATTGCCTACCCGTATCAGGGCGCCAATGTCCCGGTCATCAGCTATGGTGCCATGATCGGCATCGGTATCCTCGCCTTCAGTTTGGGCAGCTACTGGGATCAGCATTATGTTGGCCGACCGTGGTACGGGCAGCGTCAACGCTGGATCAACCGACCACCCCCTTCAGCACTGCCACATGCACCTCCAGTGCAACGGCCAGTGCCAATGCCGCCGGAACACCGCGGGCCGGTTGGTCACCGGTCACCACCGCACGTCGAGCCACAAGAGACAAGGCCGCACGGTGTGCCGCCAGTCGCGTCGCCGCAGCGCGAGCAAGCACCGACGCAGCGCCCGCAAGAGCCCAGGGAGGCACACAAGGGGCCCAGGGAAAAAGAGCAGGGACCAGCCACGCGATGAAATCAAGATCACACCAGGGCGGCCTGGTGTACTCGACCGAAGCCGGTCGCATGTGTCCGCAGTGTCGCCAGGCGCTGGCCAGTTGTCGCTGCGGCGTCGTGAGCGCAAGGCCAGCTGCGGATGGCGTAGTGCGTGTTTCCTTGGAAACCAAGGGTCGCGCCGGCAAGGGCGTCACCGTGGTTCGAGGTCTGGCACTTGACGCCACGACCATCGTCGCCCTCGGTAAGCAGCTTCGGACTTCCTGTGGCAGTGGTGGGACCGTCAAAGACGGTGTTGTCGAGGTGCAGGGAGATCACCGCGACCGCGTTATCAAGATGCTGACTGACCAGGGCCATGTCGTCAAACCGGCAGGTGGTTGAGGAGAATGGAACCTCTGAACCGGCCTCATGACCATCCAACTCCTCGTCACTAGCCGCGAAGTTGGCCTGTACGCGGACTTGCCCAGGACCATGAAGAATCTAGAATGAACGCCACACGGCCGACCCCGTGCTCGACTCAAAATGCTGGAGACTGAAATCATGAAACGAACCGAGTCAAATCGCCGCGAACTGCTGATTGGCCTGATCGCGGGACTGGCCGCACCGGCCTTCGCGCAACTCGACAAGAACATCCGTTTCATTCTGCCCAACGCCACCGGCTCCGGTGTTGACACCATCACCCGCGCTGCGCAGCCGGCACTGAGCAGGGCGCTGGGGCACGCAGTTGTCGTTGACAACCAGCCCGGCGCCGGCGGCATCGTCGGATTGCAGGCGCTGACGCGTTCGCAGGCCGACGGCTTCACGCTCAGCGTCGTGTCCAACAATGTGGTGATCTTTCCCAGTGTCTACAAGTCGCTGTCCTTTGACATGCCGGGCGACTTCACGCCGATCGCGGTGGTTGGCTACACACCGGTGGTACTTGTCGTCAACGCCAAGGTGCCGGCCAACAATTCGAAAGAACTGATCGCTCTGCTCAGGAGCCGGGGTGGTGAAATGAACTTTGCCTCTGGCGGCAATGGCACCATCTTGCACCTTGCCACTGAAATGTTCCTCGACGAAGCTGGCGTCAAGGCGCGCCACATCCCCTACAAAGGCGTCGGTCCGATGCTGACCGACCTGATGGGTGGCCAGGTCGAGTTCGCCACCGTTGCCTTGCCCAGCGTGCAAGCGCACATCAAAGCAGGTTCCTTGCGTGCCATTGGCGTTGCCACTTCGCAGCGAATTGCCGCAGCGCCCGAGATCCCGACCTTTGTTGAGCAGGGCCTGCCGAATTACGTTGTGGAAGCCTGGTTCGCGGTGCTGGGCCCCAAGGGCTTGCCGCCGGCCGAAGTGCAAAGCGTGCACGCCGCGTTGGTCACGGCCTTCAACGACCCCGTGGTCAAGGACGCGATGAGCAAGCAGGGCAACGTGATCAACGTCGGGCCGGCTGATCAGGCGATGCAGTTCTTCCGCAGCGAAAAGGCCAAGTACGCCACTCTGGTCAAGAAGGCCGGCATCGAACTACAGTGATGCAGTTTGGCAGACTTCTGCCCATTCGCTTCGATCCGGCGCCTCAGTTCATGCCACAGCCACCCGGGCCACCTGCGTAACTGCAGGACTCGCAAGGGCTGGTCATCGCTGGCGCAGCCTGCGAGGTCGTCGTCGCAAAGACCGATAACAACTTGTCGAGTTCGGCTGACTGGCATTGTGGGCACTTCGGCTCTGTACCGGAGCGCACCAAGGCTTCAAATTTGTGGCCACACGCACTGCAGGCGTATTCATAGATCGGCATAGCTACTCCAGGTTCATGGCCAATTATCGACGGAAACTTTTGACTCGCACGACGCCCGGAACTGGTTGTTTGAGGATGGGTGTATAACCTAGGCGCTTTGGTGCGATAGCGCGCCATAACAACAAGGAAGAATCGACATGGGCGCACAGTGGAAAGCAAAAGGCAAGGAACTGGCGGCAAACGCCAAAGGCCGGTTGTTTGGAAGATTGGCCAAGGACATCATGATTGCAGCGCGTAGCGGGGCCGATCCTGCTTCCAACGCGCGCTTGCGCCTGCTCGTGGAGCAGGCGCGCAAGGTCTCCATGCCCAAGGAAACCCTGGACCGGGCCATCAAGAAGGGCGCAGGCCTGACGGGGGACGCCGTCAACTTTGAACGCGTCATCTATGAAGGCTTTGCGCCGCACCGTATTGCGCTCATGGTTGAATGTTTGACCGACAACGTGAACCGTACTGCCCCGGAGATGCGCGTGCTTTTTCGCAAAGGGCAGCTCGGCACTTCCGGCTCCGTCGCATGGGATTTTGACCATGTCGGGATGATAGAAGCCGAGCCGGCCGTCGCTGGCGCCGACGCGGAACTCGCAGCCATCGAAGCCGGCGCGCAGGACCTCGAGGTCGGAGATGAGGAGGGTTCAATTACGTTCGTTACCGATCCCGCCGATCTGGACCTGGTGAGCCGCGCGTTACCAACTCACGGCTATCGAGTCATTGCCGCCAAGCTTGGTTACAAACCAAAGAACCCGGTCAGCTCAGCTGGATTGAGCGCCGAGCAACTCGAAGAAGTTGAATCCTTCCTGGCGGCCATCGATGCAAATGACGATGTGCAAAATGTATTTGTTGGACTTTCGGGTTAAGGTTCGCTGCTCTCCGCCATTGCGCCAGCCTATTCACAGCGCCATTCGGTGAATGCGTCTTCTGGACTCTCTGCGGTCACGACCACCAGATAATCCTTCGGTCCCTGTTGAGTCACCAGAACACCGTAGTCGGTCAGGCCCTTGGCTTGCGCGTCCTGTGCCGCACTGGCCCAAACCTGATCCAGATTTTTGATGGAACTGGGAGCGTGCCTTGCGAGCAGTTGACGTCCCTCCTTGCTCAGTCGCAAGAGGTGAACATGCAACTGGTTCTGGCTCCGGTGAAATTGCGGATTGACGACCAGGGCAAGTGACTCGGTCTCGATACGGCTGGCCGCGACATCCCAGGCAAATTGCCAGATTCCATTGGGTCGTTTCGGGTCTTCAACGCCCCGCACCGGACTGAGGGGCAGTGCCAGGCCGTGAACAAATCCGGATGGGCAGCCACACATCTTGATGTCGCGAATCGCCGTGTAACTGGTGTCGAGCGCCCACACTTCCGTGCTCTTCCTGCATTCGAGCGCCGCGCCACACCTTGCATCGTTTCTAGGCGCACGGCAAGCGCTGCAATAGTTGGGCTGCGCCGGATCGACGCAATGGGAAACAATGTCGAGCAGGATGTCGCTTCGCTCAATCGCCAGCGCGGGTCCGTGGCAAACCCAGGCCAGCGCCAGCGCGATTCCTGACCAAAAAAGTTTCGACTGGGTAGAACAAAGGAGAGACATTTTGCACCCGAAAACCTGAACGAGGCGATTATCCCGCTTCCATCTTGCCCAAGCCCAAACGACGTATGGGAAAAATTCCCGATAAAATGATGGCCAGACCGGACACATCACCCAACGATGACCAAGCTTACTCGACCCGCAGCCAACTCGCGTCCGCCCAAGGACGCCGGCTTGCCCGAGCCTGCACTGGCGGCGCAGGCCATCGCATTGGTGCTGCAGCCTCTGGCACGCCTGATGATCGATCACGGTTTGCAACTGCCGTCTTTGGTTGAACTTCTGAAAATCGCCCTGGTGAAGGAAGCTGTGGCGGCCTATGGCCTGGCAGACAAGGGCAGTTCCGACACACGCATTGCCTTGCTGACCGGGGTGCATCGCAAGGACGTAAGGCGCTTGCGCTCAGAGCCAGTCACTGCGGAAGTGGTCGGTCCAATGATGCCGGTGGCGGCATCGGTCGTGGCACGCTGGATCAGTGAGCCGCGCTATTTGAATGCCGATCAGACAGCCAGAGCGCTGGCGCGTACGCCGGGTCGCGGCAACGATGGGGAATTTGATTTCACTGCCTTGGTGGCCGAGGTCAGCCGCGACGTTGGTGCTCGGGCCGTTCTGGACGAATTGAATCGCCTTGGTGTCGTCGATTTACGCGAGGATGGCTATGTGGCACTGAAGTCGACGGCCTTTGTACCGCAGGAAGGACTGCGCGAGTCTTTCCACTTTCTGGCTGCCAACGTCAGCGATCACCTGGCCGCGGCGGTGCATAACCTCAAGCCTGGCCGACACAGTCCGGCGCTGCTGGACCAGAGTGCATTTTCACAGGATTTGTCAGCTACACAGGCGCAGCAATTGCAGCAGCAGGCAAGGCGCCTGTGGGCCGGTGCGCTGAGACAGTTTCTGCAAACTGCAACCGTCGCCGAGCAGCGCAGTCAAACCAGCAAAGGGACCCGGCATCGCGTTCGCTTCGGCGTCTACTTTCACGAAGCGCTGCAGCCGCCAGCCGAAGAGGGGAGTGCCGGTGGCGTCACAAGGCAAAAGAGCAAGAGGAAGAAAGCATCATGAGCAAGTCTGAAAAACTGCCTGCCCACTTGACACGACGTAGCTGGATGGTACTGGCGGCGTCTGCCGTGACAGCCGGTTGCGGTGGTGGTGGCCCGGCGAGCATGGCCGGCTTGCCTGGAACGGGTGGCACAGGACTCTTTGCGCAAGGCGCCATCGCTGGCTTTGGCAGCGTCATCATCAACGCGATCAAGTTTGATGACACCCTGGCCACTGTCCTGCTTGATGGTCAGAGTGCAGCTTCAGCCGATTTGCGACTGGGCATGGTGGCCAGCATACAAGGCCAGCGCGGTTCTGACGCTACCCTCGGGATCGCCAACAGGATTGAAGTGTGGTCGATCGCACAAGGCCTGGTCAGCTCTGGGCGCGCAGCGCCAGGCAGCAGCGGGCAGTTCACGCTGGCTGGAATGACGGTGCTGACCGACTTGAACACCATATTTGAGGGTAACAGCGCTACAACGCCCGTTCTCCCGGGTCAACGCCTGGCGGTCTGGGGATTGCAGGCCGGCGCCGATGCTCGCACCTGGAGCGCAACGCGGGTTGCCACGGTGTCCGCTGCCGCCGTGGTCAGCACAGGATTGGTCAGTGTCGTCAATTCGCAGCGCAGCGTCAATGGACTGCTGCTCACTGGCGACGCGGCGCGTGCACTGGCATTGGGAGACCTGGTTCGCGTCAACGGCATCCTTTCCACGGCCGATGGCAGTCTGGCACTGCAGAGTGTTCAGTATCCGTCCGGGCCGGCCACCAGTGCACAGCAGGGTGAGGCGGAAATTGAAGGATGGGTGACCAGCGTTGCGGCGACCAACCGTTTCAGCCTGGGCGGTGCGCTGGTGGATGCCAGTCAGGCCACTTTCGACCCGGTCAGCGCCCCTGTCGCCGTCGGGAGCCGCGTTGAAGTAAGCGGTGTGTGGCAAGGAGGCGTGCTCAAGGCCACCAAAGTTCAAGTCCAGAACGTGCAGGAACTCGAAACCGTGGAGATCAGTGGTCGCATTCAGGAATTCACGAGCTTGGCCAACTTTGTGGTGCGAGGTCAACCCTGCGACGCTTCCGCCTTGAGCGTGGTCCGCAACGGAAAATTGACTGACCTGAAACTTGGCGCGTCTGTCAAACTCACGGGTACGAAGGCGGGTGATGTGCTGAAAGTGATTCAGATTGACTTGATCTAGACGGCCTTGCTCATTCGTGTGCAGTTGCCATCAGCGCAGCGAATCCGATGAAGACGCCGCCGGTCAATCGATTGAAAGCGCGCATGACGCTTGGGCTTTGCAGGTAGACAGAAAGTCGCTTGCCGCTGACGGCATAGACAAAATACCAGGCAATTTCAATCACCGCAAAGGTCGCCAGCAGAATGGTCAGTTGCGGCAACTTCGCGGCCTGCGCGTCGATGAACTGGGGGAAAAAGGCGGCCGCAAAAAGCAGTGCCTTGGGATTGCTCGCGGCTACCAGCAGTCCCTGGCGGAAAAGCGCAGCTGGTCTGGCCGTCACATTGGTGGGGCGAAGAGCGTCGTGCGCGTCCTGCTGAACCGGCGAGCGCCAGTTCTTCACGCCCAGATAGGCAAGGTAGGCGGCTCCGGCCAGACGTAGCGCTTCAAACACCGCCGGGAAGGCATGAAGCAAAGCGCCCAGGCCGGCGGCAGAAATACTCATCATCGTCAGCAAGGCCATCAAGCATCCGGCCATCGTGGCGACCGCCGCGCGCAGACCGAAACGTGCGCTGCTGCTCATCACCAGCAGCATGTTCGGGCCCGGTGTTGCTGCCACAAGAAAAGTCATCAGGACGAACAGCCACCAGCTTTGCAAACTCATTTTGTTAATTCTCAAAGGCAGGCATTGTCGCCTGCTGCGCGCTGTTCAAGGCGTGCGACGCAAATGACCACTGAGAAAGGCGCCCAGGTCCTGCACCGACTGGTCAGCCTCCCGCATCCTGCCATGCAGGGTCTGCCAGACATGCCACATGCCAGGAAACAACTTCACCTCTGCCTTGGACCCCTGTCCGTTCATGCGCTGACTCAGCAGCAAGGAGTCGTCAAGCAGCGCCTCCCGCGTGCCAACGTGGATCAGAGTCGCTGGCAAGTTTCCGAGTTCCGCATATTGCGGTGATACCAGCGGATGACACAGTCGTGCTTCACCCGCGTAGTGAAGCGCAGCGACCCTGAGACGCTCCGTTGTCGGAAAGTAGGGGTCCACCGCCGCCTTACTTCGGTGCGTGTCATTGGTCAGGGCCAAGTCGGTCCATGGCGACATCAGCGCCAGTGCAGCAGGTGGGGTCACGGCCTGATCGCGCAGACTGATGGCCAGGGCTAAAGCGAGGCCTGCACCAGCAGAATCCCCGCAGAGGGCAATCGGCACATCAGGATGCTCAACACGCAGCGCCTTGTAAGTTGCAAGGGCGTCGTCAAGCGCCGCCGGGAACGGATGTTCTGGCGCCAGCCGGTAGTCAAGATTGAAGACACTGTGTTGCGAGGCGCTGGCAAGTCTGGCCGCCAAGGCGCGATGGGTGATACACGAGCCACCAGTGTAGGCACCCCCATGCAGGTACAGCACGATGCCCTTGGCCCGCAATACCTCGGGGCGCAGCCATTCGCCCCGACACGCACCGATCCGGGCCTCTTGCACAGCTACTCCAGGGGGCATCCTGAACAGCCGCAGTGCTGCGGCTTCACGTGCCAACCGGTATTGCGGCAAGGGCAGATTGATCCGTGCCAGTTTGGCCAACTGGTGCTTGACAAGGTGGTACAGCAAGCGGGACTTGAAAGACGGCATGCACTGCTTACTTGATGCCTGAGGCCAAGCCTTGATTGAACGACATCAGGCCCTGCAGTGCGAGGCTGGCCATGGCGGCCGCGTCAACGTCCACCGTCATTTCCACCTGTTTGATCTGATTCGATGCCACGCCCAGGAAACGCCCGAGCAATTGCACACCCTGCGCCGCGATGTCCTTCTTGCTGTCATAGCCACCGGTCTCGCGCAGCGTGGCAAACTGTCCCGGTACGGCCAGTGGTTTGGTGAAACTGATGATGGCGCCGCCACCATGTCCGAGCATTGCCGGGAACGAACTGGCACTGGTTACTTCCATGGCGGCCGACGCGTTCGCGCTGGAGCCTCGACGAAACAGCGAGGAGCCACTGCCGGACGTTTCCTGTGCCGCCAGATTCACCGCCATGCCAACGGAGATGGCGTCGACATTGAGCTTCACGTAATTGATCCGGTTGCCAATGTTGCCCATGCCCAGGCCCGTCATGCCACGTGCGTTGAGCTTCATCCCGGTCGGGCTCAAGACAAGATAGCGCCGCTTGCCAAACCCCATGTCAATTTCTTCCGTCACGGCCGCACCGGGCTTGCTGCCTTCCACTGTCGCTTCGTAGACGGTTCCCAATTCGCGGATGAAAGCGTCCGCTGGTTCAGGCTTGGCGCCGCCGGCCTCCAGTCGCGCCACAAAATCGGCATAGGCGCGGTCCGTGATCGCCTGCAGCACGGCCAGATCAAGCTCGGGGATTTTGTATTCCACCTTCACGTTCGTGCCACCGTAATTGGTGCCACCAAAATAAGCGGGCCGGCTGTTGGCGGAGACGCTGCCACCGGTCTCAAACAGCACCCGATATTCGGAGATGTAAAAGCGCTTGCCCTTGAGAGTGGCCGTGCCCTTGAACACATCAATGCCTTCCAGCACCGGCAGCGGCTTTTGCAGCAGTGCGGTGATTTCGGCAAGCGTCGCCTTGGCTGCCGCAGAGGCGGCGGGGGCTGGCGCGCTGGCGGCAGTCGCGGACGGTGCCACGGCCGCAGTGTTTGTTGTGGCGTCAGTTGCTGGGCGCTCGACCTGCTGGGCCAGGGCCGACGCAGACACAGTGGCCGCGAACAGTTTCAGGGAGGTCGATAACAATCGGTAAAAGACAGCTTGCACGGTTCGCTCCTTTGAAGGTTATGGGTTTTCAGAATTAAATAAGAAAACCGTGCGTTCGGCAAGCCCGTGCAATCATCGCCCGGACCGCTGCTGTTCGGCAGGATGCGCGATCAGTCGCGCAGGGCGGACAGAAACTGCTGCAACTCCGCAGTCTGGGGGTGGTTGAATATTTCGTCCGGCGAACCGGCTTCGTGGATCAGGCCCTGGTGCATGAAGACAACGCGGTCACTCACCTTGCGTGCAAATGCCATTTCGTGCGTGACAAGAATCAGGGTCATTCCCTCGTGGGCCAGCATTTCAAGTACCTGCAGCACCTCACCCACAAGTTCCGGATCGAGCGCAGAGGTGATCTCGTCGCACAGCAGCACGGCCGGCTCCATCGCCAGGGCGCGCGCAATCGCGACCCTTTGCTGCTGACCGCCGGAGAGTTGTTCGGGCAAGCGGTCAAACATGCCATCGAGTCCAACACGTGACAGCAGGGCCTGGGCGCGTGAGCGCGACTCTTCTTTGGGCAAACCCTTGACCAGAGACGGGGCCAGCATCACGTTGCGCCCCGCGCCAAGGTGCGGAAACAGGTTGAAGCTCTGGAAGATCATGCCTACGCGTTGTCGCAACTCGCGCATCGCTGCGCGGTCTGTATGCTTGAGCGGCTGCCCGTCGATGCTCAAGCTGCCTTTCTCAAATGTTTCCAGTCCGTTGATGCAACGCAGCAGCGTGCTCTTGCCAGAGCCACTCTTGCCGATGATGCAGACAACTTCTTTCCTGTGTACCTGCAGGTCAATGCCCTTAAGAACTTCGGTCGCGCCGAAACTCTTGTGCAGTCCACGGATGTCGACCAGGGCAAAGGCGGGGGTGTTTGCGTCAATCATGAATTCAGGCCAGACGGCGGGTTTCGAGCCGCTGGCTCCAGCGCGAGAGCGGATAGCACAGGGCAAAGTACAGAAGGCCCACAAAAGTGTAGGCAAGAAAGGGTTGATACGTGGCGTTGGAGATCATCTGGCCGGCTTTGGTCAGTTCAACAAAGCCGATCACCGAAGCCAGAGCCGTGCCCTTGATGATCTGCACCATGAAACCGACGGTTGGCGCAATCGCCACACGCACGGCCTGCGGCAGGATCACATGACGCATCTGCTGCGGGAAGTCCAACGCCAGACTGGCCGAGGCTTCCCATTGCCCACGCGGTACCGAGTTGACGCAGCCGCGCCAGATTTCCGTCAGATAAGCACTCGCGTAAAGCGTCAGGCAGATTGCCGCCGATACCAGAGGTGAAGTATCCATGCCCATCAGGGCCAGACCAAAGTACACCAGAAACAACTGCATCAGCAGCGGTGTGCCCTGGAACACCTGCACGTACCAGCTGACCACCATGCCGACGCCGCGCAACTGCGCAAAGCGCAGCAGCAACAGTGTCATGCCGACCAGCCCTCCGCCAACAAAAGCAATCAGCGAGAGCGCAACCGTCCAGCGCATGGCGCCCAGAAGAAACGTCAGAATATCCCAGAGCGAAAACTGAACCATGAAATCCTGCGCTTCAGCGGCTGA
>JBAXNI010000018.1:0-32438 GCA_037133835.1 Comamonadaceae bacterium | reverse complement strand
TTCTTTGCCGCTACTTTCTTAGCGGGAGCGGCCTTCTTTGCGGCCGGTTTTTTTGCAGTTGCCATTATTTTCTCCTTGATCAATTTACAAAGAGCACTTCATGCAAGTTGGAGAGCATGAAGCGATTCATGATGTTGGGATCAATCCCAGCACCATGAACTCGGGTGCACAAACCATCGCTGCAGCCAAGCTGACTCACAACGGTTTGCGAAATTCTTCTGGTCATATAAAACTCACACCGAAGCGACAGCAGCGTGCCAGAAATCTGCTCGCACACAAGGTTTGCTTGCTTCACTACGGTTCAACATCGATATTTCCAATCAGTCGATTATCAGAGCAGCGAAATGAAATGAAAAGTATTCATTCACATCACGACCGCATCGGAGCTCGAAGTGTTGTACAACAACATCGCAAATCACATGGCCCGAAAGAACCAGAGAGAACTTTGATGAACGCACTGTGTTCCTGATTGCCATTGTAAAAGAGAAACACACTATATATGGTGTGCCGGTAGAACACAAGCCGCTACCGGTAGTGTCCCGGCCCATTTCTCAAAATCTCGTTGAGGGAAAGAATTCTGCATCCAATCCCAATCCATGTCTCAACAAAAGCCAGTCAAACCCGGGCCCTGGATCGGCCTTGCGATTGGGTGCAACGTGCTCATGACCCGCAAATGCACTCACGGGAAAGCGCTGCAGAATTGCAGAACACAGGGCGACCAAAGATTCATATTGTTCGTCTTCAAAAACGCCACCTTCAACACCCTCCAGTTCTATGCCAATCGAGTTGTCGTTGCAGTTCGTGCTGTCGCGATAGCTTGACACACCGGCGTGCCACGCACGATCATCTGCACTCACAAACTGAAACAACTCACCATGACGTCGAATATAAAAATGGGACGAAACGTGCAGCCCGTTCAGGCCTTCGAAATAGGGATGCTCGTGCAGGTCGAGGTGATTGCAAAAGAAACGTTGCACTGCATCGCCGCTGTACACACCGGGCGGCAGACTGATCGAGTGCACCACTACCAAGTCAATCGTTGCCTTTGATGGACGGGGTCCGAAATTCGGCGACTCCATGCGCATCGCATGCTGGTACCAGCCAGCACGCCAGAGCGCCGGGTGCTCGACGATATCAACCCGGCTCATCGGCGCTTTCGCCAAAAAATGGCGCGTCTATACGCAACCTTGCAATGCGATAACGCATCTGCCGCAGACTCAAGCCCAAGCGGGCGGCCGCAGCCGTGCGATTGAATCCGGTTTCACGCAGAGTCTGAATCAGGATGTTTCGCTCGACGCCGTCGAGATAACTCTGCAAATCCATTGGTGGGCGTGGCAACGCTCCTTCCAGCGTTATGGCGACCGCATCGCCCATTGCCGCCGCCCCATGCAGCAGTGGCTGCGAAACCGAAGGCTCAAACTGCAATTCGCCGTCCTCACGCAACGCAACCGCCCGATGCAACAGGTTTTCCAGTTCTCGGACATTACCGACCAGCGGATCCTGAGCCAATTGATCCAGCACGGCAGTTGACAGCGTTGGTACCGTGATATCCGACTCCAGCGCAATCCGGCGCAGCAAGGTTGCACACAACGCTGGCAGGTCTTCGCGCCGATCACGCAATGGCGGAATATGAATCACAATCACATTCAGCCGGTAATACAGATCCTGACGAAAACGTCCGGCCTGCACCTCAGCCACGAGATCCTTATGGGTCGCGCTGATGATTCGCACGTCCACTGGTTCCTCCTGGGGCGAACCAATAGGTCGAATGCAACGCTCCTGAATTGCACGCAACAGTTTGGACTGCATCGCCAGCGGCAAGTCGCCAATTTCATCGAGAAACAAGGTTCCGCCGCGCGCCGCCTGGAAGAAGCCGTCGCGATCCTGATTGGAGCCAGTGTACGCGCCCTTCTTCGCACCAAAAAACTCTGTCTCAAGCAGATTCTCTGGAATCGCACTGCAATTTACGGCAACCCAGGGGGCGCCATCACGATGGCTATTGGCGTGAATCGCGTTGGCAACCATTTCCTTTCCCGTGCCGGACTCGCCTGTGACCAGAATCGGCGCCATGCTGCGCGCCACCTTGACAATCCGCTCCTTCACCAATCGCATGCTTGCCGACTGTCCGACCAATCGCGCCAATGCTTCCTCGCCAGCGTTGCCTGCACGCAACCGGGCAGGAGAATCAGCACTGAAAGGCACTCTTGCATCCTGCACTGCAGAGGCGATGACACCTCTAAACTGCTTCAGATCTACGGGCTTGGTCAGATAGTCAAATGCACCAGCCTTGAGCGACTCAACGGCATTCTCCGCTGATCCGTAGGCGGTAATGACGACACATCGCTCCTTACGCTGTTGTGCCTTGATCAGGCGTATCAGGTCTACGCCCAAACCATCGGGCAAACGCATGTCGGTAATGACCACATCAAATCGGCGCTCAGCCAAAAGCGCATGCGCCTCGGCCAGACTGGCGGCACTGGACACCTCGAAACCGTCGCGCACCAGTGTCAACTCATAGAGCGTCCTCAAGTCCGGCTCATCATCTACCACCAGAATCTGTACATTGTTGGTTACGCTACTTGCATTCATGTTGGTAAATGTCTTTCACTGTCGCCTCTTTCGGTTTGCAAACTGACCCGAAACTCATTTCCCTCCACCACAGCATCGAAGCGCTTGCGTGTTGACCGGCAATACGAAATGGATGCTCCCTGCTCCTCACACAACTCACGGCAAATATAGAGTCCCAAGCCGCTCGAGCGACTCTCAGAAGAAAAAAATGGTTCGAACAAATGCCTTTGCACGGACTGATCCAAGGG
The DNA here is from genome assembly GCA_037133835.1 of Comamonadaceae bacterium. Lineage (GTDB taxonomy): Bacteria > Pseudomonadota > Gammaproteobacteria > Burkholderiales > Burkholderiaceae_C > Rhodoferax. The sequence goes on along the minus strand of JBAXNI010000018.1, from coordinate 29,622 downwards.
CGGCCCACCGTTCCACACCCGCAGCGCCGCTTGCCCAGTCATAGAGCAAGCCGTCGCCACTTCGATCGCGCCAGCTTCAACCTCACAATAGCGGCTAGCATTGTCCAGCAGATTGACCAATACGCGGCGTAAATGTTCCGATTGAAACCTTACGCTGACACCCACGGCCGCCAGGTCAAAGCGCAACAACTGCTTGTTCTTCGCCTGCTCCTGCCAATCAGCACAAACTTTTGCAACAAGCTCATTGAACACGAATACATCCGAAGCCTCTACATGGTCGCGTCGCCTGACCCTGGATACCTCCAGCACCTCTTCCACAATCTTGCCCAATCGGGCCGCATTTTGGCGCACCATCTGCGTGAGTTGTCTGTGACGTGGAAGGGCAATGTCTTCATCCAGCAGGGCGTTGGCCTGAACGATGGCCGCCAGTGGATTTCGAATTTCATGCGCGACCGCGGCCGACATTCGCCCCATGCTGGCGAGCTTCTCGGTTCGCATCCGTGCTTCCATCTCGCGCTGATCCCGAAGAAACATGACACACAGCGTTTGTCCACCGTCACCTGGCGTGGCAGTCAAGCGAGTGCGTGCGTGCAAACGCAAAGGCCCCTGACCTGCGTGATGAATGACCACGTCGGCCTGACGCGCTGAATTTTCCGAGAAACTCAACTCCACAAGATCCACCAAGCCTTGCCATCCCGCCAATGCTGCCAGGTTGAAGGACTCGGCATCTGAGGCGGCCTGCATTCCGAGCATCTGACACGCCGCGGGATTGGCGGCGCGCACCGTGCGTCCTTGATCAAGCACCAGAATACCGTCCGTCATCGACTCAATTACCAGTTCGTTGACCTGTCTTTGCAGGCGAACTGCCAACTGATTTCGCTGTGCCCGTTGTTCCACATTGGTCAACCGAATGGCAATCTGGTTGGCCAGGAAAGCAATGGAAAAGCAACCCACACCTGTCAGCGCTGCCTGCAGGAAGTGCGCCGCAGCAGCAGCGGGCACTTGAGTTGATGCCCAGCCTGCGTACAGCAGCAACATAAGGGTAACGAGCGCGGCGCAGGCCATCGACAAGAGCAAGGATCCGAGCACTGACACCATCAAAATGGGAAGTGCAAACAAGGGCGTGTAGTTGACACTGTCGCCGTGCGTCACCTGTAGTGCCGCAACGGCCAGAATATCGACACCGACAATGAGAATCCACTGCGCGTCAAATGCCTCGCCCAAGGGTCGTGCGCCAGCCTTCAGTCTGACACCCAAAGCGACCACACAATAGGCAGCACAGAACAAGACCAGCGTACTGTCCCTGGCCGATCCAAGTTCGTAGACTACACCCTGAAACGCCAGAAGAGCCAATCCCAGCATGACCCGCGCAGTCATGAAGCCACGCCATAGCCGCTCAAATTCTTGGGGGTGCTCTACCGCTTCAATGCTGGTTTCCAGCATTGAGGGATCAAACCAGGATTTTGCGTCTGGCTGTCGATGCATTCAGGGTTCCGCCTGCTGGCGGTGGTCGAGGCAGCAATAGAGCCCTTTCTTCCCCTGCACGGCATCAACCAAGGCCACGTGAACCGAACACAGCCTGCATCCCACCATCTCGAGCGCTTGCGGTGAAGGCTCAGGCCTTCTGGGCACAAATTCCGACCTGGACTTCCGGTTCGAGCGCCACAGCCAGACCCCCGCCAACACGACCAGCAACACCAACAGCAGCCTCATGGCATGCGCCCTAGAATAATCTCCATCACAAAGCGCGATCCAACATAGGCCAGCAGCAACAGGGCGGAGCCCACGTACAAGACCCGCACCGCACGTTTGCCGCGCCAGCCAAAACGAGCGCGTCCCACCAGCAGCACCGCGAACGTCAGCCAGGACAACACCGAAAAGGCCGTCTTGTGATCAAGCTTCAGGTGCGCACCAGCACCGTAGAGTTGGCCGCTGAACACTGTCGCCACAAGCAAAGTCGCAGAAAGCAGCAGAAAACCCGCGCTCACAAACCTGAACGTCAGGCGTTCCATTGTCAACAATGGCATGCCGCTGTGCGGATCCGCAGCCAGTCGAAAGCGCTCTTCGGCCCGTGTCATGAACCACGCGTGAACGACGGCGGCGCCAAACAGTCCGTAGGAGGCAATCCCCAACGCCCAGTGCAAAGGCAACCATGGTGAAGCCGTCGGGTGCAAGGGATTGCCTGGAAACAGTACAGCCAGCAACGCCGCAATCGCACCCAGCAGCGACAGCGTCCAGCGCGTCTGCAACAGGGGATAGACATGACTTTCCACTGCGTAGACCGCAGCAATCAGCCAGGCAGTAACCGACATTGCCGGGGCAAAACCAAACCGAGGTTCCTGACCGAACAGACACAGCGCCAGCAGCAGCCCATGCAGCAACCATGCCAGCCAAACGGCTGCTCGCGCCAACTGCGACCCCAAACGCGCGGCACCCATCGCTGACACCGAGTACGCCACAGCAGTGGCCACGGCCAACATCAAAACAGGCGGAGAAGCACTGGCTAAAATCATGCCCACAGTTTAGCGTTTTCATCTTGCCGGTTTCAACCGGCATTCAACCAAGGTTGCGTTCCACGCAATACCCCTATGGCTTCCGCTCTCAGCGACAAACTTTCCCGCCTGGTCAAGGAAATTCGCGGTCAGGCACGCATCACCGAGAGCAACGTCACCGACATGTTGCGTGAAGTGCGCATGGCTTTGCTTGAAGCCGACGTCGCCCTGCCGGTCGTACGGGACTTCATCGCCCGCGTCAAAGACAAGGCACTGGGCCAGGATGTACTGGGCTCACTCTCACCAGGGCAGGCACTTGTTGGCATCGTCAGCAAGGAGTTGGCAGCCACGATGGGCGAAGGCGTGTCTGACATCAACCTGGCGACGCAGCCGCCAGCGGTGATCCTGATGGCGGGACTGCAGGGCGCGGGCAAGACCACGACGACCGCAAAGCTTGCCAAGTACCTGATCGAAAAGCGCCGCAAAAAGGTTCTGACTGTTTCAGGTGACGTTTACCGCCCTGCGGCGATTGAGCAGTTGAAGATGGTGACGGCGCAGGCCGGGGCAGATTGGTTTGCCAGCACGGCAGATCAAGAGCCTGTCGCCATTGCGCTGGCGGCCCTCGACTATGCACGAAAGCACTTCTTTGACGTCCTGCTGGTGGATACGGCGGGTCGGCTGGCCATCGATGAAGCGCTGATGCGTGAGATCAGCGACCTGCATGCGGCACTCAAGCCCGTGGAAACCCTGTTTGTCGTCGATGCCATGCAAGGCCAGGACGCTATCAACACGGCAAGGGCGTTCAAGGAATCCCTGCCCCTGACCGGCATCATCCTGACCAAGCTTGACGGCGACTCGCGCGGCGGTGCTGCCCTGTCCGTGCGTCAAGTGACCGGCGCACCCATCAAGTTTGCCGGTACCAGCGAAAAAATCGACGGCCTCGAAGTATTTGACGCGGAGCGCCACGCAGGACGCATCCTGGGCATGGGCGACATCCTGGCCCTGGTTGAACAGGTGACCGCCGGGGTTGACGTGGTCGCCGCCCAGAAACTGGCGGCCAAAGTCAAGAGTGGCGCCGGCTTTGACCTCAATGACTTTCTGGCGCAGATCCAGCAAATGAAGCAAATGGGCGGCCTCTCAAGCCTGATGGACAAAATGCCTGCCGCACTGGCCGCCAAGGCCGGACAAATGGATATGGGCCGCGCCGAAAAGGACATTCAGCGAAAGCAAGGCATCATCCACAGCATGACCCCCCTGGAACGCCGCAAACCCGATCTCATCAAAGCCACCCGCAAACGCCGCATTGCCGCTGGTGCTGGAGTGCAGGTTCAGGAGGTCAACCGCATGCTCAAGGAATTCGAGCAAATGCAGGACATGATGAAAAAGATGAAGGGCTCGGGAATGATGAAAATGATGAAGCGCATGGGAGGCATGAAAGGCATGCCAAAAATGCCTTTCTAATATCCCCAGCCGATCAGGGAATCAGTTCGCCGCGAAGCGTGAACGTGCGCGTTTCGGTAATCGTGACGTCGACCAGTTGCCCAACCAAAGCTGCGCTGCCGCAGAAATTGACCACCCGGTTGCACTCCGTTCGCCCCATCAACTCGGCCGCGTCACGTTTTGAGTGACCCTCCACCAAAATCCGCTGCCGCGTTCCTACGCGACTCTGACTGATGCGTCCCATGCTGTCATTGATCACGCCCTGCAAATGCTGCAAGCGTCGCAACTTTACTTCGTGGGGAGTTTCATCGACCAGATTGGCAGCCGGCGTGCCCGGACGTGGGCTGAAAATAAAACTGAATGAATTGTCAAATCCGACCTCGTCAATCAAGCGCATCATCCTCCCGAAATCATCCTCCGTTTCCCCCGGAAAGCCGACAATAAAATCACTGCTGAGCGCCATGTCGGGCCGTATCGCGCGCAATTTGCGAACCGTAGACTTGTACTCCATGGCCGTATAGCCACGCTTCATGGCCATCAAAATGCGGTCCGATCCATGCTGCACCGGCAAGTGCAGATGACTCACCAACTTCGGGATCTTTTCGTAAGCGGCAATCAATGCCGGCGTGAATTCGTTAGGGTGGCTGGTGACGTAGCGTATGCGCTCAACACCCGGAATCTCTGCCACGTAGTCAAGCAGCGTCGCAAAGTCTGCCAGTGCGCCAGAGTCAGCCATTGCCGCTCGATAGGCGTTCACATTTTGCCCAAGCAAGGTAATCTCTTTGACCCCCTGATCCGCCAGCCCCGCCACCTCTACCAGCACATCCTCGAACGGTCTGGAAACTTCCTCGCCCCGTGTATAGGGCACGACGCAATAGCTGCAATACTTGGAGCAACCCTCCATGATGCTGACAAAGGCACTTGCGCCATCCACACGCGCTGGCGGCAGGTGGTCAAACTTTTCAATTTCCGGAAAACTGATGTCCACTTGCGAACGACTTTGCAGTTCCCGCTGCGCCAACATCTGCGGCAACCGATGCAGCGTCTGCGGCCCAAACACCAGGTCCACGTAGGGTGCGCGCTCAATGATGGCCGCACCCTCCTGACTCGCCACACAGCCACCCACGCCAATCAAGGCGCCTCTCTCCTTCAGATGCTTCACGCGCCCCAGATCCGAGAACACTTTCTCCTGCGCCTTTTCCCGAACCGAGCAGGTGTTAAAAAGAATCAGGTCGGCCTCTTCGACCTTGTCCGTCCGTTCAAATCCTTGCGCGGCGCGCAGCACGTCCACCATCTTGCCCGAGTCGTACTCGTTCATCTGGCAGCCAAAGGTCTTGATGAATACTCTCTTTGTCACGCTATGCATCCAAAATTGGTGATCTGAATCAGGCGAGGAAATACGAGCATGCGAGCATGTCAATCTGTCCCGACTTCGTTGCAAAAACCGTGAACACAGGTTTGCAGCACACGCCGGATCGCATCGACATCTTCAGCGCCAGCCGCTTCCCGCAAAAGCCGAACTTGAATCATCAATTCGGGCCACGCCATGAAATCTTCATGTGCTTTCATGATGCGTGGATGGGCTGTAGCGCTGGGGTTGTCACCGATCAGCAGTTCTTCGTAGAGTTTCTCGCCCGGTCGAAGTCCGATAAACGACAGCTCAATGTCGCCATGAGGATGCTCTGCATCACGCACCTGCAGGCCCGACAAACCAACCAGGCGACGGGCCAGATCGAGAATTTTCACCGGTTCACCCATGTCCAGCACAAACACTTCACCACCCACGGCCATGGCAGCTGCCTGTAAAACGAGTTGCACCGCCTCCGGGATGGTCATGAAATAGCGCGTGACTTCAGGGTGGGTGATGGTCAGTGGTCCTCCCTGGGCGATTTGCTCCCGGAACATCGGCACTACGCTGCCGCTGGACCCCAGTACGTTCCCAAAACGCACCATACTGAAACGCGTATCATGGGCTCCAGCCCGCTCTGCCATTGCCTGCAACACCATCTCGGCCATGCGCTTGCTGGCTCCCATCAAATTGGTAGGTCGCACCGCCTTATCGGTCGAAACCAGTACAAAACTGGAGACTCTGGCGGCTTGCGCCGCCTGGGCCAAGTTCAGCGTACCAAAGACATTGTTGAAGATCCCTTCCGACGGGTTACATTCAACCATCGGTACATGCTTGTACGCCGCTGCGTGGTACACCGTGTCAGGTTGGTAGCTTGAGCAGATCCAGTCCAGTCGCTGACGATTGCCCACACTTCCAAGCAGGGGCACGAGTTCAATGTCAGAGTGCTGCGCCGCACACCAGGCCTGCAATTCACGATGCAAGGCATAAAGACCAAATTCACTGTGGTCCAGCAAAAGCATCCGGCGTGGACGCTCCCTCAAAATCTGTCGGCATAACTCGCTGCCTATGCTGCCTCCGGCACCCGTCACCAGAATTGTCTGATTAAAGAGACTGCAGGCCAGCAAGTCAGCTTGCGGCATGACGGCAGCGCGGCCCAGCAAATCTTCAACGTCGAGTTCACGAAAGTCCCGGACGGTAACCCGTCCGCTGGTCAGGTCCGCCAGTCCCGGCAGTGTCCTGGTATGCACCGGCAAGGAGCGCAGGCTCTGGATGATCTTGTTGCGCCGGTCCCGGCTCGCGCTCGGTATCGCAAGCAGAATATCGGTGATGCCAAGATCCCGCACCAGGATCGGGACTTGTATCGCTGAAAATACCGGAACGCCGTTGATCGTCTGGCCGATCTTGGCCGGATCCTCATCAATGAATCCAAGAAGATTGACATGCCCCGCAATCGCCATCGCCGAGGAAGTCTGCACCCCTGCCGCACCAGCACCATAGATGAGCATGCGACCCTGGTGGTGCTCTTTGCCAAGACCGATGCCCGCGAGCCAGTAGCGCGCCAGAACGCGACTGCTACCGATCAGCATAAAAAAGATGATCGGTTGCAATACCCCGAGCGTGAGCGGAAATACTGGCCACTTCACCCAATACAGCAGAACAATACGGCTCAGGGCATAGAGCGCAATGGCTTGACCGGTGGCCAACAGGGCGTCCATGCCCGTATAACGAAATATCGCGCGATAGAGTCCGAAACGGGCAAAGATCGGAACCGCCAACACAGGTCCGAGCAGATAAATCCACCACTGGTCATTGCTGGGCCAGTGAAGGGTCTCATAACGCAGTGAATAGGCGACCCAGGTTGCCAACAGGGCAATGACGATGTCGACTGCGACAACGAACGCTCGCTTGGCCGGGCGTGGCCATGCGAGCACTTGCTTGAGCACTTTCTTCACAATGCTTCGTCAGGCGCGGCCGTGTGCTTGATGAAGAGCCGGGCCGCCTGGATGCCCAGTTCGTAGAGCAACACCATGGGAATCAGCAAGGCAATCATGGAAACCGGATCGGGTGGCGTGACAAGTCCCGCCACCGCCGCAGCACCAACCACAAAGTAGGTGCGAAAAGATTTGAGTTGAGGAATCGTCACTATGCCCATACGCGCCAGGATAACGACCGCAATCGGCACCTCAAAAGCAACGCCAAAAGCGATGAACATCGTGATCACAAAATCAAGATAGGCCTCAATGTCCGGACTGACTGCCACCGAGATTGGCGCCATCTTCTGGATGGCCGGAAATGCTTGCCCGAAAACAAAGAAGTAGCAAAACGCCGCCCCCAGGTAAAACAGCACCGTGCTGGCTGCAACCAGTGGCAAGACCAATTTTCTCTCATGTTTGTACAGGCCCGGCGCAACAAAGGCCCATATCTGGTAAAGAATCCAAGGCAGTGACAACGCCACGGCAGCCAGCACGGAAACCTTGATCGGCACCAGAAACGGTGACACCACGCCAACGGCAATCATGCGCGAGCCTTCAGGCAATGCCTTGACCAAAGGCATGGCAAGCAAGTCATAAAGCCGTGACGGACCAGGATAAAACAGCAAAACAGCCAGAATGGCCGCAATGCCGTAGATCGACCGCAAAAGCCGATCCCGCAATTCAACCAGATGTTGGACAAATGGTTGCTCGGTGCCGGCCAGCTCGTCGTCTTTTTTTTCAGAATCCGTCATCAAGTCAGTCTGGTAGGTCTAAAGCGGGCAACACGCGCCGCCCCTGACAAGGCGTTGCTACGCACACCGCTGCGTGCCTTGTACCAGCGTGGCGTCGCGCCTTGCTTGACCCGCCACTTCTTGCGCGGGTGTTGGTACTGAGGGAAACCTGGAACCGGCTCCATCGCGCTTGCGCTGGCAGCCAATTCCGTCGTCTCGGCCCAGCTCTTTTCGAAGTCGGCGGCCCCGGTTTTGATTGACCCTTCCACGTCACGCGCAGCGCTTTCCACCGTCTCCTTCATCTTCTTGAGTTCATCGAGTTCCATCGACCGATTGACCTCATTCTTGACATCTGCCACATAGCGTCGGGCGCGTCCAAGCAGCGTTCCGAGTGTCTTGGCCAGACCCGGCAACTTTTCAGGACCAATGACCAGCAACGCAATGCCGCCAATAATGGCAAGCTTGGTGACCCCGATGTCAATCACTGTCAGGCTTTGGTCTTGGCTTCGACGTCGATGGTTTCTTTGGCGGCTGCGCTGGCAGAGCTAACCTGCTGTACCGGAGCTGTCGCGGCCGGTGCGTCTGATGCCTTGTCGGCACCGTCTTTCATGCCATCTTTGAAACCTTTTACCGCTCCACCCAGGTCGGCGCCTATATTGCGCAGCTTCTTTGTGCCAAAAATCACTACGATGATGACCAAAAAGATAAGCAGGTGTGTTGTGGAAAGTCCCATCAGTTTCTCCTTAGGAATTGCGCCAATTTTAGTCGGCAAATCAACCACGGAGCCAGGGACGCGGACCACCCATCACGTGAATGTGCAGGTGCTGCACTTCCTGGCGGCCTTCGGCGCCAGTATTGCACAACAAGCGAAAGCCCCCCAGCGGATACGGATTGCAGCCCTGTTCCAAAGCCAATCTTGGCGCCAGTACGAGCATACGTCCCATTAGCGCTGCGTGCTCGCCACCCAGTTGTGCCATGGACGCAATGTGAATCTTTGGAATCATCAGGAAGTGCACTGGCGCCCACGGATTGATATCGTGAAAGGCAAACAGGTCTTCATCCTGATAGACCAAGCGCGAGGGAATAACACCTGCTGCGATCTTGCAAAACAGACAATCGGGCTCATAGCCCGCAGAAGTGCCAGCTTGCGTCATCCGTTTTCCCCGTCGCGCATGAGCGCTTTGCGCAAGGCCTTTTCCTCGATACCACTGGTGCCGACGCGGCGCTCCAGCTCGGCCAGCACATCCGCCGGTCCGAGGCCGTAATGAACCAGCGCAATGATGCAGTGAAACCAGAGATCGGCGACCTCATTGACAATCCTGGACCTGTCACCACCGGCATCAGCGTCCTTGGCTGCCATCACAACTTCGGTCGCTTCCTCACCAATCTTCTTCAGGAAGGCGTCCGGCCCCTTGTGCAGTAGCCGCGCCACATAACTGGTCGTAGCGTCTCCGCCGTTTTGTGGCAGACGGCTTTCGATGACGCGGGACAAGGCGGCAAGCGAATCGGCAGCAGAAACTTGGGAAGACATAGGCCCTTAGCTGTAGATGGTTCGTGGGTCTTTCAAGACCGGTTCGGTTACTTTCCAGTCGCCATTGTCGAGCACGCTGAAGAAGCAAGTGTGGCGCCCCGTATGGCAGGCAATGCCCGGCTCGTGTCCGCTCTGGGTCACTCGCAGCAGGATCACATCCTGATCGCAGTCGAGCCGGATTTCATGCACTGTCTGTAAATGGCCCGACTCTTCGCCTTTGAACCAAAGTTTATTGCGGGAACGGCTGAAGTAGACGGCCTGCCGCAATTCGGCCGTTTTTTGCAGCGCTTCGCGATTCATCCAGGCCAGCATCAAGACATCGCCAGAACTGGCCTCCTGCGCAATCACAGGCACCAGGCCCTGGGCATCCCAGCGAACAATGTCAAGCCAGTTCATAGTGTGATTCTGACTGGAATGCCACGCTCAGCCATTCTGGCCTTGGCCTGCGCAACCGTAAATTCACCGTAGTGAAAAATGCTGGCAGCCAATACGGCATCAGCGCCGCCGATCTGGATGCCGTCGGCGAGGTGATCCAGCGTACCGACACCGCCCGACGCGATCACGGGCACACTGACCGCATCACTGACAGCGCGCGTCAGGGCCAGATCAAAGCCGGCCTTGGTGCCATCACGATCCATGCTGGTGAGAAGGATTTCTCCGGCACCACGGCGCGTCATCTCGACAGCCCAGCGCACCGCATCCAGACCGGTATTCTTGCGCCCACCGTGACTGTAGACATCCCAACCAGCGCCGATCACCTGACCCCACGCATCGACACGATCCGCAGCGGCCTCACTGCGACGCTTGGCGTCAATGGCAACCACAATACACTGCGCGCCGTACTTGCTCGAGGCATCATTGATGACCTGCGGATTGGCAATGGCAGCCGAATTGAAACTGGTTTTGTCAGCGCCCGCATTGAGGAGGCGTCGCACATCGTCCACGGTGCGCACTCCGCCACCGACCGTCAGCGGAATGAATACCTGGGATGCGACAGCCTCGATGATGTGCAGAATCAGGTCACGGCCATCGCTGGTGGCGGTGATATCAAGAAAAGTCAGTTCATCCGCACCCTGCTCGTTATAGCGTGCGGCAATCTCCACCGGGTCACCGGCATCACGTAATTCGACGAAATTGACCCCTTTGACGACGCGTCCGCCGGTAACGTCCAGACACGGAACGATGCGTTTGGCTAACACCGGAGCCAACCAGTTTCGATGGGTGGCGAATTTTTCGCCGGCCCGCCCCAAGAAAAATTAGCCCCCTTGGGGGGCAGCGTAGTACGCGAAGCGACAAGTTTGGGGGCCATAGGTCTAGCCGTTCAACTCGTCGGCATGCCTTTGCGCGGCCGCAAAGTCCAGGTCACCGGAGTAAATCGCTCGGCCACAAATGACGCCTTCAATTCCTTCGTCTTCAACTGCGCAAAGGGCGTCAATGTCAGCCATGCTGGAAAGGCCACCGGAGGCGATCACCGGAATGGTCAGGGCCTGCGCCAGCCTGACTGTAGCTTCTACGTTGATGCCACTGAGCATGCCATCGCGCCCAATGTCGGTATAGATAATCGACTCAACGCCAAAATCTTCAAACTTCTTGCCTAGATCAACGACGTCGTGGCGCGTCAGTTTGCTCCAGCCATCGGTTGCTACTTTGCCCTCACGAGCGTCCAGGCCGACGATGATGTGACCCCCAAAGGCGGTACAGGCGTCCTGCAGAAAGCCTGGGTTGCGAATCGCCGCCGTGCCGATGATCACATAGCGCAGTCCGGCATCAAGGTAGCGTTCGATCGTATCGAGATCGCGTATGCCGCCACCCAGCTGCACATCCACTGCGCTACCGACTTCCTTGAGGATCCTGCGAATCGCCTTCTCGTTGATGGGGTGACCGGCAAACGCACCATTGAGGTCAACCAGATGCAAACGGCGCGCGCCCTGCATCGTCCAGTTGTTGGCCATGACGACGGGATCTTCGCCAAAGGTGGTGGATTGCTGCATGTCGCCCTGCTTGAGACGAACGCAGTGACCGTCTTTCAGGTCAATTGCAGGAATTAAAAGCATGATGCTTCGGGGTTGATGGGAAATGAGACGGCGTCGAGCGCAGCGTGAGCGGGGATATCAAGGCTTCCAGTGAAGGAAGTTCCGGTAAAGAGACAAACCTTGGTCGGCACTTTTTTCAGGATGAAATTGGGTGGCGAAAATATTATCACGCGCAATGGCTGAACTGAAGCGACTGCCGTAGTCAGTCTCGCCAACGCTGTGGCGCGCATCAGACGTTAGTGCGTAATAGCTGTGCACAAAGTAGAAGTAGCTGCCGTCTGGCACGTGGGCCCACAGCGGATGCTCGGCAACGCCGTGATTGTTGCGATAGACCTGATTCCAGCCCATCTGCGGTACTTTATAACGGCTGCCATCAGCCTGCACCTGCCCAGCCAGATCAAATTTGACGACTTCTCCGTGGATCAGGCCAAGGCCGGTGGTATCGCCCTCGTCACTATGATCGAGCAGCATCTGCATGCCGATGCAAACACCAAACATGGGCTTGTTGGCGGCGGCCTCCATGACCGATTGCCGCAACCCTGATTGATTCAACTCACGCATGCAGTCAGGCATGGCGCCCTGCCCCGGCAATACGATACGCTCGCTGGAACGCACCTGATCCGGCTCGGCGGTAATGATCACCCGGTATCCAGTACCTGTCGCTGCCGCCCGCACTGCCTGCGACACAGAACGCAAGTTCCCCATGCCGTAGTCGACCACAGCTACAGTCTTGTCCATGACACCGTTCAGAGTGTGCCCTTGGTTGAAGGAATCAATCCTGCGCTGCGGACGTCAAGTTCCAGCGCGGAGCGCAGCGCCCGGGCAAAGGCCTTGAACACTGTCTCGGCCTGGTGATGGGCATTTTCACCTCGCAGGTTGTCGATGTGGAGCGTGACAAAGGCGTGATTGACAAAACCTTGAAAGAACTCGTGCGTCAGTTGGCTGTCAAAAGTGCCAATCATGCCGCTCTTGAATGGCAGATTCATGACCAGCCCCGGGCGCCCAGAAAAGTCAATGACGGCACGGGACAGCGCCTCGTCCAGCGGCACATAGGCGTGGCCATAGCGGCGAATTCCCTTTTTGTCGCCCGCTGCCCGTTGCACCGCCTGCCCCAAGGCAATGCCGACGTCTTCCACCGTATGGTGACCGTCGACATGCAGATCGCCAATGGCCTGGACTTCCAGATCCAGCATGGCGTGACGGGCAATCTGATCGAGCATGTGGTCAAAGAAACCAATCCCGGTATGCAAGTTCGACTGACCGGTGCCGTCAAGATTGACTTTGACCGTGATATGGGTCTCGGCGGTTTTGCGTTCGACTTCAGCAGTGCGATTCATGGTGCGAGTGATTCCTTCAGGGCGGTGAGCATTTTCGCATTTTCGTCTGCAGTACCCACCGTGATGCGCAGGCAGTTGTGGAGCAGCGCATGCAGATTCGATACATTCTTGATCAGGACCTTGCACGAGCGCATTCTCTCGAATGTCTTTTGTGCATCTGCCACGCGGATCAAAATCATGTTGGCTTCGCTCTTGAATGCCGCAACGCCAGACATCGAAACGAGCGCTTGCATCACCACAGCACGCTGTGCACACAAGTCGATCGCCTGTGCCGAGAAAACTTCACCGTACTCCAGCGCGAAGAGCGCGCACTCGCAATTCAGCACACTGATGTTGTAGGGCGGTCGTACCTTGTCAATCTCGTCAATCAAGGCTTTGGGACCCATCAGATAGCCAAGCCGCACGCCTGCCAATCCAAATTTCGAAAGCGTGCGCAGCAGCAGCACATGGCCATGACGCGTGATCCGGTCAATGTAGCTCCTGCTGGAGAACGGTTGATAGGCTTCATCGAGCACGACCAGTCCGCCGTGTTGGCCCGCGGTACGAATGATGTTCTCCATCACCGTGTCGTCCCAAAGGTTGGCCGTCGGGTTGTTCGGATAGGCCAAGTAGGTGATGGCCGGCCGGTGTCGAACAATCGCCTCCAGCATCGCGGCTTCGTCGAGCTCAAAGTCGCTGGTCAGCGGCACTCCATGAAACGCCAGTCCTTGCAGTTGTGCGCTCATGGCGTACATCACGAAGCCCGGCAACGGCGCCAAAATACTGGCCCCTGGAACGTCACAGGCCAGAGCCAGCAGACTGATGAGTTCATCCGAGCCGTTGCCCAGCATGATGGCATAGCCCTCGGGCATCCCAGCGTAGCTCGCCAGCGCCTGACGCAATACATTGATGCGCCCCGCTGGATAGCGGTTCAATGCCAGCGCGCCCAGTCGCCGACCAAGTTGTTCCTGCAAATCATGCGACAGTCGATGCGGATTCTCCATGGCATCGAGCTTGACCATGCCCTCGGACTCCTGTATCGCATAGGCGTGCATGGACTGGATGTCCTGGCGGATGCGCAACATGGCTTGAGGATTGACAGTCGTCATTTAGCTTCCCGCATTGGCGGCACTGGCTTCAAACGCAGTTCTGCCGCCCGGGCATGCGCCTGCAAGCCTTCACCATAGGCAAGTTCGGCGGCAATCAAGCCCAGGGTTTGCGCCCCGACTTCGCTCACTTCAATCAGACTGGAGCGCTTCTGGAAATCATAGACGCCAAGCGGTGATGAAAAGCGCGCCGTACCGCTGGTCGGCAGCACATGGTTCGGTCCGGCGCAGTAGTCACCCAGCGATTCGCTGGTGTAGGCGCCCAGAAAGACGGCGCCGGCGTGCTTGAGCAACGGCTCCCAGCGCTGCGGCTCCAAGCTGCTGACTTCCAGGTGTTCGGGTGCAACCCGGTTGCTGATCTCGCAGGCCTCTTCCATGCTGCGGGTGAGGATCAGGGCGCCGCGGCCATTGAGCGATTGGGCGATGATCTGACGGCGCGGCATTGTCGGCAGCAAACGGTGGATGGAGGTCTGCACCTGCTCGATGTAGGCGGCGTCCGGGCACAGCAGAATGCTCTGCGCCAGTTCGTCATGCTCGGCCTGGCTGAACAGGTCCATCGCGACCCAGTCGGGCGGCGTTGTCCCATCGGCCAGCACCAGAATTTCGCTAGGACCCGCAATCATGTCTATTCCGACTGCCCCAAAGACACGGCGCTTGGCGGCCGCCACATAAGCATTGCCGGGACCGGTGATCTTGTCCACTTTCGGGATGGTGGCCGTGCCGTAGGCCAGCGCCGCCACCGCCTGCGCACCACCGATGGTGAAAGCACGGTTGATGCCGGCCACATAGGCTGCCGCCAGCACCATCGCGTTCCTCACGCCGCCAGGCGTCGGCACCACCATGATGATTTCGGCAACACCGGCAACGTGCGCCGGAATGGCGTTCATCAGCACGCTCGACGGGTAGGTGGCTTTGCCACCGGGCACGTAAACGCCGACACGGTCGATTGGCGTCACCTTTTGCCCGAGCAGGGTTCCGTCTTCGTCGCGGTAGCTCCAGCTCTCGCCGCAGGCCTTCTTCTGCGCCTCATGGTAGCTGCGCACGCGACTGGCCGCCGCTTGCAGCGCGTCGCGCTGGGCGACTGGAATCGATTCGAACGCAGCCTTGAATTCTGCCTGCGTCAACTCCAATGCCGCCAGGGACGTCGTCTGCACACCATCAAAGCGGGCCGTGTAGTCCAGCACGGCAGCGTCGCCGCGCTGTTGCACATCGGCCAGAATGTCGGCTGCACGCTGCTCAATCTGCGCATCTGCCTGCGCCGACCAGTGCAGACGTGCCTTGAACTCTGCCTCAAACGTGCTGCTCGCGGTTGACAGTCGGACAGGCGCAGCGATCACGATGCTTTTCCGATGGCCGCGGCAAAGGCTTCAACAATCCTGCGGATCGGCGCCTGATTGAGTTTGAGCGCAGCCTGGTTCACCACCAGCCTTGAGCTGATGTCCATGATATGTTCAACCTCGACCAGATGGTTGGCCTTGAGCGTGTTCCCGGTGGAAACCAGATCAACGATCGCATCTGCCAGACCCACCAGTGGTGCGAGTTCCATGCTGCCGTAGAGCTTGATCAAATCCACGTGCACGCCCTTGGTAGCAAAAAACTCACGCGCTATGGCGACGTACTTGGTCGCCACTTTCAAGCGCGAGCCTTGTCTAACCGCCGTTGCGTAATCAAAATCTGCACGCACGGCCACACTGATGCGGCACTTGGCAATCTGCAGGTCCAGCGGCTGGTAAAGCCCGTCGCTGCCATGCTCCAGCAGTGTGTCCTTGCCGGTAATGCCGATATCAGCACCACCATACTGAACGTAAGTGGGTACATCAGTGGCCCGTACCACCAGCACGCGCACGTCGGCCTGGTTCGTGGCAAGAATCAGCTTGCGCGACTTTTCCGGATCTTCCAGCACCTCTATGCCGGCCGACCGAAGCAGCGGCAGAGTCTCTTCAAAGATCCGTCCCTTCGATAACGCCAGCGTAATCATTTGAGCAGCGCGGCCCATTCGACCGGTGTATAGGCTTTGATTGACAGAGCGTGAACTTCGTCGGTTCTCATTTTTTCACCCAAGGTGGCATAGACCATCTGGTGCCGCTGTATGGCGCGTTTACCTTCGAACGCAGCCGACACTATCGTGGTGAACCAGTGGCG
This sequence comes from Comamonadaceae bacterium, assembly GCA_037133835.1. Taxonomy (GTDB): domain Bacteria; phylum Pseudomonadota; class Gammaproteobacteria; order Burkholderiales; family Burkholderiaceae_C; genus Rhodoferax. Next base: position 13,507 of record JBAXNI010000018.1, on the reverse strand, counting down.
GCCATCTCCCTGGAGCGTAATGTGCTCACACAGAAGACTCTCGGCAATCATGTCCCTGATCTGGTCTGCAGTCATATCGTCAATCCAATAAGTAATGCCTAAACGCGAATTTTGTAACCGACGCGCAACAAAGTCACGGCCACGATGCTAACAAGTGCCAGCGCTGTAGCCACCACGCTCAGACTCAACCAGGGCGACACATCGCTGGCACCAAAAAATCCATAACGAAAGCCATCAATCATGTAGAAAAACGGGTTCAGATGACTGACCTTCTGCCAGAACGGCGGCAGCGAATGAATGGAATAAAAGACGCCGCTCAGGAAAGTCATCGGCATCACGACAAAATTCTGAAAAGCCGCCAGTTGATCGAATTTTTCAGCCCACAAGCCGGCAATCAGTCCGAGCGTTCCCATCAGGCCAGCACCCAGGACAGCAAACGTCACAATCCACAGCGGCGAGACAAAGCCGATGTCCGTGAAGAAGGCTGAAACCGCGAACACACCCAGGCCAACCACCAGCCCTCGGATGACAGCTGCTCCCACATAAGCCACAAACCAGTTCATGTAAGACAGGGGTGTCAGCATCAAAAAGACCAGATTCCCCATCACCTTGCTCATGATCAAGGATGAAGAACTGTTGGCAAACGCGTTTTGCAGCAAGCTCATCATCGCCAGACCCGGAACCAGGAACGCACTGTAGCCTACCTGGTCGTACACCTTCACGTGCGCCTCCAGTGCATGGCCAAAAATCAGCAGGTACAGCATCGCTGTCAGCACAGGGCCGGCAATCGTCTGGAACGCCACTTTCCAGAAGCGCAAAACTTCCTTGTACAAAAGCGTCTGCCAACCAGTCAAGATGTGGCCCCCGCGCTTGTCGCTTCGCGTACGGCGCTGCCCCCCGCGGGGACCTCGGCGACTTGGGGCGGCCCGGCATCGCTCAAGGCACCCTCAGAGGAACCTTTCATGACGGCAAGAAAGACATCTTCCAGATCGGCTTTACGGATTTCGACGTCCTGCGCCACCAACCCCGCCTCACGCACTGCAGCGAGGTAGCGCTCAATTTCGAGCGCGTCATGCGCAGGAAACTGCACGATGCGCCCCGTGATTCGAGCCTGATCTGCCAGCACCTTGGGCAGTTCATTGTCCACTTTGAAACGCAACACGTTGCTCGACGCCGTTTTCAACAATTCACTGGTGTGGTCGAGCGCTACAATGCGCCCCGCCTTGAGCATGGCGATGCGCCCACACAGCGCTTCAGCCTCTTCCAGATAGTGCGTTGTCAGCAGGACCGTATGGCCTTCTTTATTGAGTCTGGCAATAAATTGCCACAGTGTCTGTCGCAGTTCCACGTCGACTCCCGCGGTCGGCTCATCGAGCACAATCACTGGTGGCTTGTGCACCAACGCCTGCGCTACCAGCACACGACGCTTCATTCCGCCGGAGAGTTGGCGCAAATTGGCATCGGCCTTTTCGGTCAAACCCAGACTGTCGAGCAGTTCGTCGATCCAGGCTTCATTGTTCCTGATGCCAAAATAGCCTGACTGGAAGCGCAAAGCTTCCCGCACGTTGAAAAACGGGTCAAAAACCAGCTCCTGTGGAACCACGCCCAGGCTGCGGCGCGCCTGCGCGTAATTCAGCAACACGTCATGACCCAACACCGACACGCGACCGGCACTGGCACGCGACAAACCCGCCAGGATGCTGATCATGGTGGTCTTGCCGGCCCCATTTGGCCCCAGCAAGCCAAAAAACTCACCTTCTTCAATGTTCAGACTGACCCGGTCCAGCGCCAGAAACGTACTACCCTTGACGCCGCGTGGTGCCGGGTAGGACTTGGAGATGGCTTGAAAGGAAATCGCGGACATGTCAGACCACTAGTCTGCAGGTAGCAGGTCCGCTATGCCATACAACGCAGCCAAATCGTGCAGCCGGACCGGCATGCCGCGAATCGAAAAATGCTTGCCCACGGCAAGACTTTCCCGTCTGAATTCAAGCAATACGGCCAGCGCTGCTGAATCAAAGCGGATCAAACTGCTCGCATCAAGCACCACCTGCGTCTGGCTGTGTGTACGCAAGCCCTGCAACAACAGCGCCAGACAGGCCGTTGCCTGAGAATGCGTAAGTTCATTAGGCAATACCAACAATATTCACCCCTTCTTGGCATTCGCCTTGTTGCGATCTGTCAGAGTCCCAATCAAACCATCGATGCCTTTGACATTGATCTGCTGTGCAAAATCACTGCGATAGGTTTCCACGAGCCAGGCCCCCAGCACATTGAGGTTATAGATCTTCCAGCCTGCACCTTCTCCTGGCGTCCGTTCAAGGCGGTAATCGAGTTGGATCGCATCCCCGCGACCTTTCACTTCGGTCCGCACGACGACTTCCTTGTCCTCCGGCGCCGCCCGCAGGGGCTTGACAAAAATGCTCTGATCGCTGACCTGGGTCAGCGCTCCAGCGTAGGTCCGCACCAGCAAGATCTTGAATTCTTCCTGCAGTCGTTTTTGCTGCTCAGCGCTCGCCTGACGCCACGCCGGACCTACTGCAGCTGCAGTCATGCGTTGAAAATTGACGTTGGGCATGATTTTGCCATCGACAAGCGCCACAATCCGCGCCACATCGCCGGCCTGAATCGCCTTGTCAGCGCGGATGCTGTCCAGCACTTCCGTCGAAAGGCGTCTTATCAAGCCATCGGCTGTCTCATCGGTCGCACTCGCCGGGAAAGTCAGCAGACCTGACAGGCTGATGACGAGAATCCCCATCAGGCGGCTTAATATTCGTGTTCTCATGGTCATGCTTTCTGGGCTAACGAGATTCAGTATTGTCTTCTTCTGGCGGATTGCCATCAAAGATGACGCTACGCCGACGCTGAAGAAACGCTTCGCGAACAAAAGTGTAGGGATCAAGCGCAGCTTCCTCCAGCATGGTGCCGGCTTTCAGCAAGTCCGATCGCTGATCGATCGCCCGGAGTACCGTGGCGGCATTTCGCGTTGGAACGTGCGAAACGTTGGTCACCAGATCACCCTTCCAGTCGACCGGTAGCGCGACGGCATCGCGCAAGGTCGATGAACCGAGCAAAGGAAGAACCAGATAGGGGCCGCTGCCAAAACCCCAGTAACCCAAGGTGTGGCCAAAATCCTTCGTGTGCTTTTCAATGTCCATCTCGGAGGCTACATCAAAGACGCCGCCCCAACCCAGAAAAGTATTGACAGCAACACGGTGCAAGCTGTCGATCGCCGCCTGGCCTTTGAACTGCAGAACATTGTTTACAAAGGACCAGGCATCCTCAAGATTGCCAAAAAAATTGCCAACGCCTTGACGCACGCGAACCGGCGTTGCGTCCCGGTAGGCGCTGGCCACCGGCTTCAAAACAGCGGTATCGACCGCACTGTTGAAGCGATAGACGCCCCGGTTCAAAGGCTCAAGCGGATCACGCCGATCCGCATTGGGACCTGTCGCACACCCGGCAAGAACGATGCTCAGAAGCAATCCCATCCCAAGCATGAGCAGACGCTCTGGCTGCAGAACGATTGATCTTGCTGGCCGACCCATCACTTCTTACCTTTGCTGGCGTCGGCACTGCCACCTTCGGCAGCTTTGCTGTAGAGGAATTGACCGATCAGACTTTCAAGCACCATCGCCGACTGCGTGCTTGATATGGCATCTCCCGCAACCAGCGTCTTTTCGTCGGCACCGGGTTCGATACCCAGGTACTGTTCACCCAGCAAGCCGCTGGTGAGGATCTTCAAGGAACTGTCTTTCGGAAACGCGTACCTACTCTCCATCGCCAAAGTAACGCGAGCCTGGAAGGATTTGTCGTCAAAGACAATCCTTTCAACCCGGCCGACCACGACGCCCGCGCTGCGAACAGCCGCTTTCGGCTTGAGTCCGCCCACATTGTCAAACTTGGCAGTGACGTTGTAGCTGGTCTGAAAACTAAGGGTCAGCAGGTTGGCGGACTGCAAAGCCAGGAACAGGATGGCGACGGCGCCAATCAGCACAAAGAGGCCAACCCACACGTCATTTTTTGAACGCTGCATCAAACTTCCTTCTAATCAGTTAGTGACTGAACTGACGATATTCATATGGTAAACATCAGGGCGGTCAGGACAAAATCCATACCCAGCACTGACAAGGATGCAACCACCACCGTGCGGGTCGTTGCGCTGGCCACGCCTTCAGGTGTCGGCTGGGCATTGAAACCCTGCAGCAGTGCTACAAAAGTCACCGTGAAGCCAAAGACAATGCTCTTGATGACGCCATTTCCGACATCTTGCCAGACATCGACACCGCCTTGAATCTGACTCCAGAACGAGCCCGCATCAACACCAATCATGAGCACGCCAACAACCCAGCCGCCAATGATACCCATGGCGCTGAAGACGGCTGCCAATAGCGGCATGGCAATGACACCGGCCCAAAAACGCGGTGCCAGAACACGTTGCACCGGATCCACCGCCATCATCTCCATGACGCTGATTTGTTCGCCCGCCTTCATCAGACCAATCTCGGCGGTAAGCGATGTGCCCGCGCGCCCGGCAAACAGCAAGGCCGTAACGACCGGTCCGAGTTCCCTTACCAGACTGAGTGTCACGAGCAATCCAAGTGCTTCCGACGACCCATAACGTTGCAAAGTGTAATAACCCTGCAGGCCAAAAACAAAACCAACAAACAGACCGGAGACAGCAATGATCGCCAGGGAATAGTTTCCAAGGAAATGAATCTGGTCGCGAATCAAACCGAAACGCCTGAGAGTGCCGCCAAGTGTCCTGAGCAGTCGAATGAACAGGCGCGCGCCCAACCCAAAGTCAGCCAGTTTGCTGCGCACGGCGAAACCTGCATCCCGCGGCTTGTACCAACTCATGCCCCGACCCCCACGCCAAAATCCTGCTCAATCACAGGACCCGGGTAATGAAAACGAACCGGGCCGTCAATTTCGGCATTGACATATTGGTGAACCAGGGGATCAGTGCTATGGAGCACGTCCTCAGGTGCGCCCTGCGTAGCCACTTTGCCGTTGGCCAGAATAATCACATGATCGGCAATGGTCAAAGTCTGCTCCAGTTCGTGCGAAACAAAGATACTGGTCAATCCCATGGAATCGTTAAGCTGGCGTATCAGACGAGCCGCTGTGCCAAGAGAAATCGGATCGAGACCCGAGAACGGCTCGTCGTACAGCACCAGTTCGGGGTCCAGGGCAATCGCCCGCGCCAGCGCGATGCGTCGCGCCATACCACCGGAGACCTCGCCGGGCATCATGTCACGCGAGCCACGCAAGCCCACTGCATTGAGTTTCATCAAGACAATATCCCGGATCATTGCCTCTGGCAAATCAGTGTGTTCACGAAGCGGAAAGGCTACATTTTCAAACACAGACAAGTCCGCAAACAAGGCGCCAAACTGAAACAACATACCCATGCGGCGACGCGCGGCATAGAGTTGGTCCTGATCCATGCAAGTGACATCCTGCCCATCAAAAAAAAGTTCACCCGACTGTGCCCGGTTCTGGCCACCAATCAGGCGCAATATCGTCGTCTTGCCACCGCCCGAGGCTCCCATCAATGCAGTCACCTTGCCACGCGGCACGGTCAGGCAAACGTCGTCCAGAACGATTCGCTCACCATAACCAAAAGTCAGGTGACGCAATTCAACCAAAGATGCAGACGTAGCGGGCATGAGCAACAACAATACCGGGTGGAGCCCGTCCCTGCATCATAAGGGATTACCCGGATCAGCGCGGCAGCAGGCTTACTCCCGTCAGAAACTCATCGATCGCACGTGCCGCCTGCCGACCTTCCCGAATCGCCCAAACCACCAGGCTCTGACCGCGACGCATGTCGCCCGCAACAAAAACCTTCTTGACGTTGGTGGCGTACCCGCCAACGACATCCGTGCTGGCCCTGGCATTGCCGCGCGCGTCCTTGTCGACGCCAAAGGCCTCCAGCACGGACGCCAAGGGGTTGACAAAACCCATTGCCAGCAGCACAAGATCAGCCTTCAGAAGCTGCTCGCTACCGGCCACTTCGTGCATCTTTCCATCCTGCCATTCGACACGAACCGTCTTGACACCATTCACCTTACCTTTGGCGCCTACGAACTCCTGCGTAGAAATTGCAAATTCGCGAGCACAGCCCTCGTCATGACTTGAACTGGTGCGCAGCTTGAGTGGCCAATAGGGCCAGGTCATAGGACGATTCTCTTCCACCGGTGGCTGCGGCATGACTTCAAACTGCGTGACGCTGGCGGCCCCCTGGCGTCGGCTGGTCCCAACGCAGTCCGAGCCGGTGTCGCCGCCGCCAATGACAATCACATGCTTGCCGTCCGCCCTGATCTGATGGATGGCCTCTGGCGTGAGATTGTCCCCGGCATTGAGCTTATTCTGTTGCGGCAGGAACTCCATGGCGAAATGCACGCCGTCGAGATCGCGCCCGGGCACCGGCAAGTCGCGTGACTGTTCAGCGCCGCCGGTCAGCAGCACCGCATCAAAGTTCTTGTTCAACTGCGCGGCGCTGATGGTTTCACTTGACCAGTTGGTGACCGCGGCGCCAGCGCCGGAGGTCGGCATCGAGCCGACCAGCACACCGGTCCGGATGGTGACGCCTTCCTGCTGCATTTGCGCGACGCGCCGGTCAATATGCGACTTTTCCATCTTGAAGTCCGGAATACCGTAGCGCAGCAGGCCACCAATGCGGTCATTCTTTTCGAACAGCGTAACGTCATGTCCGGCACGCGCGAGCTGTTGGGCCGCCGCCATGCCGGCTGGGCCTGAGCCGACCACGGCAACATTCTTGCCTGACTTGCGTTGTGGCGGCTGCGGCTGCACCCAACCCTCGGCCCAGGCGCGATCAATGATGGCGTGCTCAATCGACTTGATCCCCACGGCACTGTCATTCACGTTGAGTGTGCAGGCGGCTTCGCACGGAGCCGGGCAGACGCGGCCGGTGAACTCCGGAAAGTTGTTGGTACTGTGCAATACCTCAACCGCATTCTTCCAGTCGCCCCGATAGACCAGGTCGTTGAAATCAGGAATGATGTTGTTGATCGGACAGCCGTTGTTACAAAACGGTGTGCCGCAGTCCATGCATCGAGCGGCCTGCTTGCCGGCCTGAGTTTCGTCCAGCCCCAGAACAAACTCCCGGTAGTTCTTGAGGCGTTCAGCTACCGGCCTGTATCCCTCTTCGAGCCGATTCAACTCCATGAATCCAGTGACTTTTCCCATTTTTCTACTCCTTTGCGGGACAGATCTTTAGCTCTGTCCCCAACACTTCAATTTCTGCTCATCTCCAAGGACGGATTCGCGGCTTTCCTGGCGTGAATCTCGGCCAGAGCCCGCTTGTATTCATTCGGGAAGACCTTGACGAACTTCAACCGTGACTGCTCCCAGTTGTCGAGCAGTTCGCGCGCGCGCTTGCTGCCGGTCCAGCGATTGTGGCTGCCCAGAAGTTTCACGAGTTGCGCTTCGTCGGTCTGCCCTTGATGCCACAGCCCTGAGTCCATCGTCGTTTGCTGGTCCGCCTCCGGCAGCACCTTCTCCAGTGACACCATGGAGGTGTTGCAACGCTGGGCAAACTTCCCATCCTCGTCGTAAACGTAAGCCACACCGCCGCTCATGCCAGCGGCAAAATTGCGCCCGGTGCGCCCCAGCACCAGCACAGTGCCTCCCGTCATGTACTCGCAACCGTGGTCACCGGTGCCTTCAACAACGGCGGTAGCGCCCGACAGTCGCACGGCGAAGCGTTCGCCACCTACGCCGCTGAAGAAGGCTTCGCCACTGGTGGCGCCATACATTACCGTGTTGCCAACAATCGTGTTACGGATTGCTTCACCCCGGAAATCGATGCTCGGTCGCACCACGACCCGGCCTCCGGATAGGCCTTTGCCGGTGTAGTCGTTCGCATCGCCAATCAGGTACAGCGTGATGCCGCGCGCCAGAAAAGCGCCGAACGACTGCCCGCCCGTGCCTTCGAGCTGAATGTGAATCGTGTTGTCTGGCAAACCCTCCGGATGGACCCGTGTTACAGCCCCCGACAACATGGCGCCGACGGAGCGATTGACGTTGCGCACAAGCTCAATGAACTGAACTTTTTCACCGCGGTCGATCGCCGCGCGCGATCTCTCAATCAGCACGTTGTCAAGAGAATGCGCCAGACCGTGCTCCTGACTCTCGGTCTGGTAACGCGACACCGACGGCGGTGCGCTGGACAGGGCAAACAGCCGACTGAAATCGAGCCCTCTGGCTTTCCAATGGGCAATTCCTTTGCGCGTGTCGAGCAAATCAGCGCGCCCAATCAGTTCATCGAATTTCCGGATACCAAGTTGTGCCATGATGGCGCGCACCTCTTCTGCAATGAAGAAGAAGTAGTTCACCAGGTGCTCGGGTTTACCGGAAAACTTCTTGCGCAAGACCGGGTCCTGCGTCGCCACACCGACTGGACAGGTGTTGAGATGACACTTTCGCATCATGATGCAGCCCTCGACAACCAGCGGCGCAGTGGCAAAGCCGAACTCGTCGGCTCCCAGCAGAGCACCGATGACGACGTCACGCCCTGTCTTCATCTGGCCATCGGCCTGGACCCGGATGCGACTGCGCAAACGGTTCAAGACCAGTGTCTGCTGCGTCTCAGCCAAACCAATTTCCCAGGGACTGCCTGCATGCTTGATGGAAGACCAGGGCGAGGCGCCGGTCCCGCCATCGTGGCCGGAGATGACCACATGGTCGCTCTTGCACTTGGCAACACCGGCGGCGATGGTACCGACGCCGATTTCGCTGACCAGTTTAACGCTGATACTGGCATGCGGTGCGACATTCTTCAGATCGTGAATCAGCTGCGCCAGATCTTCAATCGAGTAGATGTCGTGGTGCGGTGGCGGCGATATCAGCCCGACCCCTGGCACCGAGTAGCGCAGTTTGCCGATGTACTCAGAGACCTTGCCGCCGGGAAGCTGCCCCCCCTCACCCGGCTTGGCTCCCTGCGCCATCTTGATCTGGATCTGATCAGCGCTGCTGAGGTACTCGGCGGTCACACCGAAGCGGCCGGACGCCACCTGCTTGATGCGTGAGCGCAGGCTGTCACCAGCCTGCAGTGGCAAGTCAACCTCCACTACATCGTCGCCAATCACGCTCTTGAGCGAATCGCCCACCTTGATCGCAATGCCTTTGAGCTCATTGCGGTAACGTGCCGGATCTTCACCCCCTTCGCCGGTATTGCTCTTGCCGCCGATACGGTTCATGGCAACAGCCAGGGTGGCATGGGCCTCCGTGCTGATGGAGCCCAAGGACATGGCACCACTGGCAAAGCGCTTGACAATTTCCTTGGCGGATTCAACCTCCTCCAGCGCAATCGCTCTGGCCGGATCGAGCTTGAACTCGAACAAGCCGCGCAAGGTCATGTGGCGCCGACTCTGGTCGTTGATCAGTTGCGCGTATTCCTTGTAAGTGCTCCAGTTGTTGGAGCGCGTACTATGCTGCAATTTTGCAATGGCATCAGGCGTCCACATATGCTCTTCGCCACGTGCGCGCCAGGCATACTCGCCTCCCGCGTCAAGCTGGCTTGCAAGAACCGGGTCCTCGCTGAATGCCGACTTGTGCATGCGAATCGCCTCTTCGGCAATCTCAAATACACCGATGCCGCCAACCCGGCTCGGCGTACCGGTAAAGTACTTGCTCACGGTTTCGTTCGATAGTCCGATCGCCTCAAACAGTTGGGCACCGCAGTAACTCATGTAGGTGGATACACCCATCTTGGACATGATTTTGGACAGCCCCTTGCCCACTGCCTTGACGTAGTTATAGATGGCCTTCTCGGGACTCAGACTCCCAGGCAGGCTCTGGTGAATGCTGACCAGGGTTTCCATTGCCAAATAGGGATGGACCGCTTCCGCACCGTAGCCTGCGAGAACGCCGAAGTGGTGCACTTCGCGAGCGCTACCCGTCTCGACCACCAGACCGGCGATGGTCCGCAGACCGTCGCCAACCAGGTGCTGGTGTATCGCTGAGAGTGCCAAGAGCGCAGGAATAGCCATCTGCGTGGCACTGACAGCGCGATCACTGATGATGAGAATGTTCTTGCCACCCCGAATCGCGTCCACTGCTTCAGCGCACAGGGAGGCCAGTTTGGCTTCGACGCCCTCGTGACCCCAGGCCAGCGGGTAGGTGATGTCCAGCGTATAGCTGCGAAATTTGCCCTGCGTGTGCTTCTCGATGTCACGCAACTTGGCCATTTCAGCGAAGTCCAGTACTGGTTGAGCCACCTCCAGGCGCATCGGTGGATTGACCTGGTTGATATCAAGCAGATTGGGTTTGGGTCCAATGAAGGACACGAGCGACATCACAATCGCTTCGCGTATAGGGTCGATCGGTGGATTGGTAACCTGGGCAAACAACTGCTTGAAGTAGTTGTATAGCGGCTTGTTCCTGTCACTCAATACAGCCAAGGGGCTATCGTTGCCCATCGAGCCAATTGCTTCTTCACCCGCAGTAGCCATCGGAGCCAGCAGGAACTTGATGTCTTCCTGGGTAAATCCGAACGCCTGCTGTCGATCCAACAGACTCGCAGCGCCATCAGGCGCTCCGCCTGACCCGCCGGCGCCCACCACATCGTCGAGTTTGATGCGCAGGTTCTCGATCCACTGCTTGTAGGGCTTGGCGTTGGCAAGATTCGCCTTGAGTTCCTCGTCGTCGATCATGCGCCCTTGTTCCAGGTCGATCAGAAACATCTTGCCGGGCTGCAAACGCCATTTGCGAACGATCTTGTTTTCCGGAACTGGCAGTACACCGGATTCGGAGGCCATGATGACCTGATCGTCATCGGTGATGCAGTAGCGTGATGGACGCAGGCCGTTGCGGTCCAGCGTTGCGCCAATCTGGCGGCCATCCGTGAAGACGATGGAGGCCGGGCCATCCCAGGGCTCCAGCATGGCGGCGTGGTATTCGTAAAAGGCCTTGCGCCGCTGATCCATGGTGGTGTGCTGCTCCCAGGGCTCCGGGATCATCATCATCACAGCCTGGCTGATCGGGTAACCGGCCATGGTGAGCAGTTCCAGACAGTTGTCAAAAGTCGCGGTATCGGACTGGCCTGGAAAGGTGATGGGGTAGAGCTTTTGCAGATCAGCACCCAACACCGGTGACGACATCACACCTTCGCGCGCCTTCATCCAGTTGTAATTGCCCTTGACAGTGTTGATCTCACCGTTGTGCGCCACGTAGCGGTAGGGATGCGCCAGCGGCCACTCCGGGAACGTGTTGGTAGAAAACCGCTGGTGCACAAGGCCCAGGGCCGAAACACAGCGCACATCTTGCAAGTCAGAGTAGTAGGTACCAACTTGATCGGCCAGAAGCAGTCCTTTGTAGATGACAGTCCGGCTCGACATGCTTGGCACGTAGTATTCCTTGCTGTGCTTGAGTTTGAGCGCCTGGATGCTGGCGCTCGCTGTCTTGCGAATGACATAGAGCTTGCGCTCCAGGGCGTCCTGCACAATGATGTCGTTGCCGCGACCGATGAAGACCTGACGGATGATGGGCTCTTTTTCACGCACTGTCGGCGACATCGGCATCTCGTGATTCACCGGCACATCGCGCCAACCGAGCAGGATCTGGCGCTCTGCCTTGATGGCGCGCTCCATCTCCTGCTCACAAGCCAGGCGCGAGGCGTGTTCCTTGGGCAGAAAGATCATGCCTACGCCGTATTCGCCAGGAGGCGGCAAAAAGACCCCCTGTGCTGACATTTCCTGGCGGTACAGTGCGTCGGGCAACTGGATCAGGATACCCGCTCCGTCACCCATCAGTTTATCGGCGCCAACAGCACCCCGGTGATCAAGGTTTTCCAGTATCTTGAGCGCGTTCTTGACGATTTCGTGCGACTTGGTGCCCTTGATGTGCGCCACAAAGCCTACACCGCAGGAATCGTGCTCCTGCGCGGAAGAATACAAACCGTTTTCCTGGAGATGCTTGATCTCGGCAGCCGTTGTCATGGCGCACTCCTAAATATTCAGAACCGAAGAGGTTACCGCAACGCAACAAAAGTGCCAAGTAAATTAATTGGGGTCAGATTCTAATTAATTGTTCAGCAACTTTATCAAAAAATAATTAGGGACAGATTACATTGATGGAAATCTTTATGGTGTTCTTTTTACAGTGACCGGCCGGCCGGCCGTACTTCTGCTTAATCGACGATCGGTCCGCTTCTGCAAATCCGCGACAAAATCGGGGTCGCCCAGAGCCCAGCCCCGCAAGGCCGAGTCTGTCAACGCCTGCTGCGGCCCAGCGCCAATGCCCGACTGCACCAATTCCGCGTATGCGACCTCGCGTGCAAATGGGGTATTGCCAAGTTCCCACACCAGTGGATGCGGTGTGATGAACTTGTCCGTACGCTGCCCGGTGTAGTGTCCAAAGCTCGACCAAGCGTAATCACCCGGTTGGGTGACCAGCCCGGCTCGTACCGGATTGAGGTCTATGTAGGCCATGCAGGCAAGCAGGTAGCGCTCTGTCTGGATCACAGTTGACTTGTAGCGCCCTTCCCACAAAGTACCAGTGCGCTTCTGGATGCCATTGAAATAGCGCACGTAGCTTCTGCCAACGGCCTGCATCAGTTGCGGCAGGCCGTCCGCGGTCTGCGGCGTCAGCAAAAGGTGAAAGTGGTTGCTCATCAACACATAGGCGTGGATTTCGACAGTGAACTTGCTCGCGTTCTCGGCCAGCAGACTGATCAGCCTCTGGTAGTCAGGAGTGGATTGAAAAATGGCCTGCCTATTGTTCCCGCGCAGGATCACATGATGGGGAAAACCAGGCAGGGTGAGTCGGGGAAGTCGGGCCATGATAAATAATTGGAGTCTGACCCCAATTATTGAACATACCGGGTAGTCAGCAGTTGGGTCAGGCCGAACTCCTCCAGAAGGACGCGCAATCTCTGGCCAGCGCTGTGTTTCTTGTGGCCGGTAAAGCGCGCAATGATGAGTTCGTTTTTCATGCTGTGCTCCCATCCCACCAGTTCAGTGACGCTGACCTGGTAACCCGAAGCTTCAAGATAAAGGCAGCGCAAGACATTGGTCAGCTGACTGCCGAACTCGCGCGCATGCAACGGATGGCGCCACAACTCGGCGAGTGTCGTGCGCGACAAGGACAAGGCTTTATGTTCGTTCAGACAGCGCGCCAGTTCGGCCTGACAGCAGGGTACCAGCACCATGAAGCGCGCCTGCTTTTGCAAGCCAAAGGCAATCGCATCGTCGGTGGCGGTATCGCAGGCATGCAGCGCCGTCACAATATCGATCCGCTGCGGCAGTTGATTTGACACACTTGCTTCGGCAACACTCAGGTTCAGGAACGACATACGCTCGAACCCAAGTCTGGCCGCCAAAGTGCGCGATTTCTCGACCAGTTCGGATCGGGTCTCGACACCGTAGATGTGACCCGACTCACGCTGCTTGAAAAACAGATCATAAATGATGAAACCCAGATACGATTTGCCGGCACCATGATCGGCCAGCGTGATGTCGGCCGCGCGATCCGGCAGTTC
>JBAXNI010000017.1:0-34406 GCA_037133835.1 Comamonadaceae bacterium | reverse complement strand
AACTCGCTCATGTCGATGCGCACCAGGTGATCTTCGCTGTCAAACAGAAAGCCGGCCAGAGCCTTGCACAGTTCTGTCTTGCCGACGCCCGTCGGTCCAAGGAAAAGGAAAGAGCCGGTCGGTCGATTCGGGTCTGACAGGCCGGCGCGCGAGCGCCGGATGGCATTGGCGACGGCCCGGATCGCTTCGTCCTGACCCACCACGCGCTGGTGCAACCTGTCTTCCATCAGCAGCAGCTTGTCGCGCTCGCCTTGCATCATCTTGGAGACGGGAATGCCGGTGGCGCGACTCACCACCTCGGCGATTTCCTCGGCACCCACCATGGTCCGCAACAATTGCGGGCGCCCACCGTCCTTGGCATTCTTTGCCTTGCCGGCTTCCTTGGTCTGCGCGTCCTTCAACTGCTTTTCCAATCCGGGCAATTTTCCGTACTGCAACTCACCGGCCCGATTGAAGTCGCCTTTGCGCGTCAACTCCTCGATCTCGAAACGCAGTTTTTCGATCTCCTGCATGATGGCCTTGGAGCCTTGCGCCTGCGCCTTTTCGGCCTTCCAGATTTCGTCCAGATCGGCGATCTCCTTCTGCAGCTTGGCAATCTCTTCTTCAATCAGATCAAAGCGCTTTTGCGAGGCTTCATCCTTTTCACGCCGTACGGCCTCGCGCTCGATCTGCAACTGAATCAAGCGGCGATCAAGCTTGTCCATGACTTCGGGTTTGGAGTCGAGTTCGATCTTGATCTTCGAGGCAGCCTCGTCAATCAGGTCGATCGCCTTGTCCGGCAGGAACCGGTCCGTGATGTAGCGATGACTGAGCTCGGCAGCGGCCACAATAGCGGGATCGGTGATCTGTACACCGTGGTGCGCTTCGTAGCGTGCCTGCAGTCCGCGCAGAATGGCGATGGTCGCTTCCACCGTCGGCTCACCCACCAGAATCTTCTGGAATCGGCGCTCCAGCGCAGCATCCTTTTCAATGTACTTGCGGTACTCGTCGAGCGTGGTGGCACCGACACAATGCAGTTCACCGCGCGCCAGTGCGGGTTTGAGCATATTGCCAGCGTCCATGGCGCCCTCGGCCTTGCCGGCACCCACCATGGTATGCAACTCGTCGATGAAGACGATGGTTTGACCTTCGTCTTTCGCCAGGTCCTTCAGCACGTTTTTCAGACGCTCCTCGAACTCGCCACGGAACTTGGCACCGGCCAGCAGGGAGGCCATGTCAAGCGACAGGACACGTTTGCCCTTGAGTGAATCAGGCACCTCGCCGGCGACGATGCGCTGCGCCAGACCCTCCACAATCGCGGTCTTGCCGACGCCCGGCTCGCCAATCAGCACCGGGTTGTTCTTGGTGCGACGCTGCAGCACCTGAATGGCGCGGCGGATTTCGTCGTCGCGACCGATGACCGGATCAAGTTTCCCCATGCGGGCACGCTCGGTCAGGTCCAGACAATATTTCTTCAGCGATTCGCGCTGATCTTCCGCGTCAGCACTATCAACCTTCTGGCCACCGCGCACAGCGTCGATGGCTGCTTCGAGCGATTTACGGGTCAAGCCGTTGTCCCGCACCAGGCGTCCAATATCCTGCTTGCTGTCTGCCAGCACCAGCAGGAACAGTTCACCGGCAACAAACTGGTCGCCACGTTTGATCGATTCCTTCTCGGCAGATTGCAGCAGCGTGACCATGTCACGCCCGATCTGAACCTGCTCCTGGCCCTGAACTTCTGGCAGTTTCTTCATGGCGAGATCAGCGGCACCGAGCAGCCCCGCCACATTCACGCCGGCCCGCTGCAACAGTGCCTTGGGACCGTCTTCCTGGCGCAGCATGGCTATCAGAACGTGAACCGGTTCGATGTAGGCATGGTCCTGGCCCAGGGCCAAGGTCTGAGCATCGCTCAGGGCTTCCTGAAACTTGGTCGTCAACTTTTCCATTCGCATGGCAATCCCCTTTGTCCTTGATTGGCATTCACCTTGGGCTGAGTGGGGACATTTCAAGTCCTTGGCAACTGGGCAGGTCTGACTAAAATCAAACCATGACCATTCACCAGTTGCAGGCAAGCTATGTTCTGGAACACGACCGTATTCTGGTTCGCATGAATACGCTCGCTGGTGAGGAGTTGCGCCTTTGGCTGACGCGCCGCATGGTCAGAAACCTGTTTCCCCACATACTCAAGATCACGACCGATCTGGTAGCCGATCAGAGCCAGGGCGTTAGTCACGACGGCGCCGACCGGGACGCGCTGACTCGGTTCAAAAAACAGGAGTTACTGCAAAAGGCCGATTTCAGCACGCCTTTCAACAGTCAGGCAGCGAGTTTGCCGATCGGAGACGCGCCGCTGCTGGCCACTCGTGTCAATATCACCGTCTGCGACGGCGGTGCCCTGCGTATCGGGTTTGAAGAAGACAGAGCGGGCACCGCTGCCAAACGCAATTTTGAGGTGACGCTGGGGCAGGACCTGCTGCACGGCTTCATGCATCTGCTGGAAGCTGCATTGCAGCAAGCCGATTGGGGCATCACACTGGACCGTAGCGATGCACCGGAAGACCCGCTTTTGACCGACGTCCTCGCCAACGCCAAACCGCCCCAGTACCTGAATTGAGAAACTCAGAGATTGGATGCGGAAATGCCCCAGCGCGCCAGCGCAGCGTCGTCCGCGACGCGCGCGTCAACCCAGCGCGCACCCTGCGGCGTTTGCTCCTTCTTCCAGAATGGTGCCTGCGTCTTGAGGTAGTCCATCAGGAACTCGCAGGCGGCGAAGCTCTCGCCACGGTGTGCTGAGACAACAATCACCAGCACGATCTGATCCATCGGTTGCAACAGACCTACGCGGTGAATGACCCGGGCATCGAAGATATCAAAACGCTGCTGCGCCTGATCGATCATGGCCTCGATCGCCTTCTCTGTCATTCCGGGGTAGTGCTCGAGTTCCATGGACAGGACCGGCCCGGCTGCCGCGGTGCCCGGCGCAGTCGTGTGCCGGTCGCGCACCGTCCCGACAAAGCTGCAGACTGCCCCAATGCCAGCATGGTTGCCGCGCAAAGCGGCGACTTCCATCCCCAGATCAAAATCCTGCGTCTGTACGCGAACGCGCGGTGCCCCGGTCAAAGCTGCTGTCATGGCGCAATCAACCGCCCGTGACCGGCGGAAAGAACGCCACCTCGGCACCCTCAAGCAGACTGGCGGTTTCTCTGCACATGACCTGATTGAGTGCCATGCGCAGCGCACGACCCCGCGCCAAGGCCTGGGCATGGCGCTCATCCAGGGCAATCAACTCGTCGCGCAGCGCTGCCAGTGTGCCAGCCGTCGTCTCAACCGATTCGGCGGCCACACCGACGGTTTCACGGATCGATGCGAAATATCTGAGTTCCACTTTCATCCCAGCATCTCCAACAAAGGAATAAACCGAACCATGTCACCATGCGCGATGGCCGTGCCTGGCGGATTGTCGACCAGGCCATCGGCCCAGACCGCTGAGGTCAGGACGCCGGAACTCTGGTTGCCAAACAGGTCCACCCCACCTTGCGCATTGCGCCTTGCCCGCAGGAACTCGCGCCGCTTGTCGGCTTTGGGCAGGGCAAAATGGGCTGGCATGGCGATCGAATTGACTGCCACTTGACTAGCCCCCTGCAAGCGCATCAGAAAGGGGCGAACCAAAAGCAGAAAAGTCACGAAGCTCGACACCGGATTGCCTGGCAGTCCGATGAAGTGCGCCGCCTGGACTCGCCCATAAGCAAATGGCTTGCCCGGCTTGATGGCAAGGTTCCACAAGTCGAGCGTGCCCAGCGCCAGCACAGCAGGCTTGATGTGGTCTTCTTCACCCACCGAAACACCACCGCTGGTCAGGATCAGGTCATGCCCGAGTGCAGCGTGCTGCAATGCCTGCACGGTGGCCTCAAGCCGGTCTGGCACGATGCCCAGGTCGCTCACCTCACAACCCAGGCGCTGCAGCAGGGCGCGCAGAAAGAAACGGTTCGAGTTGTAGATGCTGCCCGGCTTCATCTGCTGCGGAGCGACATCGCCCGGCATGACAAGTTCGTCGCCGGTTGAAAACAAGGCCACCCGGGGTCGCCGCACAACTGTCAGGCTACTCATGCCAATACTTGCAGCAAGCCCCAGGGCCGCAGGCGTCAGCCTGTCCCCTTTTGCGAGGACAACGGACCCGGCAGCAATATCTTCGCCAGCGCGGCGTATCCACTGGCCCGGCAACGCAGTCGCATTGATCCGAACACTCTCTGCAGCCACGGCCTCGCAGTCCTCCTGCATGATGACCGCATCAGCGCCGTCGGGAATCGGAGCGCCGGTGAAAATGCGCGCCGCGCTGAAGGGAGCAAGCGCCACGCCCGAGCTACCCGCTGCGATTCGCTGCGTCACGGGCAATACCCTTGTGCCCTGGGACAGATCAGCGCAGCGCACGGCGTAGCCATCCATGGAACTGTTGTCCTGTGGCGGTACCTGCAGCACCGAGACGATATCCTGTGCCAGCACACGACCATCGGCATCGAAAGTACTGAGCACTTCCTGTTCGGTCAAGGCTTCGGCACCTTGCATCAATTGCGCCAGCGCCTCATCCAGCGGTTTGAGCGGCTTATGCTGTATCACAGAGTGACCCCGGCAAGCGTCTCTGGGCGGTAGTCAAAACGGGATTCGTTGGTCATCAGCCAATTCACTACCGCCTCGGCGTCATTGAGGTCCAGCACCGGACGCAGTGTAGGGTGCGGGAGCCGATCCGGTGAATCGGTTGCAATGGCGACAATGAAATCATCATCGAGATAACGCGCTGGCTTCTCTGCTCGAGCGCGCCAGACTTCAATCTTGAGCAGATCCGAATCCTTGAAGCCTTCGACCAGCACCCAGTCAACGCCTTCATAGAGTTCAGCAATCAGATGATGGACAGAAAGACGCACGGGCTGTTCAAACTCGCGCATCAATGCCAATCGTTTGTCCGATGCAACCACGACTTCGAACGCGCCAGCCTCACGGTGCCGGTGCGTGTCCTTGCCAGCGTGATCAATATCAAAGCAGTGGTGTGCGTGCTTGACCACCGATACGCGGTGGCCCTTGAGCCGAAATGCCGGAATCAGCCGCTCCACCAGCGTCGTCTTGCCCGAGCCTGAATATCCGGCAAAGCCAACGACCTTCATCTGCAGTGCTGCGCAATATAGGTCTTGATGGCGGCCGGATCGGCCGCCATCCGGGTCACCTTCTTGGGCAGTGCTTCAATGCCTGCAAACTGAGGCGGCCGATCCGGCTCGCGCCCCAACGCTTCGACGATGGTGCTGGCAAACTTGATGGGCAATGCGGTCTCCAGGACGATCATTGGAACATCGGGCTGCCGCTGCTCGCCGGCCACCTTGAGCGCATCGGCCGTGTGGGTGTCAATCAGTACGCCAAAGCGATCAAAGGTGCTGCGAATCGTATCCAGGCGATCCCGGTGCGTGCTCTTGCCGCTTTGAAATCCATAGGCGGTCGCGGCCTTGCCAAATGCTGGATCGGCGCTCAGGTCGAAGCGACCGGTCTGCGCGAGTTCGGTTCCAAACAGGGCCTTCAGGCGCGCGCCGTCACGCCCCAGCAGGTCAAACACAAATCGCTCGAAATTCGATGCCTTCGAGATATCCATGGAAGGGCTCGATGTCTCGTGCGTGTCGGCGCTGCTGCGCACGCGGTAGACACCGCTGCGGAAAAATTCGTCGAGTACGTCGTTCTCGTTGGTGGCAACCACCAACGCGGCAATCGGCAGACCCATCATTCGTGCCACGTGGCCGGCGCAGACGTTGCCGAAGTTGCCAGATGGCACGGTAAAGCTGACTCTTTCGGAATTGCTTGTCGTGGCCTGAAAGTAACCAGCGAAGTAATACACCACCTGAGCCATCAGGCGCGCCCAGTTGATGGAATTGACGGTCCCGATTTTGTACTGACGCTTGAAATCGAGGTCGTTCGAGACGGCCTTGACCATGTCCTGGCAGTCATCGAAAACGCCTTCCACCGCGATATTGTGAATATTTTCATCTTGCAGGCTGAACATCTGCGCCTGCTGGAACGGACTCATGCGCCCCAGCGGACTGGTCATGAAGACGCGCACGCCCTTCTTGCCACGCATCGCGTACTCGGCCGCGCTGCCAGTATCTCCGCTGGTGGCACCCAGGATATTGAGTTGCTCGCCGCGACGCGCCAGCTCAAATTCAAACAGGTTACCCAGCAACTGCATGGCCATGTCCTTGAAGGCCAGCGTCGGGCCATTGGACAGTGCCTGCAGGAACAGAGGTGCCTGCCCGGTTGGTGTGGCGGCGTTCTGCAGTTTCGTCAACGGCACGATCTGTGGTGTGCCGAAAATGGCCTGTGTGTAGGTCTTGTCACAAATGGCGCGCAGCTCGCCAGCAGGAATATCGTCGATATAAAGCGAGAGCACTTCAAAGGCCAGTGCTGCGTAACCCTGCTGCTGGTAGACGGTGCGCCAGCGCTCAAGCTGAACCTGATCAACCTGCGGGTAGTACTCAGGCAGGTACAAGCCACCATCCGGAGCCAGACCTTCAAGCAGGATTTCACAAAAATGCTTGCGCCCCGCCAGATCCTGGGCGAGCGCGCGCGTCGAGCAGTACTTCATCAGGCCAGTTCTTCCTTGCGGATGCGGGTAATCGGAGCGAGCACAGTGGGCAACGACTGCATCTGCGCCAGTGCAGAGTTCATGTCGGCTTCCACGCAGTCGTGCGTGAGAATGATGAGGTCGGTCTGAGTCGCGCCTTCGCCGCCCACTTCGTCGGCCTCGCGCTGCAGCACGGCGTCGATGCTGATGTTCAGGGACGCCAGGATGCCGGTTACGCGCGCGAGCACGCCGGCCTCATCGGCGACGCGCAGGCGCAGGTAGTAACTTGTCACGACCTCACTCATCGGAAGCACGTTCAGATCGCTCATCGCATTGGGCTGGAACGCCAGGTGTGGAACGCGATTGAGCGGATCGGCCGTATGCAAGCGCGTTATGTCGACCAGATCCGCAATCACGGCGCTGGCAGTCGGTTCCGACCCGGCTCCCTTGCCGTAATAGAGCGTTGTGCCAACAGCATCGCCCTGCACCATGACAGCATTCATGGCACCTTCCACATTGGCAATCAAACGCTTGGTGGGCACCAGGCTCGGATGAACGCGAAGTTCGATGCCGGCGGCAGTGTTCTTCTTCGGATCGGCAACCCGGCGTTTGGTGATGCCCAACAACTTGATACGGTAGCCGAGTTGTTCGGCGTACCGGATGTCAGCCCCGGCCAGTTTGGTTATGCCCTCGACGTAGGCTTTGTCAAACTGCACAGGAACGCCGAAACCGATGGCCGACATGATCGTCGCCTTGTGCGCAGCATCGATACCCTCGATATCGAAGGTCGGATCGGCTTCCGCGTACCCCAGACGCTGAGCTTCTTTCAGAACCACATCAAAATCGAGTCCCTTGTCGCGCATCTCGGACAGGATGAAGTTGGTTGTGCCATTGATGATGCCGGCAATCCATTGAATGCGATTGGCGGTCAGGCCTTCGCGCAGCGCCTTGATGATAGGAATGCCACCCGCCACTGCCGCTTCAAACGCAACCATCACGCCTCGTTTGGATGCCGCCGCAAAGATCTCGGTTCCATGCACAGCCAGTAAAGCCTTGTTTGCGGTCACCACGTGTTTGCCGGCGGCAATCGCCTCCATGACCAGGTCTTTGGCAATCCCGTAGCCACCAATGAGCTCAATCACGATGTCGATATCGGGGTTGGCAATGACGGTACGTGCGTCATTGACGACCGTCACACCGCCACCCACGAGCGCCTGCACCCGTGCCAGGTCGAGATCGGCCACCATGCTGATTTCGATGCCGCGACCGGCGCGACGCATGATTTCCTGCTGATTGCGGCGCAATACGTTGAACGTGCCGGATCCGACGACGCCCATGCCGAGGAGACCTACTTGAATCGGTTTCATAATTGTTCGCTTGTTGGTAATTCAGTTGCTATGCCGTTTGCGGTAGCTTTCCAGGAACCTGGCAAGGCGACCAATGGCTTCGCGCAGATCGTCTTCATGTGGCAGGAACACGATCCGGAAATGGTCTGGAGCCGGCCAGTTGAAACCTGTACCCTGCACCAGCATGACACGGGTTTCCTGCAGCAGTTCCAGGAAGAACTGCTGGTCATCAGCAATCGGATAAAGCGTGGGATCGAGCCGCGGAAACATGTACAGCGCAGCGGTAGGCTTGACGCAAGTGACACCGGGAATGGCACTGATCAACTCAAACGCCAGGTCGCGTTGGCGGCGCAACCGTCCACCTTCCGCAACCAGATCTTTGATGCTCTGGTAGCCGCCCAGCGCCGTCTGAATCGCCCATTGTCCCGGTACGTTGGCGCAGAGCCGCATGTTCGAGAGCATATTGAGTCCCTCGATGTAATCGACCGCCGACTTCTTGTCACCCGAGACAATCATCCACCCAGCCCGGTAACCGCAGGAACGGTAACTCTTGGACAGTGAATTGAATGTCAGCATCAGCACATCGTCTGCCAGACTGGCGATGGCCGTGTGGCGTGCACCATCGTAGAGCACCTTGTCGTAAACCTCATCGGCAAAAATTACCAGGCCATGTTCTCTGGCAATCTGCACAATGGCCTTGAGCATGTCATCCGAATAGAGCGCGCCGGTCGGATTGTTCGGGTTGATCACCACAATGCCTTTGGTTCGCGAGGTGATCTTGGCACGCATGTCGTCCAGATCAGGCATCCAGCCCTTGGCTTCATCGCAAAGGTAATGCACGGGTGTGCCACCGGAGAGACTTGCAGCGGCCGTCCATAGCGGATAGTCAGGCGACGGCAGGAGCAATTCGTCGCCATTGTCAAGCAGGGCATTGGTCGCCATCACAATCAGCTCGCTGGCACCATTGCCCAGGTAGATGTCATCCAGCGTAACGCCGCGGATACCCTGCTCCTGCGTGTAGTGCATGACCGCCTTGCGAGCGCCAAAAATGCCTTTGCTGTCGGAGTAGCCTGCCGAATTGGGCAAATTGCGGATCATGTCCTGCTGGATTTCTTCCGGCGCGTCGAAACCAAACACGGCCAGGTTGCCGATGTTGAGTTTGATGATCTTGTGCCCCTCCTCTTCCATCTGACGGGCGGCATCCATGATGGGCCCGCGTATGTCGTAACAGACGTTGGCAAGTTTGCTGGATTTTCGAATAGTCTTCAAAGTCCCTCCGGACGCGCTTGGCATGAGGCGAAACCTATAATTTGACCACATTTCGCCCTGCTTCAGGCTCCGTTGACACGGCAAGACATCGGCATTCACACAAACTCATCATGAAGATTCAACCCGACATCATCGGCGTGCAGTCAATCAGCAGCTACGGCCCCGACTGGATCGGGGTCGCCGGTGAAAAAATCACCAGCAGCGTCGTGATTGGCTCACGCGGCGAACGCTTTGCCTGGAATTGCAAGCGATTTGAGGAAATTGGGGCCGGCCATTTCGCGCAACTTGCCGCGCTCGATCCCGAGTTGGTCATCTTTGGCAGTGGCCAAACGATTCGTTTTCCGCCGGGACACTGGATCAAAGCCTTGATTGAGAAACAGATCGGAATCGAAACCATGGACACGCCGGCCGCCTGCCGCACCTACAACGTCCTGGCTGGCGAAGGACGCACAGTACTCGTCGCTCTGCTGATGGAAACGACTTAGGGATAACACCGGCGCAGTTGACGGCTATCGCGTACCGTTTTCAGGGTAAAATCTTGGACTGAGGTCGCAGGCTCCGCAACACTGTCAATTGATGGAGCCAAGGACTTGAAAGAACGACGCATCCTGTCACACGAGATTTAAGAACCATGGCGATTGTTGTCAATAAACCCATCCCTGAATTTGAATCGAATGCCACCAGTGGCATCAAAGTCTCCAACACCTCTCACCTCGGAAAAATCGTCATCCTCTACTTCTACCCGAAGGACAACACGCCGGGCTGTACGACCGAAGCGATGCAGTTCCGTGACAAATATCGCGATTTTCTGAAAGCCGGCGCCACCGTTTTTGGTGTATCCCGCGACAATATGAAATCGCACGATGAGTTCAAGGCGAAGCTGGAACTTCCATTTGAATTGATTGCCGACACTGAAGAGAAGATGTGCCACATGTTCGGTGTCGTCAAGAACAAGATCATGTACGGCAAGAAGGTCAAGGGTATCGAACGCAGTACTTTCCTGATCGGCTCCGACGGCATTCTGAAAGAGGAATGGCGTGGCCTCAAGGTGCCGGGTCATGTCGACGATGTACTCAAGGCTGTCAAGGATCTGAAAAAAGTCGCGGCGCTCGTCTGACTCTGACGAATGCCCTTACCCACCGCTCCTGCCAAGCGCGCGGCACTGCTTTCCGAGCAGGACTACGACCGACCGGCGCAAACTCCACAGAAGGTCCGCAAGGCTGAGGCTGCACCTGTGCGGCCACACGTTGCGCCGCTCACCCCAAGTTCAGACAACGCGGTAACAGCCACCAAATCCGGTTTGACTGTTGTGGCTCCGAGCGCCCGCAGCGCCGACAGCCAGGTCAGGGTTCGTCCAGTGGCATCGGCATCCTCTTTGAACGAAGCAGAGCCGGCACCAGCGCCCAAGGGGCGCTCAAGGAAGGTCAGTCATACGGGTCCAGCCAAGCTGTTTGTGCTTGACACCAATGTGTTGCTGCACGATCCGATGTGCCTGTTTCGATTCGAAGAACACGACATCTTTCTGCCGATGATTGTTCTGGAAGAACTCGATGCCCACAAGAAGGGCATGACCGAAGTTGCGCGCAATGCACGCCAGACCAGTCGCACGCTGGACGCCCTGGCTGGTCATCAAGGCTCTGACATCGCCGCCGGACTGGCCCTGAACAGCACTGGCCATCGCGAGGCCCGCGGCAAGCTGTTCTTCCAGACCCAACTGCTGAACTACACGCTTCCTAGCAGCCTGCCTCAGGGTAAGGCCGACAATCAGATTCTGGGTGTCGTCGATGCACTGCGCCAGCAACATGCACCGCGTGACGTTGTACTGGTCTCCAAAGACATCAACATGCGTGTCAAGTCGCGTGCGTTGGGACTGGCGACCGATGATTACCAGAACGACAAGACGCTGGAAGACGGGGACCTTCTGTACTCTGGAGCGATCGCCTTGCCTGCCAATTTCTGGACGACCCACGGCAAGACGGTGGAAAGTTGGCAACAGGGTGTGCATACTTTCTACAGGATCACCGGTCCGATTGTTCCCAACCTGTTGGTCAATCAGCTGGTCTATTTTGAGTCGCCCGGAGAGCCAAGTCTGTACGCTCGCGTGACTGAAATCCGTGGCAAGACGGCCGTCTTCAAAACACTGAAGGACTACACCCATCTGAAGAACTCGGTTTGGGGTGTCACCATGAGAAACCGGGAGCAGAATTTCGCCATGAATCTGCTGATGGATCCGGAAATTGATTTCGTCACATTAACCGGCACCGCGGGCACCGGCAAGACATTGATGGCGCTGGCCTCTGGCCTGACACAGGTTCTGGACGACAGGCGCTATACCGAGATCATCGTGACGCGCGCCACCGTCAGTGTTGGTGAAGACATTGGTTTCCTGCCCGGAACAGAAGAAGAAAAGATGGGACCCTGGATGGGTGCGCTGGACGACAATCTGGAGGTCCTGGGCAAGACCGACACGAACGCAGGCGAATGGGGTCGCGCAGCGACGTCCGAGTTAATCCGTAGTCGCATCAAGATCAAGAGCATGAATTTCATGCGGGGACGCACCTTTCTCAATAAATACGTGATCATCGACGAGGCTCAGAATCTCACGCCCAAGCAGATGAAGACGCTGGTCACGCGAGCTGGTCCAGGCACCAAGATCATTTGCATGGGAAATCTGGCACAGATTGACACGCCCTACCTGACCGAAGGTTCATCCGGCTTGACCTTCGCCGTTGATAAATTCAAGGGCTGGCAACACGGTGGACATATCACACTGGCGCGCGGCGAGCGCTCGCGCCTTGCAGACTTTGCCAGCGAAGTGCTGTAGGTCAGGGCATAGCCCGACTACGCTTAGAAATCCCGGCCACCGCCTTGCGCCAGGGACTCAAACTTGGTGATCGGTTTGAGGAAGGCGAGTTTAACCATGCCGGTTGGACCATTGCGCTGTTTGGCGATGATGACCTCGGCCACACCCGGCTCCTTGCAGGCATCCTTGGTGTAATACTCGTCGCGGTAGATGAACATGATGATGTCGGCATCCTGTTCAATTGCCCCGGACTCGCGCAGGTCGCTCATCATCGGACGCTTGTCGGGGCGGCTCTCAACGCTGCGATTGAGCTGTGACAATGCCATCACCGGGCACTGGAGTTCTTTGGCCAGCATCTTCAGACCCCGCGAAATTTCCCCGAGTTCCGTTGCACGATTTTCACCGTCACTGGATGAGCCACTCATGAGTTGCAGATAGTCGACCACAATCAGGCCAAGTTTGCCGCATTTGCGCGACAGGCGCCTGGCATTGGCACGCAACTCACTGGAGGTCAGCCCGGCGGTCTCGTCGATATGCAGGGAAATCGTGCGCAATTTTTCAATCGCCTCCGTCAAGCGAGGCCACTCTTCGTCGGTCAGCTTTCCGGTGCGCAAGTGACTTTGATCGATTCTGCCAATCGAGCCAACAATCCGCACGGCCAATTGGGCGGCGCCCATTTCCATGGAAAACACGGCCACCGGCAACCCCTCGTTCAGTGCCACATGTTCGGCAATGTTGATCGCCAGCGCGGTCTTGCCCATGGACGGTCGGGCAGCCAGCACAATCAGGTCTCCTGCCTGAAATCCGGCAGTCAGCCGGTCGAGATCATAAAATCCGGTCGGCACACCCGTCACATCGTTGGGGTTGTCCGCCATCTCCTGCACCCGGTCCAGCAGTGCCACGACCAGCGTATCCATGCCCTGAAAGCCCTGTTTCGTTCGCGCGCCTTCCTCACCGATGTTGAATATCTTCTGTTCGGCCTCATCCAGGATGCTGGCCACAGGACGACCCTTCGGGTTGAAGGCATTGGTGCTGATCTCGTCACTGGCACTGACCAGCTTGCGCAGAATCGCGCGCTCTCTGACAATTTCCGCGTAGCGACGGATATTGCCTGCACTGGGAACGTACTGGGCAAGCGCATTGAGATAGGCCAATCCGCCAATTTCCTCGGCCTTGCCATGCCCCAATAATTGTTCAAAAACAGTGATGACGTCAGCCGGTCGGGAAAGATTGATCAGCGCACCAATCGCGGCAAAAACCATGCGGTGCTCAAACCGGTAGAAGTCATTTTCCTGCAGCAGATCGCTGACCCGATCCCAGGCACCGTTGTCCAGCAGCAGTCCACCCAGAACGCTGGACTCGGCTTCGACCGAGTGCGGCGGAATGCGCAACTGAGCTACTTGGCGGTCTTGACTGTAGTCATCGGACACAGCAGAAAGTACAGCGGACATGGGTGTTTCCTTGGAACCTTGATACTACGCCAACGACTCATTGACGTCGAGTGAAAGGCTGGGCAAAAGCGCTTGACAGCCTGTGCACAAGCTGTGGGAATTGCGGGAAAAGACGGCCCGGGCATGAAAAAGGCCACCGGGACCTGAACCCCGGTGGCCCGCAAGACCTGCGCCGTTTTAGACAGTTTCGCCGTAGACCGAAACCGTAATATCCACGACCACGTCGGTATGCAGTGCAACACTGACCGTGCTGTCACCGACCACCTTGATCGGACCATTGGGCATCCTGATCTGCGCTTTGGCAACCTGGTAGCCATTCTTGGTCAGTTCCTCGGAGATGTCAGCATTCGTGACAGAACCGAACAGACGGCCATCGACGCCAGCCTTCTGCGTCAACTTGACCGAAGTTCCTGCGAGCTTTTCACCCAGCGCCTGCGCCTGCGCCAACTTCGCCGCTGCGGCCTTTTCGAGTTCGGCACGCTTGACTTCAAACTCCTGTTTGGCTGTCGCCGTAGCGCGACGTGCGCGGCCCGACGGGATCAGAAAATTGCGTGCATAACCGTCCTTGACGCGAACGATTTCACCGAGATTGCCAAGGTTGACGACCTTGTCGAGCAGAATAATTTGCATGGTCGTATTCCTTAGATTTTGTGCTGATCGCTGTACGGCAGCAGCGCGAGGAAACGCGCACGCTTGATAGCGGTGTTGAGTTGACGCTGAAAAATGGCGCGAGTACCGGTCAAACGCGCCGGGATGATCTTGCCATTTTCCGCAATGAAATCACGCAAGGTATCAATGTCCTTGTAATCGATCTCTTCGACACCGGTTACGGTAAAACGGCAAAAGCGCTTGCGCTTGAACAGCAGGTTCTGCGCAGGGCGCTTCGGGCGCTTGTCTTTATTGTTAAAACGTTTTGGTCCGGCCATGATGGACTCCTTAAATATTTACGAATCGTTAATCTTGCTGAAATTCTTGAATATGAAATACAACATGTTTTCCATTGCGCGGAGTTGCCAGAAAACCATTGAAATTCCAGCTACTGCCTACTTCCTGTCTTGCGAGTCGCTCAGCGACTGCACCAAACGCCAGGGCTTTTACGAGTGCCTTGACCTGTCTGGCTTGCCCGGCCTGCTCAATCTCAGACTCGTGATCAAGCCTCAAATTCAGTGCTGGCAGGCCAACTGGCGTATAGCGCAGCGAATCTACCTCAGCAATACAGGCTGTCAAAACAAGATGGTTGACGTGTTGTTTCACACTCCCGTCTAAGAACCGTGCGGTCAGGCCTGGTACTCAGCTTGTTGCGTCTTGCGCGCATCTTCACGCTCAACCGTCTTCATCATGGAAGATGGCCCCGTGTCAGCCTTCTTCTTCGAAACGGTCAAGTGACGCAACACTGCATCGTTGAACTTGAAGGCATGCTCAAGTTCCACCATCACAGCCTGGTCAGCTTCAATGTTGACGCACAGGTAGTGGGCCTTGGCCAGCTTGTTGATCATGTAGACCATCTGCCTGCGGCCCCAGTCCTCGACACGATGCACTTTTCCGCCGCCGGCAGTGATCATGCCCTTGTAACGCTCCAGCATGGCTGGAACTTGCTCGCTCTGATCCGGATGAATCATGAGGATGATTTCATAGTGACGCATTAACTCTCCTTGT
This sequence comes from Comamonadaceae bacterium, assembly GCA_037133835.1. Taxonomy (GTDB): domain Bacteria; phylum Pseudomonadota; class Gammaproteobacteria; order Burkholderiales; family Burkholderiaceae_C; genus Rhodoferax. The sequence goes on along the minus strand of JBAXNI010000017.1, from coordinate 19,307 downwards.
GGATAGCCCCGAACAGGGCAAAAAAGCCACCCCCAGCGTCGAGATGGGGTGTGGCAAGGTGAACCCGGAATTATAGCCGAGTCGTGTCAGGCAGTGGGGCAACGTTCTCGGTTGTCGCAGCAGGGCGAGAAAGCAGACTGACAAGAACAATCACTGCCGTACCGGCCGAGATCCCAAACACACCAGCCGATACAGGCAGGATTCCAAACCAGACGCCATTTCCCGTCAAACCAAGCGCGGCTCGGACCTGGATCGAATTGATGGCAATGTAGTAAATTGTCAGACCGAGGCCAGCCACCATGCCTGCCGTGGCGGCGGCCGCAGTGGTTCTCCGCCAGAAAATCCCCAGCACCATGGCTGGGACAAACGCGGCCCCGGCGAGTGAAAACGAGGCTGATACCAGATAGAGGATATCGGCGGGACGCTGAGCAGCCGCGTAGGCGGCGACCAGCGCGACGACCAGCAGCACAAATTTTGAAAGCATCACGCGCCTCACAGCCCCCGCCTGATCGTTCTCCCCGCGAAAGAAGAAATCATGGGCCAGCGCGTTGCCGATCGTCAGCAACAGCCCATCCGCGGTTGACAGGGCCGCGGCCAGCCCACCTGCCGCAACCAGACCCGAGACGACGTAAGGCATTCCGCCGAGCTCAGGTGTCACAAGCATCACAATATCCGCTCCGAGTTTGAGTTCGGAGAACTGAAGGATGTGGTCGCCGTTGACGTCACCGACGGAAATCAGGGTCGGATCCACCTTGGCCCACTGGGCAATCCAGGTCGGTAGCGAATCGAAGTTCTGCCCGACCAGATGACTCATTACCTCAAACTTCACGAGAACCGCCAGCGCCGGCGCCGAAAGATAAAGCAGAGCAATGAAAAACAGGGACCAGGCGACGGAAGTCCGCGCTTCAGCCACTGTGCGCGTGGTGAAAAAACGCGTCAGCAGATGCGGCAGACCCACTGTTCCGACCATCAGACAGAACATGAGCGCCATAAAGTTGCGTCGGGAGAGTTCGAAGGTCTGCTGCTCTTCAGCGCTACCAGCGGGATCACCGGCAAAGGGCTTGACGTGCGCCGGCATACCGCCCAAAGGTTTGGCGCGTTCATGATTCTCCTGCATCGCGCGACTCCAGCGCTCACGCGCCGAGATCTGGTCCTTTGGCAGCGCCGCCAGTTCACGGCGCGCCAGCACCACGATAGCCTCATCAGCGTGGCGCTCATTCAACAATCGAATGCGCTCCCGCAATTCCTTGCGTTCATGCTCCAGTGCGACCTCCACGTTCTGCAATTTGACTTCATAGTCGCGTGCCCGACGCGCGTATTCGTGAGTCACTTCCAACTCAGCCGGCGAAGACAGCAGTTGTTGCTCCAATGCAGTGATCTTCTGCAACTGTTGACCGTAGACAAAGGGTGCAAGCGGATTTCCCAATTGCTGATAAGCCAGCCAGGAAACCGGAATCAAAAAGGCCAGAATCAAAACAACGTACTGAGTCACCTGGGTCCACGTCACTGCCCTCATGCCACCCAAGAACGAACAGACCAGCACACCTCCGAGTCCGAGGAGGATGCCAATTTCAAATTGCACGCCGGTCAGGCGGGAAGCAATCAGTCCGACGCCGTAGATCTGCGCGACCACGTAGGTGAACGAACACATGACAGCTGCAAAAGCCGCAATCATCCTTGGCCACTGGCCGCCATAGCGCAGGCCAAAATAGTCCGGCACCGTGTACAGTTCGAGTTTTCGCAAGTAGGGCGCGACAAGCAGTGCCAACAGGCAAAAACCGCCAGTCCAACCGAGGACGTAAACCAGGCCACCGGGCTGCGCCGGCGTACCGGAAAAACCCTGCAGGTAGAGTCCACCCGCCATGCTGATGAAAGACGCTGCACTCATCCAGTCAGCCGCAGTCGCCATGCCGTTGTAGAGCGCGGGGACATTGCGCCCGGCCACGTAGTATTCAGCAGCGTCGGACGTGCGACCGTAAATACCGATGGCGGCGTACAAGCTGACTGTGGCTATCAGGAACGTCGCTCCGACCCAGGTCTTCTTCAAACCCCATTTCTCAGCCAAGGCCAGCGCCGCCAGAAACAGCAACAGACAAACAACGTAAAAGGCGAATTTTCGATGCAGCCTGCCCTTGTAGGCTTCGTACACGGGGTCGATGACGTCCCCAGCGCTATCGCGCTTGTTGGCCAGCCACGCAAACAGTGCCACGATCGCGATGAAGATAAAGACGCTGCCCTGCGCCGCAAACCAGTACGCCAGCGGCCAGCCGTTGACCATCACCTGCAGGTCATTGGCAAAAAAAACGACGCCAAAAGACGCTGCGAACCACAGCGCCAAAAGCCCGCCCTGCAGACGAAAACCGCCCCCCATGTCTATTTCCCGGCCAGCCTCTGCCAAGTCGTGATGACGGAATCCGGATTCAGGGAAATGGATGAAATACCTTCAGCGGTCAACCATTCGGCAAAGTCAGGATGATCGCTTGGCCCCTGGCCACAAATGCCAATGTACTTTCCCTGTGCCTTGCATGCAGAAATAGCAAGCTTGATGAGCGCTGTTACGGCCGGGTCACGCTCGTCAAAATCAGCTGCCAGCAATTCGAGACCCGAATCCCGGTCCAGACCCAAGGTGAGTTGTGTCAGATCATTGGAGCCGATCGAAAACCCGTCAAAATATTGAAGGAACTCGTTGGCCAGGATGGCGTTGCTGGGTATCTCGCACATCATGATGATGCGCAGACCATTTTCGCCGCGCCTGAGGCCCTGCGCAGCCATCAGTTCAGTCACCTTCCTGGCCTGATTCACGGTACGAACAAAGGGAACCATGATCTCGACATTGGTCAAGCCCATGTCCTGACGAACGCGCCGCAGAGCCTCACACTCCATGGCGAAAGCCGCACCAAAATCTGCGCTCACATAACGTGCTGCACCTCGAAAGCCGAGCATTGGATTTTCCTCTTCCGGCTCATAACGGCTGCCCCCAACGAGTTTGCGGTATTCATTGCTCTTGAAATCAGACAGCCGCACGATGACCGGTTTGGGCCAGAACGCGGCGCCAATCGTCGCGACACCTTCTGCCACCCGGTCCACATAAAACGCCCGCGGCGAGGCGTGACCACGAGCCACCGATTCGACTGCCTTTTTCAGGTCGACATCAATGTTCGGATAATCCAGAATCGCCTTCGGATGCACGCCAATATTGTTGTTGATGATGAATTCAAGGCGCGCCAATCCAACGCCCGCGTTGGGTAGCTGGCAGAAGTCGAAGGCCAACTGCGGGTTACCAACGTTCATCATGATCTTGACCCCGATATCGGGCATCTCACCGCGCTGGACTTCCGTCACCTCGGTCTCCAGCAAGCCGTCGTAAATGAATCCCGTATCGCCCTCGGCGCAACTGACGGTCACCAGCATGCCTTCCTTCAGCACATCGGTGGCATGGCCACAACCCACAACTGCCGGTATCCCCAGTTCACGCGCAATGATGGCCGCATGGCAGGTACGTCCGCCGCGGTTCGTCACGATCGCGGCCGCACGCTTCATCACCGGCTCCCAGTTCGGATCTGTCATGTCAGTCACGAGCACATCGCCGACCTGGACCTTGTCCATCTCACTGATGTTGTGCACGATGCGAATCGGGCCGGTGCCAATCTTCTGTCCAATGGCCCGCCCTTCCACGATCACTGCGCTCTTGCCCTTGAGCTTGTAGCGGTATTCGAGCTTGCCGGCAGCCTGACTCTTCACGGTTTCCGGGCGTGCCTGCAATATGTACAGTTCACCGTCGATGCCGTCCTTGCCCCACTCGATATCCATCGGTCGACCATAGTGCTGCTCGATCACCAGAGCGTAATGGGCGAGCTTTTCAGCCTCGGCGTCGGTCAGGGAATAGCGATTTCGCTGTTCGGTTGGAACGTCTACGGTTTTCACCAATCCGCCACTGGCTGCCTTTTCCTCTGCCGTAGTGAACCGCATCTGGATCAGTTTGGAGCCCAGACTGCGGCTGATGATTGCGCGCTTGCCGGCTTTGAGCATCGGCTTGTGGACGTAGAACTCGTCGGGATTGACGGCTCCCTGGACCACTGTTTCACCCAACCCATAACTCGACGTGATGAAGACGACATCGGTAAAGCCGGACTCGGTATCGATGGTGAACATGACGCCCGCTGCCCCGATATCCGAGCGCACCATACGCTGAACCCCGGCACTCAGCGCCACGTGCTCGTGCGCAAAACCCTTGTGCACGCGGTAACTGATGGCGCGGTCGTTGTACAGGGATGCGAACACTTCCCTGATCTTGTGCAGCACGGCGTCAATTCCTGTGACATTCAAGAAGGTTTCCTGTTGGCCCGCAAACGACGCGTCCGGCAAATCCTCAGCCGTCGCCGAGGAACGCACGGCAAACGAAGCCGGTGGGCTGCCCGCACTGAGTTCAAGAAAAGCCGCACGAATCGCCTGTTCGAGATCAGCCGGAAACGGTTGCACCTCGACCAGTGCACGGATTTCCGCCCCGACTTTGGCCAACGCACGCACGTCTTCTGTGTCCAGGGCGCCCAGCAGCTGATTGATCCTGCCAACCAGATCTCCATGCGCCAGAAAGCGGCGAAATGCGTGGGCGGTAGTGGCAAAACCGGTGGGTACACGGACACCGGCCGGCAGGTTGGAAATCATCTCGCCGAGGCTGGCGTTCTTGCCGCCAACCGAATCGACGTCCGACATCCTCAGGTTTTCAAACGGTACGACCAGTGCGGCCGAGTCAAAAAGTGCAGACATGAAAAAGCTCCACAAGTTAAAAACTGTTCCAGGCGCAGCGTCGAAAACTCCGGGACGCCGGCGATGCCCATGCTGACAAGCTTTCGTTGTCCTTGTTCCGTTGAATCGGTGTTGAGCATGAAAAATTAGCGTGATTGCTTGGCATTGTAGGTGGCGAGACGGTCCACAATGTGGCTGTTTCCCGCAAAATGTTACAGGTCCGTGAAGTCCTCATTCATCATGTCCAATCGAACGGTTTTTTTTGTTTCTGACGGTACCGGCATCACCGCCGAGACCTTTGGCACCGCGATCCTTGCGCAATTTGAGACCAGATTTCGCTTCCTGCGGCTACCCTTTGTTGATTCGATCGACATGGCGCTGCGGGCGGTCAACGAAATAAACCAAGCCGGACTGATCGACGGTCGAAGACCCATTGTTTTCACAACCCTGGTCAATGCCGAAGTACTCAAAGTCATCACGGATGGATGCCAGGGCCTGTTGCTGGACATGTTCGGCACTTTCATCATGCCACTTGAAGCCGAACTGGACCTCAAATCGAGTCACCACGTCGGCCGATTCAGCGATGCCAGCAAGAGCAAGGAATACCAGGCCCGCATCGAAGCCATCAACTTTTCTCTGGCCCATGACGATGGACAGTCGCACCGTGACTTGGCCGAATCGGACGTCATCCTGGTCGGCGTCAGCCGCAGCGGCAAGACACCCACGTCCCTCTATCTGGCGATGCAGTACGGGCTCAAAGCGTCCAATTACCCACTGATTCCGGAAGACTTTGAGCGCCGCCAATTGCCACCAGCCTTGCTGCAGCACCCGAGCAAGCTCTTTGGTCTGACGATCCAGCCCAAGCGCCTGAGCGAAATCCGCAACGAACGCCGACCCAACTCCAAGTACGCTTCACTTGAAAACTGTCTGATCGAAGTTGCCGAAGCCGAAGCCATGATGCGCCGTTCAGGCATCCGTTGGCTTTCGACCACCACCAAATCGATCGAAGAGATCGCCACCATCATCCTGCAGGAAATCAAGCCCGAGCGCCTGGGCCATTGAACTGCCCGCTTTACAGGCCCAAAGCTGCAATACCGGCGCGCGCAACCTGCGCATCTTCGCTGGATTTGACGCCACTGACGCCAACGGCGCCTATGCATTGAGCGTCCTTCATGACCGGAACGCCGCCCTCCAGCATACCCTGCAATGCAGGCGCGCTCAGGAAGGACGTGCGCCCACCGTTGATCACATCCTCATAGACCTTGCTCTCGCGCCGACCCAGCGCCGCCGTATGCGCCTTCGCTGGTGCAATATGAGCCGATATCGCCGGCGCGCCGTCAAGTCTGCGCAAGCCCAGCAAGTGCCCACCATCGTCCACAATGGCAATCGTCACCGCCCAGTGGTTCTTCATCGCTTCATCCTGTGCGGCAGCCAGCATCGCATTGACATCTGCGAGTTCGAGAAAAGATTTTTGCTTCATGGACAAGCCCTTTTTTGCAAGAAAGGCGCAAGCATAGCTTGATTCCCCTAGAATGCGCACCATCTTCAGCTCGCAAAGCAGGATACTTTGCCGGACAGCTCGCGTGTGCCAGACGGCATGCCTTGTTCGCCAATGACTTTAGGAGTTTTGACCATGACTGACAACGTTCAATCGATCGACCGCAGCTACGGCCTGGGTTCCGTTACCGAGCAGCGCAACAAGGTGCTGCGCAATACCTACTGGCTTCTGGCCTTGAGCCTGATACCTACGGTCCTGGGCGCCTGGCTGGGTGTAGCCACAGGCATGACCCGTTCCCTGGGTGGCGGCTTGGGCCTGATCGTCTTTCTGGGCGGCGCCTTCGGATTCATGTACGCGATCGAGAAGACCAAGAATTCCGCCATGGGTGTGCCCGTGCTGCTGGGCTTTACCTTCTTCATGGGCTTGATGCTCTCACGCATGATCGCCATGGTGCTGGGTTTCAAGAACGGCCCCGATCTGATCATGACCGCCTTTGGTGGCACAGCCGGCGTGTTCTTCGTCATGGCCAGCCTGTCAAGCGTCATCAAGCGCGACCTCTCAGGGATGGGCAAGTGGCTGTTTGTGGGCGCCATCGCCCTGATGATCGGCGGCATCATCAACATCTTTGTCGGCTCCACTGCCGGCATGATGGCAATCTCGGTTTTGGCGATCGGCATCTTCAGCGCCTACATGCTCTATGACCTGAAGCAGATCGTCGACGGCGGCGAGACCAACTACATCAGCGCCACACTGGCTCTTTACCTGGACATCATCAATGTGTTCCAGAGCCTGCTGGCCCTTCTCGGTATTTTTGGTGGCGAGCGCGACTGAAATTCGCGGTTGTGCCGCGTTGCAAAGAATGGCCCTGCGGGGCCTTTCCTTTTTCCCCGATCAGTTTGCGGCTGCGTAACGTCATGAATCGGCGCTACCGCATGATTCCATCTTGGTTGTCATTGAGAGATGGGTACGAACTACCGTTTCAGACACATAGACATAGCGGGTCTTCACCGCAGTCGGCATTCCGGCGCTCCAGTTGAAAGACTCAACGAAGCAGTTCGCGGCGACCCGCAAAGTGCCCGTGGACGAAACCGCTCGCGCGACAAGCCACATCGATGCGGTGTTGGTGTTTGCGGCAGGGCGAGTCCGTGGCTGTGTTGTGAACCGAGGCAATCGGCCTCGTTCACGACTGGACTTCGGCAAGCGCCTTGCGAACCTGCCGCCGTCAGCCTACTTGGCGGCGACGCCCCATTGCGTTTTCATCGTCTTGCCGTCGCCGACAGCGAGCCCGAATTCTTGGTTCATCGGTGCGGGTTTGATATGCATGATCGCATGATAGTTCATCGGCGACTGGACCAGCGGATGCGCCTCGGGAGAAACGGCCATGCTCAAGTTTCCGTTGTCCGTTGCGAGAATGCCATTCAACGCCGACCCGGTAAATATCGCTTGGAAATATTTTTTTGAGTGGGCGTCGTACTTGAAAATCACGAAAGTCACCATGACATTGGGGTTCAGCATCTTGTCACGCAACAATCCGTTAATCAGTTGTTGATTGTTTTGCGACACATGCATATGAAATTCCAACTGGTCGGTACTTCCGCCATTCCAAGAGAATGACGACAGCACGCCGGTCACCGGCACGTCGGCGCCGGTCGCCGGATCCTTGGCCTTGATGTCATTCTTTAACGTGACGGCGCCCACCTTGAGGTTGGTTATGAAGCCAAACGGAACCTGGTAGTCCTTCTTGAAGTCAAAACCCTGCTTGAGGTCCAAGTTTGGGAAATGTATGCGTGAAGCATATGCGGTGCCGGTGAGTCCGGCAAGCAACAGGACACTGCCGGCCAGCTTCAGCAACTGGCGTCGAATTACGATCAAATCTGATTTCATCTCATTTCTCCTGCTCAGCCCGAGGTTAGTAAATAGTCTCACTGAGACATGAGGCATGTCTCGCCTTTTGCATCTTCTTAGTCGGGATCGATAAAGCCCGAGCAAGAAATATGCGCCTAAACCTTAGCAAAGACTGCGTAGCTATGCGCTGCTTCCCGGAATTGACCACATGACGACTGGGGACATGCTGCTGTTCTCGCCGTAGTTGAGCTTCGCGATGTTTTCGTATTCCGATCACGGCGGCGGTACGTCCCAGAACTGCTACTGAAAGCAAGGCCACTATCGAGCATCGAGTGACCGGATCTGGCCGATTACGGTTGTTACTTTGGTCAAATTCGCGACCACACTGCTGTCGTAGGTCTTCTGGAACGGATGACGGCAATCTGGCGGGCAATTTCAACTTCTGCAGGACCGGAATCGCTGCAGTGCAATAGCCGTATCCAGGCGAGGTTGCTAAGATCGCGGTTCGTCGCTATCCACTCAAGAAGAAGGCCATGAAGAAACTTGGACTAGTCGTCGCTGCATTGGTTGTGCTTGTCGCGGCTGGTCTGATTTTGCTGCGCGGAAACCTTGATGGACTGGTGAAGGATGCCATTGCCACCTATGGCAGTGAGATGACGCAGGCCAAGGTCAATGTTGGCACGGTCGAGATTCGCGGCAGCGACGGTATAGGCGTCATTCGTGACGTGAGCATCGGCAATCCCGCAGGTTTTAAAACTTCGCACGCATTGAAAGTCGGCGAGATCGAGGTCGCTATCGACATAGCCAGTCTGACCAGGGATGTGATGGTTATCCGTAGGATCGCAATCAAGGCCCCGGACATAATTTACGAAAAAGGCGACGAGATGACCAACTTCGACGCCATGGAGAAGAACATTGCAGCCCATCTTGGTATCTCGGAAAAGAAGAGTGATGGCGGCGGCAAGAAACTGATCGTTGAGGAACTGACGGTACGCAACGCCAAGGCCCAGGCCAGTGCCGCATTCATGCAGGGTAAGACGGTTTCCGTGCCTCTGCCCGACATTACTCTACGCAACCTCGGCAAGGCCAAAGGTGGCATGACACCGGGCGAGCTTGGGCAGGAGATTTCACAGACGTTGAAGCAGAAACTCTCAACGGCTATAAGTTTCGACAATCTCGCCAAGTCAGCCGTCCAGGCATTGGATAGGGTTGGAGGTGCGATCAAGGGACTGTTCGGAAAGTAAAGCGCTCCCTGCAGGCAGACAAGCAATACGAAACAAGCCCTGAGTGAAGGCGTTGCCGGAGTGAGTCCGCGTGCTGGCGCCAATGACTGTTAACGGGCGGGCAATCTGAACTTCCGTAAGACCGGTCCCGCTTGCAGAAATGATTGTTCGTCAGCGCCAAAGGTGCTGACACCTTACTTTTCGTCGGGAGCCGTTCGAGGCTGCTGCAATGCGCCCTCTAGTGCCTGTTTGTACTGTTGCTGAACTTGCTGCGGCTGCTCACTCATCGTGGTTGGCGTGCTGGCAGGACTTTGCGACCCCGCAGCGACGGGGACTTGTAGCGCGGGGACGATTTGCCGAGTTAAAGTCAGTTGCTTCTTCACCAAAAAACCTGCAACAGCCAAACTCAGCAGCAGTCCCAGCAAACCCAAGATTCCCTTCACGCAACAACTCCTTTCGGGGCACCCCGATAAAAACCAGCTGGACCTTCTCACGGTCTGGCTCACAACCTTCACACCACTACCAAACTCGTCAAGTAAACCAGCGGCGCTGCTTCAATTCAAGACTGCAGATCAAACACCGCCATGCTCTCCACATGCGCTGTATGCGGAAACATGTTGACCACACCGGCCGCGGAGCAGCCATAACCGGCCCTGTGCACGAGCAGACCGGCATCGCGTGCCAGCGTTGAGGGATTGCAACTGACATAGACAATGCGCTTGGGGGCCCGCCAATTGCTGGCGCCTGCCGTTTTCGGATGATTGTCAGGATCGATTCGCTGCTGGTGCAAATCAGCCAGTGCCTGCACCAGCGCAAAGGCACCTTCACGCGGCGGATCGATCAGCCACTTGTCAGCCACGCCATCGCTGATCAACACGTCAGGCGTGATTTCAAACAGGTTCCTCGCCACAAACTCCGTGTTGGCCAGCGCGTTGCGACTACCGACCGCACCCTGATTGAGGCTATAGTTTTCACGCGAACGTGCCACCAGGGTCTCGCTGCCTTCGACACCCAGCACCTCGCGCGCCTGGGTTGCAATCGGCAGGGTGAAGTTACCCAGACCGCAGAACCAGTCGATCACACGCTCGTCCTTGCGGGCGTCCAGCAGGCGCAGAGCGCGCGAAACCAGCACCCGGTTGATAAGCGGATTGACCTGCGTGAAGTCAACCGGCTTGAAAGGCATGCAGATGCTGAACTCCGGCAGACTGTAGCTCAGGTCCTTCGTGGCCGCATCGAGCAAATGCACCGTCTCCGGCCCTTTTGGTTGCAGCCACCACTGCAGCGCACGATGCTGGGCGGCAAAAGCACGCAAACGCCCAAGATCGGCTACGTCTAGCGGTTCCAGATGTCGCAATACCAGGGCAATCACGGCGTCGCCGCAGGCCAGTTCAATCTGCGGACAGGTCTCCCTGGCATCCAGTGACTCGATCAGCGCGCGCAACGGAAGCAACAAGGCGCTGACCGCAGCAGGCAACACGGGACACTCCTTCATGTCGGCAACATAGCGGCTCTTGCGTTCGTGAAAGCCGATCAGCACTGCGCCTTTTTTGCGCACATAACGCACCGACAGACGCGCCCGGTAGCGGTAGCCCCAGGCCGGACCTTCGATAGGCCGCACAATGGTGTCAGCCTTGACCTTTCCAAGGTGCCACAGGTTGTCTTCCATCACGCGCTGTTTGATCGCTACCTGCGCCGCCACGTGCAGATGCTGCATCTTGCAGCCACCACAAGCTCCAGAATGCAGACCGAAATGCGGGCAGCCTGGCTGTACGCGCTGTGCCGACTCTCGTGCAATCGCCGTGACTGTGCCCTGCTCCCAATTGTTTTTCTGGCGACTGACCTGAACCGTCACGCGTTCGGTTGGCAAGGCGCCTTCGATGAACACGACCTTGCCGTCGCTACGGTGCGCTACGCCTTGCGCCTCCAGATCCAACGACTCCACCAACAGCCACTCGGGCGTCGTATTCATCGATCCTGCAACTTGTCGTTACCTGGCCGGCAGGTATTTGGCCGGATCGACCGGCTTGCCCTGGCGACGCACTTCAAAGTGAAGTTTCACCCTGTCAGCATCGCTGCTGCCCATTTCGGCAATCTTCTGACCCTTGCGCACCGACTGATCCTCTTTCACCAGCAGAGTCTGGTTATGCGCATAAGCCGTCAGGTAGGTATTGTTGTGCTTCAGGATGATCAGGTTGCCGTAGCCGCGCAGACCCGCGCCAACGTAGACAACGCGGCCATCCGCCGCTGCAAGAACCGGTTCACCTGCAGTGCCTGCGATGTCAAGTCCCTTGTTCTTGACTTCATCAAAACCCGCGAGGACGGCTCCGGCAACGGGCCAGATCCAGTTCATTTCATCGTCAGCGATGCCAAGTGGTGCCGGCGCGGAACCAGCCGGTGCACTGGGCAGCGTTGATTTCTCAGCCGCAGCAGCACGCGCCGGCGCCGCAGAAGGCGCAACCGGCACGGCATTGCCCGACAGCACTGGCTTGGCAGCGACCGAACTGCCAACAGGCGGTTCAATGCGAAGAACCTGCCCGACTTCAATCCGGTTTGGATTTTCGACGCCGCTCCAGCGCGCAATGTCCTTGGCGCCCTGTCCATGGTCAAGTCCAATGCGAATCAGCGTATCGCCTGGCTTGACGGTGTAATAGCCGGGCTTGCCTGCATTCTCGGAACCTGGCAATGACGGGACCGGCGACACCAGTGGCTCGGCGGCAACGACGGCCGGCTTGCCAGGTGGCACAACAACACCGCGGTCTTCCACCGGCGCACGATGAATCACCTTGGAGCCACAACCGGCCAGCAACGCACCTATCAACGCAAGCGCCAGCAGCGAGCCGGGACGAAAACGTGAACCAGACATAGAACCTTCCTTCATGCAATGCCCGATTTTAAGGGGACAAAATGAACACTTTCCAGTACCGACTGGCGCACACCGCCCTGTGTCTTGTCAATTACCAGCAGAGCCTGCTGGGCGCCGCTGCCCGTGCCCTTGACCACAGGCGCCACCAGACGTCCGCCGATGGCCAACTGATCGATCCAGGCCTGCGGCACTGCGTCGCCACCCGCCGCCGCAATGATGGCTGCATAGGGTGCACCCTTGGCATAGCCGAGCATGCCATCACCAAACAGCAGATGCAGGTTGGCCAGGCGCAAGTGACGCAAATTTACACGCGCCTTTTCATGCAGGCCACGCAAACGTTCGATGCTGTAAACCTCGCTCGCCAACACACTCAGCAGCGCCGCCTGGTAACCGCAACCGGTGCCGATCTCCAGCACGCGTCCGAGTTTGCCGCTGACGCCATGGCACAGCAGCTCGGTCATGCGCGCCACCACACTGGGTTTGGAGATGGTCTGGCCCAGGCCAATGGGCAAACTGGTGTCCTCGTAGGCCTGATTGACCAGCGCGCTGTCAACAAAGCGGTGGCGTTCTATGCTTTGCAGAGCTGACAACACGCGGCTGTCGGTGATGCCCTGCTTTGCCACCCTGGCCACCATATTCGTCCGCACAGCGCTGGAATCAAGTCCGATCCCGTGTGAAACTGTCTTGGCAGTCGGCGCTGCCTTTACCCTGGAATTGGTACTCGATCGATTCAGTTGCGCCGGAAATGAAGGCCTCTCTTTCATGCTCAGCCCCGGGGCGTCAGGCGCGCCACGGTCTGAGCCCAGTAACCCAGATGATCGTGGTCCGTCAAGTCGACTTTCAGCGGCGTCACCGAAATATGCCCCTGTGTTGTGGCATGAAAGTCCGTGCCGTCCGCATCGTCCTTGACAGCGCCTGCAGCACCAATCCAGAACATGGTCTCGCCACGCGGGTTCGTTTGCGTGATGACGGGCTCCGCCGCATGCCGGCGACCCAGCCGGCACAACTTGACGTGGCCCAGCTTGTCCAGCGGCAAATTGGGAATATTGACATTGAGCAGCCAGGCGCTGTCACCAATCAGCTTTTGATTTGACATCTGCAGCACCAGCTCGCGCGCCTTGTGTGCAGCTGCGTCCAGATGCGCCCAATTCTTATCGACTTGGGAAAAAGCAATCGCCGGCACACCAAAAAGATAGCCTTCCATCGCCGCCCCGACAGTGCCGGAGTAGATCGTGTCGTCTCCCATATTGGCGCCGTTGTTGATGCCCGAGACCACCAGATCGGGTCGATAGCCCAGCAGGCCGGTCAGCGCAATGTGCATGCAGTCGGCCGGCGTACCGTTGACGTAGCGAAAGCCGTTGCTGGCGCGATGCACATAGAGCGGGCTGTGCAGCGTCAGCGCGTTCGACTTTGCACTGTTGTTTTGCTCTGGTGCGATGACCTCGACCTCGGCTACGTCTTTCAGCGCTTCATAGAGCGCCGTGATGCCTGGCGCCTGATAGCCGTCATCATTCGAAATTAGGATTTTCATGGGCAAGGGAGTTGTTCTTCATTGTAGGGGGCCATCTCGTCACGCCTGAGACAATAACAGCAAGCGCCAAGGCCTATCATCGACGCAACTTCTTTGGAGACTTCCCCATGCATGCCTGGCTTTGTGAAAACCCTGTGGGCGCCGACGCCCTGACCTGGAAAGAGCTTCCGACACCGCAGCCCAAGGCGGGCCAGGTGCTGCTCGAAATCAAGGCGGCCAGCCTGAATTTTCCGGACCTGCTGATCGTGCAGAACAAGTACCAGATGAAACCCGCTCTGCCCTTTGTGCCGGGCTCCGAGTACGCCGGCATCGTGCAGGCAGTGGGCGAAGGCGTCACGCACCTGAAGGCGGGCCAGCACGTTGCCTGCCTTTCCGGCACTGGCGGCTTTGGCACCCACACGCTGGCGCCAGCCGCGCTGTGCATGCCGCTGCCGGACGCCTTCCCGTTTGTGGACGCAGCGGCCTTCATCATGATCTACGCCACTTCGCACCACGCATTGGTCGATCGGGCTCAGCTCAAGGCGGGTGAGACCGTGCTGGTACTGGGCGCAGCTGGCGGTGTTGGCACATCGGCCATCCAGATCGCCAAGGCTTGCGGCGCCAAGGTCATTGCCGCCGCCTCCAGCGACGAAAAATGCACACTGTGCAAATCGATTGGCGCCGACGCCACCATCAACTACAGCACAGAGAATTTGCGCGATGCAGTCAAGGCCCTCACCGACGGCAAGGGTCCGGAAGTCATTTACGACCCGGTCGGCGGCGACCTCGCCGAGCCCGCGTTTCGGACCATCGCCCGGCGCGGCCGCTACCTGGTGATCGGGTTCGCTGCGGGCGGCGCAATTCCGGCGCTGCCGCTCAACCTGCCACTGCTCAAAGGAGCTTCCATCGTCGGCGTCTTCTGGGGCGACTTCGCCAAGCATGAGCCCAAGGCAAACGCGCTGCTAATGCAGGAAATTGCCAAGATGTACGCTCAAGGCAAGATCAAACCCGTGATTGACTGCACCATGCCGATGGCCGAACTCAAGGCCGCCTTCACCCGAATGGGTTCGCGCGGCGTCATGGGCAAACTGGTGATGGTTAACTGACACCCTCGCCCACCCGCCGCAAGGCGCTCTGGCGTCGCTCTGCCTCGCGTGAGCTGTTTTCCATGCTCTGACGCACAAATTCGATATGCTTGCTGGCCGCTTTGACGGCCTCGTGGGGCTGATGTTCGCGGATCGCCTGCCAGATCGCACGGTGCTGCGACTGCAGTTGATTCCAGCGCTGCGGTCGAGCATGCAAGTGCTCCAGATTACCTGCCACGTGCCCGTGAATGACCCGCATCAGGCTGGCCGACAGATGCCCAATCAGCACATTGTGTGCGGCCTCCGCGATCGCCTGGTGAAAAGCCACGTCTGCGTCAATGCATGTCGACAGATCACCGCTGTTGTAACTGGCCTCAAGCGTTGCATGAACCTGGTCAAGCCGATCGATATCGACATCGGTAGCGCGTTCTGCGGCCAGTGAAGCAGCCTGGCTTTCCAGCATCTGGCGAAATTCAAGCAAGTCGCGGTGCAGCAGGGGATGCCCTTTGAGCATGTCCTGCCAGGGATCGACAAAGTGCGCCTCCAGCCGGTCCGTCACATGCGTTCCACCGCCGTGTCGCGTGCTCAGCAAGCCCTTGGATACGAGCTTTTGAATCGCCTCCCGCAAAGAGGGTCTCGAAACACCCAGATCAAGCGCCAGAGCGCGCTCGGGCGACAGGCGGTCGCCAGGCTTGAGCGAGCCTTCAAGAATGCGTTTTTCGAGCTCCGCAGCAACAGTGTCGGACAAGCGTGAAACAGCGGGTCGTAGAAGTGCCATACAGACTGGTGAGAATTGGTATTACCAATTTTATGACATTTCAGTTGGCACCCATCCATTGCGAGCAATCTGAGGGTAAACCCCTGTTGACCGCACTAAACTCCTGATTTATATTTTTGGACTAATTGGTCTTACCACTTTACCATTTTAATTTCAACACAACTGATGATGACTTGCGATACCCCCGGCAGTCGGCAATATCCGTCCAAACCAAATGACGTTTATCTGTTCGCCACCTGCCTGGTCGATCAATTCGTGCCACAGGCCGGGCTGGACACCGTTCGGCTGCTGGAACGCGAGGGCATCCGTGTGCACTACCTCGAGCAGCAGACCTGCTGTGGCCAGCCGGCCCACAGCAGCGGCTTCCCGGAAGAGGCGCGCAAAGTCGCCCTGCAACAACTCAAGCTGTTTACCGAGCCCTGGCCGCTGGTAGTGCCGTCCGGCTCTTGCGCCGGCATGCTGCATCAACATTACCCGGCCCTCTTCGCCGACGACCCGGATCTGCATACAGCTGCCAAAGAACTCGCAGCACGAACTTACGAACTGACCGAATTCCTGGTGCATGTAGTTCACTTCAACCGAACCGACCATGGCCCGGCCAGCACGGTGGCGCTGCACACCTCTTGCCACGCCCGGCGCGAGATGGGCTCGCATGAGACCAGCGTCGCCCTGCTCGACAGCCTGAGCCAGGTGACCGTCGTGACCCAGGCTCGAATTGAAGAGTGCTGCGGCTTTGGCGGTACCTTTGCCATGCGCTACCCTGATATTTCCGAGGCCATCGTCACGGACAAGGTAGCCGCCATTCGCGACAGCGGCGCCCAAAGTGTGGTCAGCGCCGATTGCGGCTGCCTGCTCAACATCACGGGGCGCGCCGCCAAACAGGATGAGATTGCCGGCCTGGCCGAGCCAGCGCTGCCAGGCGAGCACATCGCCAGCTTCCTCTGGCAGCGCACGAACCAGGAGGCAACATGAATCCCACTGCCAATGCTCGCGGCAACATTCTGGGTCGGCTGCGCGCCGCTCCCGTGGCCACCTTGCCGCCCCTGCCAGATGTCAAAGCCTGGTTTGAGGCGCAGCGCCGCAATGAAGACCTCGCGCAGCGCGTCGTACGTCTGCGCACGGCGATGGAGGCCGTCAAGACCGAATTCCACGATGTCACCCAAGCCAACTGGCCAGACGTATTGCTGCGCATCGCAACTTCCAGGGGCATAGGCAATCTGCTTGTAGGCAGCAACACCGCACACGGCGACGAACTGCAGGCACGTTCCTTGGACGAGTTCCAGCTGCTGTATTACGAGCAGCCCATCGAAGCCTGGCGCGACCAGTTGTTTGACCGCGTAGACGCATCGCTGACATCAGCGCGCAGCGCGGTCGCAGAGATCGGCAGCATCATCCTGTGGCCCACGCCGACGGAGCCGCGCCTCATGTCGCTGGTACCGCACATCCACTTCGTGCTGCTCGACGCGTCCAACATCCACTCCGACCTGCACACGGCCATCACTGCGGAGGGCTGGAACGACGGGTTACCGACCAACGCGCTGCTGATTGGTGGCCCGTCCAAGACCGCCGACATCCAGCAGACACTGGCCTACGGGGCCCACGGCCCGAAGGAACTGATCGTCCTGCTGCGCCACGCCACCGGAGCAGCGTCATGAACAAGGTGATTGCGATTCACCCGATGGACGACTTCAAGGAGCGCAGCCGCAGTGTGCTCAACAACCCCGGGCAGCGCAAGAATTTTCGCAGCGCGATGGACTTCCTGCAGGCCAAGCGCAAGAGCCAGTTCCCGGATCAGGAAGAGCGCGAAGGATTGCGTGAGCTCGGTGCCTCGATTCGCCGCTACAGCCTGGCCCATCTGCCGCGATTGCTGGAGCAGCTCGAAGCCAGTCTCAGCGCGAACGGCATACAGGTGCACTGGGCCGAGACGCCCGAGCAGGCCAACGCCATTGCCCTGGAGATCGCCCAGCGTGTGAAGGCGCGCCGCATCATCAAGGGCAAGTCCATGGTGAGCGAGGAGATCGAGTTCAACCACGCCATGGAGGCTGCGGGCATCGAAGCCTTCGAGTCCGACATGGGTGAGTACATTGTGCAACTCGCAGGTGAAAAGCCCTCGCACATCATCATGCCGGCGATCCACAAGACCAAACAGGAAATCGCAGAACTGTTTGCCAGAGAGGTGCCGGGCGTCAGCTACACGGAGGACGTCGACGCCCTGATCCAGATCGGCAGGCGCGTGCTGCGGCGCAAGTTTGCCGACGCCGACATCGGACTGTCCGGCGTGAATTTCATGGTGGCGGAAACCGGCACGCTGTGTCTGGTCGAGAACGAAGGCAACGGCCGCATGTGTACCACCGTGCCACGCGTCCACATCGCCATCACGGGCATCGAGAAGGTCGTGGAAAAGCTCGAGCATGTACCTCCGCTCTACAGTCTGCTGGCGCGCTCGGCCACCGGTCAGTCCGTCACGACCTACTTCAACCTGATCAGCGGAGCGCGCAAGCCCGGCGAACTCGATGGCCCGCAAGAAGTGCACCTGATCCTGCTCGACAACGGCCGCACGCAGGCCTATGCGGACGAGCAGTTGCGCGCGACGCTGCAATGCATACGCTGCGGCGCCTGCATGAACCACTGCCCGGTCTACGCACGCATTGGCGGCCATGCCTATGGCACGACCTACCCGGGACCGATAGGCGCGATCATCTCGCCTCACTTGCTTGGGCTGCAAAGCACCTACCCGCTGGCCTTCGCGTCGACGCTGTGCGGTGCCTGCGCCGAAGTCTGCCCGGTCAAGATTCCGATTCCCGACATTCTGGTTCGCCTGCGCAACGAGGCCATGGCCCAGCCCGAGAGCGACGAGGCCACGCTGCGCGGCAGCGGCGCGGCGCGCACGGTTTCCGGCACTGCCGTGTGGTCCGTCTGGTCGCAGGTCTACAGCCGCCTCGGCCTGTACCAACTGGCTTCCTGGTTCATGAGCCGTGGCCGCGCACTCTCACCCAACGAGCAGGGCGCATGGACGCGCAGTCGCACACCGCTGATACCGGCAGCCAGACGTCTGCGCGACCTTTTGCGCGACCGCAAGCCATGAGCCCCTTCATAAATGCCATCTCGACCATCCTGCCCGCCCGGCAGGTGATCACCGACCAGCTGCGGCTTTTGGCCTATGGAACCGATGCCAGTTTTTACCGCCTGATCCCAGAAGTCATCGCCGTCGTCGAATCCGAGCAGGAAGTGCAGGCCCTGCTGGGAACGGCACGCTCCCACGGCAAGCCAGTGACCTTTCGCGCTGGCGGCACCAGCCTGTCCGGTCAGGCCGTGACAGACAGCGCGCTGGCCTTGATTGGTGAAGGCTTTGCCGGCTGCGAGGTCAGCCCGGATGCCGAGACCGTTCGTGTTGGCCCGGGCGCCATCGGTGGCGAGGTCAACCTGCGTCTGGCCCCGCATGGGCGAAAAATCGGCCCCGATCCTGCTTCCATCAACGCCTGCAAGATCGGCGGTATTGCCGCCAACAATGCTTCCGGGATGTGCTGCGGCACCTCGCAGAATAGCTACCAAACGGTTCAAGGCATGCGCGTCATTCTGGCCGACGGCTGCCTGCTCGACACCGAAGATCCTGTCTCGGTAGCGCAGTTCCGCCAGAGCCACGCCACGCTGGTCAACGGGCTTGAAGTTCTGGCTGCGGCGACCCGCGCCGACGCCGCGCTGGGCGCGCGCATTCGCCACAAGTACCAGATCAAGAACACCACCGGCTACAGCCTGAAC
>JBAXNI010000016.1:0-35211 GCA_037133835.1 Comamonadaceae bacterium | reverse complement strand
AACTGCACGACGCTGCGTGGCGTGACGCGCGGGAAGGCATCGACGTCACCGGCCAGCAGGGCAGCCACTTGCGCTGCCGGGTCGCTGATGAAGCGGAAAGTCACCTTCTTGATCTTGATGCCAGCCGCATTGCGGTAGGCGTCCCACTTGCTCAGTGTGACAGACGAACCCTTGTTCCATGCCGAGAGCTGGTAGGGACCGGTGCCGACCGGCTTGGTTGCATTGTTCTCGGCGCTCTTGGGCTCGACGATGATGGCGGTGGCTTGACCCATCAGGAACAGGAAGTCCGGGTCCAGTCCGGTGTTCAGGATGACCACGGTGTGGTCGTCTATCGCTGCCACGCTCGCCATGCCGGCGAAGGTGCGTTTGTCCTTGTTGGTGCTCTTCTCGGCAGCGGCACGCTCAAACGAAAATTTGACGGCTTTGGCATTGAAGGGTTCGCCGTTCTGGAACTTGACACCCTTGCGCAGTTTGAAGGTGTAGGTCTTGAGGTCGGGCGAGATTTCCCAGCTTTCTGCCAGCAGGGGTGAAACCGTGCCGTCGCTGTTGATCTTGGTCAGCGTCTCGAATACGTTGTATTGCACGATCTCGGCAATGGCCGAAGCAGCGCCGGCAGTCGGATCCAGCCCCGGCGGCTCCAGCGTCATGGCCAGCACCACGCTGTCCTTCTTGCCTTGCGCCTGGGCTGCCCATGGCAGTGATGCCAGCGCGGCGCCGCTGGCTGCGGTGCTGAGTACTTGACGACGATTGATCATGTGGCTGCTCCTGTGAAAAATAGGTTGTAAAACAAAATTCCGGAATCCGACAAAACGAACGATACCACCGCCGACGTTAACTGTCGGGCGTGCGCGCGGTGGCGAAATGACAGGCCACCTGATGTCCCTGCGCCAGGCTCTGCAGTTCGGGGCGCTGCTGGGCGCACAGCGCCTGCGCCTGCGGACAGCGCGCGGCATACGGGCAGGCGTCGGCGCCTTGTGGATTGGCAACTGACAGCGCTGCGCGCTTGCGAGCGCCACGCGGCGACAGCGTGCTGACACGTGGTACTGCCTGCAGCAGGGCCTGTGTGTAGGGGTGGGCTGCGCCCTTGAACAGTGTCAGCGGCGAACCCTGTTCCACAATTCGCCCCTGGTAAATCACTGCGACCTCGTCGCACAGGTAGTCCACCACTGCCAGATCGTGACTGATGAGCAGGTAGGTGACGCCAAACTGCTGCGACAGATCCTGCATCAGGTTCAGCACCTGCGCCTGCACCGAAACGTCGAGCGCGCTCACGGGCTCATCGGCGACGATCAGTCGGGGGCGCGTGATGAGGGCTCGCGCGATCGCGACGCGCTGGCGCTGGCCGCCGGAAAACTCGTGCGGGTACTTGCTCAGATCGCTGCTGCGCAGGCCTACCGCGCCCAGCACATCCTGGGCCCGGCGCTGCTGCTCCATCGCGTCGGCTCCGCCAAGTGCCGCAAGAGGCTCAGTGACGATGCGCTGCACGGTCTGACGCGGGTCAAGCGAGCCGTAAGGGTCCTGAAACACCATCTGGAAATTGCGCCGCGCTTCACGCAAGGCCGCAGCACCAAGTTGATTGAGGTCCTGACCCAGCATCTGTACCGAGCCGCTGCTGGGCGCTTCCAGACCCATGACCAGACGTGCCAGTGTCGACTTGCCGGAGCCGGATTCTCCGACGACCCCGAGGTTGCAGCCGCTGTGCATGCGCAGGCTCACGCCACGAACGGCGTGCACCTGCGGTGCCGGGCCCCACAGGCGCTCACGCGGCAGCGTGTAGCTGCGCGTCACGTGGTCGAGTTGCAGCAGGGTTTCGCTCATGGCTGAATCACGCCGGTTGGCAGTTCAAGGTGCAGGCAACTCACGCGATGCGACTGTCCCAATTCGATGGGCACGGGCAGCGCGGCGGCGCAGGCGAGGCTGGCCCGGGCGCAGCGCTGCTGAAACGGGCAGCCCGGCGGCAGGTCAGCCAGTTCCGGCACCGTGCCCTCGATCGTGCTCAGGCGCTTGCCGCGCGCGCCGCCCAGCTGGGGTCGCGCACCAAACAGGCCGCGTGTGTAGGGGTGCGCCATCTGGCCGAAAACGGCCTGTGTCGGGCCACTTTCGACCACCGTGCCGCCATACATCACCAGCATGCGTGATACGTTTTCAGCGATCACACCCAGATCGTGCGAAATCAGTATCAGCGCCATGCCGCGTTCCTCGACCAGTTCGCTGATGAGGTCCAGAATCTGTCCCTGAATCGTGACGTCCAGCGCCGTGGTGGGCTCATCAGCGATCAACAGATCGGGTTCGCAGGCCAGTGCCATGGCGATCGTGATGCGCTGACGCTGACCACCGGAAAACTGATGCGGATAGGCATCGAAGCGGCGCGCGGCATCGGCAATGCCGACCCGCTCCAGCAGCGCAATGGCCTGACGCCGTGAGGCATCTCGTGAAGCGCCGCGGTGCAGCCGCAGCGGCTCGGTTACTTGGTCGCCAATGCTGTGCACCGGGTTCAAGGCCGTCATCGGCTCCTGAAAAATCATGCCGATGCGATTGCCGCGCAGCTGCCGCAACATGGCGTCGCTCTGACCCACCAGTTGCTGCTGGTCAAAGCGGATGCTGCCGCCAATGACAGCGTTGTCTGGCAGCAACCCCATCAGCGCCATCGCGGTGATCGATTTGCCACAGCCCGATTCACCGATCAGTCCCAGTGTCTCGCCGCGTTCCAGCTGGAAATTGACGGCGCGCACCGCCATCGCCGGCCCGCGCTGGGTCTGCAATTGCACGCTTAAATTCTCGACTTCGAGCAGTGCCATATCGGTGTCAGCGTTTTCGCGCCAGACGTGGGTCGAGCAGGTCACGCAGGCCGTCACCTGCCAGGTTCAGACCCAGCACCGCCATGGCAATCGCGATGCCAGGAAAGACAGCCAGCAAGGGCGCCTGAAACAGCAGGGTTTGAGCTTCCGCCAGCATACGACCCCATGAGGGCTGCGGCGGCTGCGTGCCCAGACCGAGGTAGGACAGCGCAGCCTCGGCCAGAATGGCCAGCGCGAACTGGATGGTGGCCTGCACGATCAGGGCGGATGAAATATTGGGCAGCACGTGCTCGATGGTGATACGCCAGGGGCCTTTGCCGCAGGCACGAGCGGCGAGCACGAATTCACGCGACCAGATGGCGTTGGCGCTGGCCCGGGTGATGCGGGCAAAGGTCGGGATATTGAAGATGCCGATGGCGGTGATCGAGTTGACGATGCCCGCACCAAAGACGGCGGTCATCATGATGGCACTCAGGATGGCCGGAAAGGCGAAGGTGAAATCGGCCAGCCGCATGATCAGTTCTTCAACCCAGCCGCGTCGCGCCGCCGCCAGCAGACCCAGCGCTGTGCCAATTGTCAAGCCGATGCCTACCGCAATCACACCGACCAGAATCGAGTTGCGCGCACCTACCAGCAGCAGCGAGGTAACGTCGCGACCGAAGGGGTCGGTGCCAAGCCAGTGCTCGGCGTCGGGCAACTGGAGTTTGGCGGCCATGTCAATTTCATACGGCGACCACGGTGTCCACACCAGTGACAGCGCGGCTGCGCCGAGCAGCAGCAGGGTCAGCATCGCGCCAATCACAAAGCTGCGATGGTGCAGGGCGCGCGCCATGAAGCTCGGGCTCTGGCTCATATGTCGCTGGCTTTCACGCGCGGATCGATCACCGCGTACAGCACGTCGACGACGAAGTTGACGACGATCACCATGGCGGCCAGCAGCATGACACAGTTGCGCACGACGATCAGGTCCCGGTTCGAGATCGCCTGGAAGATGAGCCGACCCAGACCCGGCAGATAAAAAACGTTTTCCACGACGATGGTGCCGGCCAGCAAATTGGCAAACTGCAGGCCCATGACGGTGATGACCGGAATCATCGCGTTGCGCAGCACATGACCCCACAACGTGGTGCGACGCGACAGACCCTTGGCCCGCGCCGTGCGCACAAAATCCTCGCGCAACACTTCCAGCAAGGCGGAGCGCGTGATGCGCGCCAGAATGGCCGCCTGCACCACCGCCAGCGAGATGGCGGGCAGCAGCAGCGATTTGAGGCCCTGCAGGACACCTTCATCCCAGCCAGGAAAGCCGCCAGCAGAAAACCACTGCAGTTGCACCGAGAACAGCAATATGAGCAGGATGGCGAACCAGAAGTTGGGTACGGCAATGCCGATTTGCGCGAGACCCATCATGCCGACGTCACCGGCACGGTTATGGTGCGAGGCCGCATAAATTCCTGTCACCAGTGCCAGTACCGTGGTCAGGCACATCGCCATCAGCGCCAGCGGCACTGTCAGTGCCAGTCGCTCCAACACCAGTTCAAGCACGGCAGTGCTGTAGCTGTAGCTGATGCCAAGATCGCCCACCAGCAAGCCGCCGAGCCACTGCCAGTAACGCGTCATGGGTGGCAGGTCGAGCCCCAGTTTGACGGCCAGTGCCTGCACTGCCTCGGGCGAAGCATCCGGTCCCATCAGAATCTGCGCCGCGTTGCCCGGGAGTATTTCCAGCACCAGGAAAATGACAACCGATGCGCCCAACAAAGTGGCAAGCAGGGTGCCCAGACGTTTGAAAAGAAACAGGCCCACGGGATATCAGAGCGCGGCGTCGCCGATAATTTGCTGCATGTTACGGGGTCGAACGATGATTCACGATGTTATGAATGTTAAGCGATGGCACTGACCATTACCGACGAGTGCATCAATTGCGACGTCTGCGAGCCCGAGTGCCCGAACGGCGCCATCTTCATGGGTGTCGAAATCTACCAGATCGATGCAGCCAAATGTACCGAATGCGTCGGTCATTTCGAGACGCCTCAGTGCGTTGAGGTCTGTCCGGTGGCCTGCATTCCGGTAGACCCGCATCATGTCGAAAGCCGAGAAACCCTGTGGCAAAAGTACCGGAGTTTGCAGGCCCAGTTGCCGAACGCATCTTCGAACTCCTAGTCCCAACGTTGGTGGTCTGCATGCTTCGAATACCAACACCGCGTGCAAGATCAGGTTGATGGGGCGCTCAGCGCAGCGGCATAAAGGGGGAGTCCGCAGGACGGAGGACAGCCGCGGAGCCGAGTGCCCCGTCAGCCTGATCCACCTTAATGCTGAATTCTCCCGCGCGATCAGGACTTGGCTGCCGCCTCTTTCTTGGCCATCGGTGGCACCGCTTTTTTTACGCGGACCTTCTTGGTCTTGTCCGCGCTGTGCTTGCTGGCTGACGCCGGCCTGCTGGCTTTGGTGGCGGGCGTGTTGGCGGCCAGATCCTTGGCTTCCTGCTGCAGGCGGGCTTTTTCCATGGTGTTGGCCAGGCGGGTATCGCGCTGCGTGGCCTGGTCGGCCTGCGCCTTTTGCGCGTTCGTGCGTTGGTCAGTCTTGTCGACTACGACGGCGTCAGGGCATGGGGTCTGGCTGTAGCTGTTGCCGCACTTGTAGCTCACCTGGGCTGCCGCAAGGCTGGACAGGGCTGCAAGCGCGCATGACAACGCGGCGGTCAAGGGCAGATGTGGCATCGATTACTCCCGTTCAAGAGCGTGTTTCGAGCCTGAGTTTACTGCGCGGTGGGCTCCGGCCTGGGCGGCTTGGGACGCACGGGTTTACTGGTATGAATCAGCAAAGTGGCCTTGTCCATTTCGCCTGCCAAAAGGTGCGGCAGTGCCGTCAGGGCACGATCAATGCACTGGTCGATGGCTATTCGGTGGTCCAGGGAAGGTTTTTTCAGCACCCAGTTGATGACCTCCGCCTTGACGCCAGGATGACCTATTCCCAGGCGCAAGCGCCAGTAGTCGTCAGTGCCAAGCTGGGCATGAATGTCGCGCAACCCGTTGTGGCCGGCATGACTGCCGGCGAGTTTGAGTTTGGCTTCGCCCGGAATGATGTCGAGTTCGTCATGTCCCACCAGTATTTCGTGCGGCTCGATCTTGTAAAAACGTGCCAATGCCGCGACGGACTTGCCGCACAGGTTCATGAACGTTTGGGGCTGGAGCAGCCAGACGGCTTGTCCGTTGACGTTGCATCGTCCGACCAGGCCGTAATAACTACGCTCCATCACAAGACCAGTCTTCAGACTGCGAGCGACCTCGTCCAGCCACCAGAAACCCGCGTTATGGCGGGTTGACTCGTACTCTGGGCCGGGGTTGCCAAGGCCAACAAACAGCCTGATCATGACGCTTGGAGTGGCCCACCGAAGTGGGCCCTCTCAGACTACTACTTCTTCTTGGCCGCAGGTGCTTTGGCAGCCGGCGCCTTGGCTGCGGGCGCAGCCTTTCCTGCGGCGGCCGGGGCTGCAGCAGCAGCGGCTGGTGCACCCGCAGCGGCGGCGGCTGCGGGATCGGCTTCGGCGGTCGGTGCTTCGGCAGCGCCAATCACAACGACCGAAACGACGACCGGGTTGGTCTTGCCGTGCGTGACGGCCGAGACGCCCTTGGGCAGCGTGATGTCGGACAGGTGCAGCGATACACCCTTCTTCAGTCCACTCAGATCCACCGAGATGAACTCAGGCAGGTCGGCCGGCAGGCACATCACATCGATTTCGGTCAGGACGTGATTGGCCATGCAGCCCTCTGCCTTGACAGCCACCGAGTTCTCGTCACCGCTGAAGTGCAGCGGCACCTTCATGTGCAGTTTGGTGTTGGCGTCGACGCGCTGGAAATCAATGTGCAGGATCAATTGCTTGTACGGGTGCATCTGCACGTCACGCAGCAGAACCTTGTGCTCTTTGCCGTCAATTTCCATGTCCAGAATGGTCGAATGGAACGTTTCCTTTTTCAGGGCGTGCCACAGGGCGTTATGATCGATTTCGATCTGTTGTGGCTCAATCCCGGCACCGTAGACAATGCCTGGTGTGCGACCGGATATGCGCAGACGGCGGCTCGCACCCGTACCTTGCTTGGCGCGCTCAAAAGCGACGAATTTCATAGTTTCACTCCTGTAGGAGTCCACCGCGACCAGTGTGACTCCGGCTAAAAAAAGGTCCGACAGTACACACGGGTGTGCGCTGCGAACCCACGCTTGTCCGGTTCAGGAACCCTAAAAGAGGTTGTCCTGATCCGAAAACAATCTCATGACCGACTCACCCTTGGCAATGCGCTGAATCGTTTCCGCGATCAGTGGTGCAACGCTGAGCTGGCGAATCTTGCGGCAGGCCGTAGCTGACTGACTCAGCGGGATGGTGTTGGTAACAACCACCTCATCGAGCGCTGTGCCATTGGTGATTCGTTCTATCGCCGGGCCGGAAAAAATCGGGTGCGTGCAATAGGCATAAACCTTTTTTGCGCCCCGTGTCTTCAGAACCTCGGCCGCCTTGACCAGCGTGCCAGCGGTGTCAATCATGTCGTCCATGATGACGCAGTTGCGGCCGTCAATCTCACCGATCACGTGCATCACTTCGCTCACATTGGCGCGCGGGCGACGCTTGTCGATGATGGCCAGATCGCAATCGAGCTGCTTGGCCAGGGCGCGCGCGCGCACCACGCCGCCAACGTCAGGCGAAACCACGATCAAATCCTTATATTTCTTTTGCCGCAAATCCCCGAGCAACACTGGCGAGGCGTAAATGTTGTCCACCGGAATGTCAAAAAATCCCTGAATCTGGTCGGCATGCAAATCCATGGTCAGGACGCGTGCCACACCGACTGCCTGCAGCATGTTGGCGACCACCTTGGCGGTAATCGGCACCCGGCTCGAGCGCGGGCGCCGGTCTTGCCGCGCGTAGCCAAAATAGGGGATGACGGCGCTGATGCGTTCGGCCGATGCACGCTTGAGTGCGTCCACCATGATCAGCAATTCCATCAGGTTTTCGTTGGTTGGAGCGCAGGTGGATTGCACTACGAAAACGTCGCGCGCCCGGACATTCTGATTGATTTCCACCGAAACTTCTCCGTCCGAGAAGCGACCGACGGCCGCCGCACCCAGCGAAATATTCAGATGGCTTGCGATCTGCGCAGCCATACCGGGATTGGCATTGCCGGTAAAAACCATGAAATCAGGGGTTTCGGGAGCCTGCATGAATAGTCCAGCGGTTGAGTGATGTTTGCGCCTGTGCGTTCTGCTTACGGTAACTGCTGCACTGGCGTACAGCGGGTACAGCGAATTGTTTGGCAGGGGAAGAAGGATTCGAACCTTCGCATGCTGGAATCAAAATCCAGTGCCTTAACCAACTTGGCGACTCCCCTACACGGGTTGACAGTCAAAGACCGCCAACCGATAAACCCTTACTGACCGCCCAGCCCACCAGGGGATGAACAGCCAAACTCTGACATAACCGGACCTCAAATGCGCCTGGCACGCTACCCATGTCAGGCTGCTGCAATACATGTGCAAACACCGCGCTTCCAGAACCTGTCATTCGACCCTTCAGGCCCTGTGAGGCAAGCCATTCAAGGGCCTGCGTCACGCCTGGACAAAGCCTTTCGGCAACGCTTTGCAGATCGTTGCGGCCAAAACCGAATGCATCTGCCAGGAAGCCGGAAATTATAGCAGTCTGACTGTCCCTTTTGAGGGACGGGTCCGAGAAAATCAGGCGCGTTTCCAGCCCCTGCTCCGGTTTGACCACCAGGAAACGACCCTCCGGCAGCGCAATAGGGGAGATTTTTTCACCAACTCCTTCTACCCAGGCGTTTTGTCCCGCCAGAAAAAACGGCACGTCCGCACCAAGACCAAGTCCGATCTGGCTGAGCTTCTCCAGTGAGTAATCGAGCTTCCACAGGCGGTTCAAAGCGAGCAGTGTTGATGCGGCGTCGCTTGATCCGCCACCCATGCCGGCCTGTGCGGGAATTCGCTTTTCAATGCCGATGTGAGCCCCGAGGGGGCTGGCGCTACTGCCCTGCAGGGCGTGAGCGGCACGCAGCACCAGATCATCGGCTGGCAGCGGCGTGCCAAGATCTTCTCGACTGATTTGTCCATCCGAACGCAGCTCAAAATGCAGGGTGTCGTGCCAGTCAATGAGCATGAAAACCGACTGCAACAGGTGATAGCCGTCATTTCTGCGCCCCGTGACGTGCAGGAACAGGTTGAGCTTGGCCGGTGCTGCAATGTCGTAGAGCGACTTCATTTTTCAAGTATCAGTCGGATTTGTGTCTCGGATCCCGCTTCGGTGCGCCGCGCCAGTATGCGCCCCGCAGCGTACTGCGAGAGGTCGGCTTGCCAGCCGGCGACTTCACTATTGTCTCCGGCGAGCCATGCAAACAGCGCAGTCAGCGGCAATTCGGTGCCCGTGGTGTGCCGGATCAAGGCGTCCAGCGATTCAAAGTCCCTGGTCTGGCCGGCACTTTGCAAGCTTGCCGTGTTGGCGTTCCAGGACAGGGTGGCGACGGTACCGCCGAGCGGCGTGTAGAGGGTCAATTCGCCGACCTGTGGGTCGCCACGAAGCGCAAAACCTCCGGTCAGGGCCTGTGATGGCAATTGTTCCAGAGTTGATTGGATCGTAATCGCCAGCCGTCCTTGCCAGCGCTTGGGGCCGGTGCCATCAATGGCGGCTGGTGCTGTCGCGCAAGCGCTCAGCGAAACGGCTGCGGCAAGAACGACCCAGCGGATAGCCTTTGAAGGCGACATTACAACTTCACACGCAGGCGTTTAAGGGTGTTCAGCAGGGTCTCGTTGTCGGCGTTGATCTGGGTGCCTTCCTTCCAGACGACCAATGCATCCTCTCGCCGACCCAGTGTCCACAGCACCTCACCCAGATGGGCAGCGATTTCCGCGTCAGGCCTGGCTTTGAATGCGCCCTGCAAGAGGCGCAGGGCCTCGGCCAGGTTGCCGGCACGGTACTCGACCCAGGCCAGACTGTCGGTGATGAAGGGGTCTGCCGGCGCGAACTCCAGCGCCTTCAGAACCAGTTGCCGAGCTTCGACCAGTCTCGTGTTGCGCTCAGCCAGGGAGAAACCGAGAGCGTTGTAGGCGTGTTGATGATCGGGCTTGCCGGCCATTACCTGTCGCAACATGCGCTCCATGTCGTCGAGTTTTCCGAGTCTCTCCGCCATCATGGCCATGTCGTAAACCAGATCAAAGTCATCCGGAAAGCGTTTGCTCGCCTTCGCAAGCAGTTCGTAGGCGCTCTTGTAGAGCTTGCCTTCACGCAGCAACTGCACTTCTGCCTCCATCTTCAGCCGTGCATCCTGCGCCGACTTTTCGGGCTGGCTGCGAACCAGCGCGCGCGCCTCGTCAAGTTTGCCCTGACGCGCCAGAATGGAGGCACGACGAAATTGCGCGCTCAGCAAATCCTCCGGGTTGTCAATGCGCTTGAGCCAGGCATCAGCCTTGGCAAAATCCTTGCCCTGCTCGGCGATCTGGGCCAGCGATAGATAGGCCTGAATCAGACCACGGCTGGCGTCGGCACGCACCGGTGTGCCGCGATTGACCAATGCCAGATCGACATAGCGGCTGAAAGACTGCTCGGCCGCAGTCAACTTCCCGTCCTGCAATTCGAGTGCCCCACGCACCAGCCAGGCTGGCATGTAATCGGGTTTTTCGGTGGTCACAAACAGCAGTTGCTGCGCCGCCTCCCCATAGCGCTGTACATCCAGAAGGAGCCGCGCGTACTCCATCCGGAATTCGGCTTGCGCTGCACCTTCCAGGTACTTCTTTACGATCGCCTCGGCCTGTGGCGTCTTCGAATTCATCATGGAGAGAGCCAGCATGGCCGGACCCTCTGCCCTGGCGTCGAGTGCCTGCGCGCGACGTGCAGCTTCCAGTGCGCCAGCGCTGTCACCAGCGTCCTGCCGCAGGCGGCCGATGCTGGTCCACGCTGCCACGCCCAGCACGGGTGCAGCCAGGTACGAAGTCAAGGCCTGTTCCACCGTCGCTGCAGCAAGCTTCTTGTCGCCGACACGGGCGAAGTAGCGCGGAATGGCAGAAATCACGGCAGCGCGTTCCTTGGCATCGGTGGCGGTCACCTCGCGCTTCAGTGGCTCGACCGTTTCGCCAACGCGGTTCAGTCCGATCAATATCTGCAGCACATAGCGATTGGCTTCCCTGGAAGCGGGCATGGCCTGCCGCCACGCACGGGCTGCCGCCAGAGCGGAGTCGCCTGAACGTGACTGCAATGCGATGTCCACGGCACGCTGATAGAGCCGCCCGTCGTTGGTCTTGCGTGCGGCATCCAGAAGCAAAGAGTATCCAGCGCCCGGTTCGCCGTCACGCGCATGAAGTTCACCAAGAAGGAGCTCGTAGAAAAGCTCGCTGTCCAGCGCCGAATTCAGCGGCGCAGCGCCGTTGCCTTCGCTCGTCTGTGCCTGAACGCCGAGCGCGCAGACGCAGATGAGCGGGAGCAGGAAGCGATTGAAAAGCAGCATCGGACCATAATAATCCATGTCCGCACCTATTGTTTGTCATGCCTGAATTACCCGAAGTTGAAGTGACCCGTCTGAGTTTTGCCAGCAGGATTGCGGGCGCCAAAATTCTTTCTGTACGGATGGGCAAGTCCCTGCGCTGGCCGCTGGGTTGCGCACCCGCTCTACTGGTTGGCCGGAGCGTGCTGGGGGTGCGCAGGCGCGGCAAGTACCTGCTGATCGATCTTGACCAGGGCTTGCTGATGCTGCATCTGGGGATGTCGGGCAGTTTGAGCTTTGTCGCTGACCTGCCGGCGTTGGGTAAGCATGATCATTTCGCGATGCTGACGACGCAGGGCACACTGACTCTGAATGATCCGCGCCGCTTTGGCGCTGTGGTTTACGCCGATGCGCAGGATACGGGCGCAGCCAGCACGCTGCTGGGACGGCTTGGCGTCGAGCCCTTGACCGACGATTTTGACGTCGACCGGTTTCATGCCGGTTTGCGGCGTCGCAAGGCAGCGATCAAGCAGGTGCTGCTGGCCGGCGAGGTCGTGGTCGGCGTGGGCAACATCTATGCATCCGAGGCGCTATTTCAGGCCGGGATCCGCCCGACGGTGCCTGCGGAGCGCCTGAGCCGGCCGCGCGTGGCCCGGTTGCACGCGGCCATTCGCGACATCCTGGGGCGTGCTCTCGTCAGCGGCGGAAGCACCTTGCGCAACTTTTCCAGCGCCAGCGGTGAAAAGGGGCATTTCCAGTTTGAAACCATGGTGTATGCACGTCAGGGGGAGCCGTGTCGTGTCTGCTCAAGGACAATCAAAACATTGCGTCAGGGACAGCGCTCGACCTTCTATTGCCCGCAATGCCAAAAAGCCTGAATAACGACGCTGCCGGTGTGCTGCCGGCCATCGCCGGCAAGGTGGTGAAGTGGCAGAAGGTCAGTGGACGCAACGACTTGCCCTGGCAGCGCAAGCGCGACCCCTACCATGTCTGGTTGTCGGAGATCATGTTGCAGCAAACCCAGGTGGCAACGGTGCGCGACTATTTTGTGCGCTTCCTCAAGCGCTTCCCGGACGTCGCGGCATTGGCGGCTGCGCCAATGGATGAAGTGCTCGGGCTCTGGAGCGGTTTGGGCTACTACAGTCGCGCGCGCAACCTGCATCGGTGCGCTGCACAGGTGATGGAGCTGCACGGCGGCTCTTTTCCGCCAACGGCGCAATTGCTGCAGACCTTGCCAGGCATTGGGCCGTCCACGGCGGCCGCCATCGCAGCGCTGTGCTTTGGCGAGCGCGTCGCCATTCTCGACGGTAATGTGCGGCGCGTGCTGACGCGTGTGCTCGGTTTTGATGGTGATCTGTCGCTCGTTGCCAATGAGCGGGAGCTCTGGCGACTGGCCACCGAGCTATTGCCGCGACGCGATCTGATTCAGGCGATGCCGCGTTACACGCAGGGTTTGATGGATCTGGGCGCCACTGTCTGCAAGGGCAATGCGACTTGTGAGCTCTGTCCACTCGAAACCTTGTGCGTTGCCCGGCGGCTCGGGCAGCAGCAGCGATATCCGGTCAAGACGCGCAAGGTCAAGCGCAGCGCGCAGTCAATCTGGTTGCTCTGGGCGCAAGCGCTAGATGGCTCCATCTGGCTGAGCAAACGTCCGAGTCCCGGTGTCTGGGGTGGTCTCTACTGCTTTGCCCTGTTCGAAGATCGCGCGGCGCTGCAGGCGGCACTGCCCGCAGACTATCAGGCGGCGTTACTCGACGCGCCCGCGCTGACGCATGTGCTGACTCATAAGGACCTGTACCTTCATCCGGTTCAAGTGTTGTTGCCGAAATCTGTCAGACCCAGCTCTGAGGGTGCCTGGTTTGCGGCGCCTGAGTGGCCAGCCCTGGGTTTGCCCGCGCCGGTCAGGAAGTTGCTGACACAAGTCAGCGGCTTTCCAGTTCGCGATGGCGCTTCAAGGTGACCCACCTGCCTTGGAACAGATTGACCAGTTGTTCGACCAGATAGACCGAGCGGTGCTGGCCACCGGTACAGCCAATAGCCACTGTGACGTAACTGCGGTGATCACGCGCCAGGGCGTCCAGCCAGTGATTCAGAAAGCCGTGAATCTGGTCCTGCATCTGCGCGACATCGGCCTGGACCCGCAGGAAGGCAGCAACCGCTTCGTCCCTGCCGGTCAGGTGGCGCAACGCGGGTTCATAGTGCGGATTGGGCAGCATGCGTACATCAAAGACGTAGTCGGCGTCGGTGGGGACACCGCGCTTGAAGGCAAAGGATTCGAAGACCAGCGTGAGCTGCTCGCCGGCGGTTGTAATCAGCGATTTCACATAGCCCTGCAGCTGCGACGAGCGGATGATGCTGGTGTCGATGATGTGCGCCTGCTCGCGCAGCGGGGTTAGCAGTTCACGTTCGATTTCAATCGCATGCACCAGCACGCGGCGCATGTTTGTTTCCGTCGGGTCCGATTCTGTCTGCGACAGAGGATGCTTGCGCCGGGTCTCTGAATAGCGTCGCACCAGCGTTTCCGTGGTTGCGTCCAGGAAAAGCGACTTGACGGTGATACCCTGCTCTTTCAGAAGCGCAAACTGCGTCGGCAACAGGTGCAGCGAATTGGCGTTGCGCGCATCCATCGCGATGGCGACCCGACTCGCGTTCTGCTGTCGCTCCAACGTGACAAATGGCAACAACAACTCTGGTGGAAGATTGTCGACGCAAAAGAAGCCAGCGTCCTCCAGCGCATGCAGCGCCACGGACTTGCCCGAACCGGACATGCCGGTGATCAGGACAAGCTGCAAACTGGCCGGTTCAATATGCATGACCTTACCCCAGTCCTTGTAACATTTCTTTGGCGTGCGCCAAGGTCGTTTCCGACAGGTGCTCGCCACCGAGCATGCGCGCCACTTCGGTCACTCGCTGCTCACCCTGAACCGTGAACACCGAACTGAGGGTCGTCTGACCCTGCGTCTGTTTGGCCACCAACAGGTGCTGGTCGGCGCTGGCGGCCACCTGCGGCAAATGGGTTACCGCCAGCACCTGCCGGTCGATTCCCAGGCGCTTCATCAAGCGCCCGACGGTTTGCGCCACCGCGCCGCCAACACCGGCATCGATTTCGTCAAATATCAGGGTTTGCGCCGTGCCCAGTGCACTGGTCGTGACGGCAATGGCCAGTGCCATGCGCGAGAGTTCGCCCCCGGAGGCCACCTTGTTGACCGGGCGCGGGGTGCTGCCGGCATGACCAGCCACCAGAAAGCTCACATCCTCCAGACCGTGCTGCATCGGCTGCACTGCCCTTTGCAGCGCTACTTCAAATTGCCCGCCCTGCATGCCCAGACCCTGCATTGCCTGCGTGATGGCGCTGGCGAGCTTTGGCGCTACCTTGGCGCGCGCGACAGAGATCCGTCGTGCCTCATGCATGTAGGCTTGCTCCGCAGTATTCTGCTTTGCCTGCAGGCCCGTCAGATCGGTCGCCGCTTCGAGCTTCTCGAGATCGAGTTTCCAACCGCCCAGCAACTCGGGCAGGTCGGCCGGCGCACGCTTGTAACGTCGGGCGAGCGCCAGCCACTGGGCCATGCGGTCATCGAGCTCGGCCAGACGCTGCGGGTCTGGTTCGGTCTTGCGCAGGTAGGCGCGCAATCCGTGGACGCTGTCCTGCACCTGTGCCAGACTGGACGACAGCAGTTCTGCAAGTTCCCGGAAACCAGGTTCAAGATGCTCGTGCTGCTGCAGGGTCTGGTGCGCGGCATGAAGCGTGCTGCGCGCACAGACGTCATCGTCGTCCAGCGTCTGCAGTGCGCCATGGGCCGCGTCGATCAGGGCTTGCGCATTGGAGAGTCGACCCTGCTCGGTGCTGAGTTCCTCCCATTCGTCGGGCAAGGGCGCGAGCTTCTCCACTTCGGCCATTTGCCAGACCAGGCGTTCGTGATCGTTTTGCAGGGACGCTTGCGCAGCCTGAGCCTGTGCCAACTCGCTCTGTGCCTGGCGCCAGTTTTGCCAAAGGATGGCGAGTGCCGCTGCTGAAATCTGCCCATAGGCATCAAGCAGCGCACGCACTGCGTCGGGTCGGGTCAGACTCTGCCAGGCATGCTGGCCGTGAATGTCGAGCAACTGTTCACCGATCTCTCGCAACTGCGTGGCGGTGGCCGGGCTGCCATTGATCCAGGCGCGGCTCTTGCCTTGCAGGTCGAGCGTGCGCCGCAGCAGCAGCGCTTCGCCAGGTTCAAAGCCACCCGCTTCAAGCATGGGCGTCAGCGCGGGTGCTGGGTCAAACTCGGCGCTGACCTCGGTTTTGTCGGTGCCTTCACGGATCAGCCCCACGTCGGCGCGCCCGCCCGTGGCCAGTTGCAGTGCGTCGATCAGGATTGACTTGCCGGCGCCGGTTTCGCCCGTCAGCACGGTGAAGCCGCCGGTCAGGTCAAGCTCAAGCTCACTGACGATCACGAAATTGCGCAGAGCAATACGGCGCAGTGCCACGATCAGGCCACTCCCTCATTCCAGTGCAGCTTCTGGCGCAAGGTGTCAAAGTAGGACCACCCCTTGGGATGCAGAAAACGCACATGGTGCTCGGACGGCGTCACCACGATGCGGTCGCCGTGCAGCAGCGAAGCCAGTGACTGGGTGTCGAAACTGGCACTGGCGTCGCGCCCGGCCACCACTTCGATGGCAATCTCGGTAGCGTTGGCCAGCACGATGGGGCGATTGGACAGCGTGTGTGGGGCAATTGGCACCAGCACCCAGCCCGGAATCGAAGGATGCAGTATTGGCCCACCGGCCGAAAGCGAATAGGCGGTGGATCCGGTCGGTGTGGCAATGATCAGGCCATCAGCACGCTGATTCGCCACAAAATGGCCATCCACCTCGACCCGCAATTCAACCATGCCCGACGTGGCACCGCGATTGACGACCACATCGTTCATGGCCAGCGCGTCGAAAACGCAATGCCCGTCACGCAGCACTCTGGCATGGATCAGGCTGCGGTGGTCTTCTTCAAACTGCCCGCGCAGCATGGGCGCCAGCGTGGCACGGTAGCTGCCCAAGGGGATGTCGGTGATGAAACCGAGCCGCCCCTGGTTGATGCCGATCAGGGGTACGCCAAAAGGAGCGAGCTGGCGACCAATGCCCAGCATGGTGCCGTCGCCGCCAACCACCAGAGCCAGATCGCACTGCTTGCCAATGGCGAGCAGGTTGAGCACCGGATAGCCAGAGATGCCCATGTTGAGCGCCGTGTCGTGTTCAAAGATCACATCACAACCCTGAGCGTGCAGGAACTGGGCGATGTCTTCCAGCACATTGCGTGAGGATGCACCGGACGCCCCAGACGCAACAGTCTGGTATTTGCCTATCAACGCCACCAGCGGGAATTTTGACTTCATCCGCAAATTACATCACTAAAATGGGTCGATGCTCGATGATCGTGCCAAGTTGTTGTTGAAAGCGCTGGTTGAGCGCTACATCGCCGATGGGCAGCCGGTGGGTTCACGCACGCTTTCCAAAGCATCCGGTCTTGAATTGTCACCGGCCACAATCCGCAACGTCATGTCGGATCTGGAAGACCTCGGTCTGATCGTCAGTCCGCATACCTCGGCCGGACGGATACCGACTGCGCGCGGCTACCGCCTGTTTGTCGACACCATGCTGACCGTGCGACGTGGCCAGTTGGCGACGCAAAGTCTGGCGCCCGATCAGCCGCAAAAAGTCATCTCCAATGCGGCCAACCTGCTATCGAGTCTGTCCCAGTTTGTCGGTGTGGTGATCGCACCACGGCGTTCATCGGTGTTTCGTCACATCGAGTTTTTGCGACTGTCGGAGCGACGTCTGCTGGTCATCATCGTCTCACCTGAAGGCGACGTGCAGAACCGCGTGATCTTTACTGAGGTCGACTATTCGCAAGTGCAACTGGTCGAGGCGGCAAATTATCTCAACAGCCACTACGTCGGGCTGGCCATCGAGCAGGTGCGTGAGCGCCTGCAACGTGAGGTTGAAACCCTGCGCTCTGAAATTGCCAGTCTGATGCAGGCAGCCGTCGCCGTGAGTTCGGATGCCATCTCCGAAACTCAGGACGAAGTGGTGATTTCAGGTGAGCGAAACCTGCTCGCGGTGACTGATTTTTCGAACGACATGGGGCACCTGCGCCGCGCCTTTGAACTGTTCGAGCAAAAGGCCCAACTCATGCGATTGCTCGACATCGCCGGCCAGGCCGAAGGTGTGCGCATCTTCATTGGAGGCGAGAGCAAGGTGGTGCCCTTTGAGGACCTGTCCATCGTCAGCGCGCCCTATGAAGTCGATGGCCAGGTGGTCGGCACGCTGGGCGTGATCGGCCCGACACGCATGGCCTATGACCGCATGATCCAGATTGTGGATATCACCTCCAAGCTCGTCAGCAATGCCCTGAGCCACCACAAGTAGACCACTACAATCCGTCTTCGGTCGGGACATTAGCTCAGTTGGTTAGAGCAGAGGACTCATAATCCTTTGGTCGAAGGTTCAAGTCCTTCATGTCCCACCATCTTCACTCGGTACATACCGGACTCGAACGGTCCCTCAGTTGACAGATCTGAGTTTGAAGGCTGCCGCTTCATAGACTGCCAGGGTATGTTTGGAGTTTTCGAGTGCCCGGTGCGTTGCTACTGCATCCGGACTTTGGTCCTTGGCAAGGTCGGCAAGGCGGTAACTGTTTCGATCCGGCCAAGCCCTGCGTGCCATCTGCAATGCACACGAAACTCTGTTGTTCAATGGCGCCATATTGCATCTGGTCGTCGCCGCATTCAAAAATTCCATATGTAACTTGGCATTGAATGAAACGAGTGGAACGTTGCCGACGAATGCGGCAAAGGCGGTCAGTGCGTCCGCCAAAAGCTCACCATCGCGATCCAGCATTTCCTGCGTGATACCTGTCCGATCAGCAATTTTCTGGGGGATGGTCACATGTGGTTTGACGAGCGCCTGGAACGTCTGTGGCGTCGTGGATTCCCGGAAGACCCGCATGGCGCCAATCTCTATGATTTCATGCTTTGCGGCGCCGAGGCCTGTCGTCTCAAGATGAAAGACCACAAACTGCTCTGGCAGCAGGTTCAGTTTGTTGCTGCTTCGGCGATCCTGGTAAACGTAATAGAGGATTCCGATAATAATCAGGATCGGCAGCAGGTAACCCACAATGACTCTCCTTGCAAGAAACTACCTTCTTCTAAGTCCGTCAGCGTGACGCCTCATTCTAAGCGCCCTCGGCCAAGGGCAGTTCAATCTTCAGGGCATCGGATTCTGCGGCGCAATCCCGCGTCGGAGGAAGCTTCTTGGCTCTGACTTCAGCCAGTTCACTGCGCGCAGCCCGCATGTCGGCCTGGAACTCCGGGCTCGCTTGCAAGCGGGTATAGGAGTAGACCCCCACGAAACGGCCTTGAACCGTGTCGCTTTGCCAGTGCATGTTGCACACCACACGGCTTTCCGCGTAGGCCTGACCACGTCTGAGCACCTGCACCGTTCTGTCGGGTGCCAGTTCGGCAAGAATGAGCGCCCACACCGTGCCCGTTGCCGAATGGCCTGAAGGGTAGGATCGATCGGTTCCCCGACCGTTCATTTCCTCGGGCGTGCAGGGGGGCTGCTTATTGATCACAAACGGGCGATTGCGCTTGTAGAAGTCTTTGGCGCCGTCGCCCGCATAGCCCGCGTCGCTGGCGGCACGGCGCAGGATCTGATACAGATAGGGCGTCTCTTTCGCGCTGATCGGAGCGCCCAGGGCGCACGAATAAATGCCAGCGGCTTCCGGGAAGTTCACATTGGCATCGCTGGCAGCCAAGGTCCAGCGCGGCGTGCCACGCAAACGCAAGGCAGCGCGGCTTACGGCTTCGTCAGTTGCCGTGGCCGCGGCGCCAACGGGTGGCGCAGGAAGGATGGCACGCGAGTCGATGCGCTCGCTGATCGGGAGGTAACCAATCAACCTGCCCGGTTTGAGTTCAGGGACGGCAGCGGGTTGAGCTGAGCCTTGCGTCGCACAGCCACAAACCAGTGCAGTGCACAGTGTCGCTGCCAGGGATTGAACGGAATAGGCCATCCCTTCCTCCATCGCGGGAATTATTTTCCGCCTGACGCAGCGGCCGACGCGGGTGCCGCTGCTGCTGCCGGAGTCGGCGCTGCCGCCACGATCTCGATCTTGGCTTTGCTCTTGAGATCGTCAAGCTGCTTCTTCAGGTTCTGTTGCTGCAACTGCTGCGTCAGATTGGGCTTGACCTGCTCCAGAGGTGGCGCTTCGACTGGCCTGGTGTCTTCCAGCAGAATGACGTGGTAACCAAACTGGGACTTCACCGGCTCCTGTGTGAACTTGCCTTTTTCGAGCTTGCTCAGCGCAGCGCCAAATTCGGGCACCATCCGGCTCGGATCAAACCAGCCCAGATCGCCGCCTCGGGTCTTGGAGCCAGGGTCCTTCGATTTTTCCATCGCCAGTTTGGCAAAGGCGCCGACATCTTTCTTGAGCCTGGCGATGATGTCTTTGGCCTCGGCTTCTTTCTCCACGAGGATATGGCGTGCCTTGTATTCGTTGCCGGTCACGGTGGCCTTGATCCGGTCGTATTCCGCTTTCAGGGCTTCGTCGGTCACCGGATGGTTCTTCATGAAGTCCTGCACATAGGTGTTGGCCAGAACCGATTGACGGACCATCTCCAGCCGCTCCGTCACTTCGGGTAATTTATCCATTCCCTTCTTGGTCGCTTCCTCGGCAATCACCATTTGCATCGCCAACTGGTCAATGATGGCTTGCCGCGTTTCTGGTGTATCCGGCCGGCCCGAACCAGCGCCCTGACTGAGCAGCATATCGATGCGGCTCTTGCTGATGGCGGTACCGTTGACAGTCGCCACGGTCACGCCTTTTTCAGCTGAAGCTTCGGGCTTCGGGCTTTGATCCAGGTTGCAGCCGGCAAGAGCCAGCAAGGATGCCACGCCGGCGACAAGCATTCCAGATTTCATCGATCTCATTCCAAAGGCCTCAAAAGTTGGTTAAAGATGCCGATTGTCGCCGCATTGGGGCTTTACCGCAGTCATCACAAAGAGTCAGACTGCGCAGCGCTCATCTGGCCAAGGCAGTGTCCGGTTCGTTGTAAAAGCAGTCAGGGCAGGTGGCGCGGTAGCTGACGTTGCCGCCAATGAGGATCTGTTCGCCGCTGCGCACGCGCTTGCCGTCGATGTCAATACGCGCATTCATGCTGGCTTTTTTGCCACAGGCGCAAATGGTCTTGATCTCTTCAATGTCATCGGCCAGCGTCAGCAGAATCGCGGCGCCTTCAAAAGGCATGCCCAGGAAGTCGCTGCGCAAGCCGTAACAGATGACGGGAACGTCGGCAAGGTGCGCAAGGCGATGCAGTTGATGAACCTGACGCGGCGTCAGAAACTGCGCCTCATCGATGAAGACGCAGGCGGTGTCCGGCTCCAGCAGGCTGCTGTCGAAGGACGTGGACTGGTCGTAGGTCAGGGCAGTTCGTTCAATTCCCAGGCGCGAGTGAATGATTCCGATGCCGTGCCTGTCATCCACCTTGGCAGTGAAGAGTTTCACGGACATGCCGCGTTCCATGTAGTTGTGGGCGGCCTGCAAAAGCATGGTGGACTTTCCGGCGTTCATCGCGGCGTAGCGAAAATAGAGCTTGGACATGACGGATCAACTGGTCTTGAAGGTGTTGCTAGCAGCGCCGATTTTAGGGTGACCGTGGTGGCTTAGGCGCGATACTGTTCACTTTGTCATGCCGGACTCGATCCGGCATCCAGCGGTTCTTGGGACCTGGATTGCGGGTCGAGCCCGCAATGACATTAGGTGAACAGTGTTGGGCTTAGGCGTGTCCGGCTTCTGACTCATAATGCACCGGTTACAGGTGCCGTGCCTTCATGAATACCATCGAGCAGCTTCGCAAAATCTTCAAACAAAGCCACACCCTTGCCGTGGTCGGACTTTCTGCCGAATGGCACAGACCCAGTTACTTCGCCGCCAAGTACATGCAGGAGCATGGCTTTCGCGTGATTCCGGTGAACCCGCGCTACGCCGCTTCCGGCACCGACATTCTGGGCGAACGTTGTTACGCCAGCCTGCTGGAAATCCCGATCCCCATCGACATTGTTGACGTGTTCCGGCGCACCGAAGATGTGTTGCCGATCGCGCAGGAGGCAATCGGGATAGGCGCGCACTGCCTGTGGCAGCAGATTGGCGTCACCAACCTTGAAGCCGACCAGCTGGCGCGCGGGGCGGGTCTGGTCTCGGTGATGGACCGCTGCGTCAAGATCGAATATGCGCGCCTGTTCGGTGGGCTGAACCTGGTCGGTGTGGATACCAAAATCATTTCTGCCAAACGACCTGTTTAAAACCCCACGCCATGTCCGAGCACCAATTTCAAGCCGAAACCCTGGCCATTCACGCCGGCCAGACGCCCGATGCCGCCACCGGTGCGCGCGCTCTGCCGATCTACCAGACCACCAGCTTTGTCTTTGACAGCACCGAGCACGCCGCAAGCCTGTTTAACCTGCAGACCTTCGGCAATGTTTATTCGCGCCTGTCCAATCCGACGGTGGCGGCTTTGGAAGAGCGGGTCGCGGCGCTCGAGGCTGGTCGCGCCGCGCTGGCCTCGGCCAGTGGCATGGCTTCTGAAGCCATGGCCTTGATGACGATCCTGCAGCAGGGCGACCATGTGGTCGCGGCGGGTGCGCTGTATGGCGGCAGCGTCTCGATGCTGGCCGTGAACCTGGCGCGTTTTGGCATTGAAACCAGCTTTGTCGATGCCACCCGTGCTGACGCCTTTGCCGCCGCCATGCGACCCAACACACGCGCCGTCTTCGCCGAGAGTCTGGGTAACCCGAGTCTGATCATGCTCGACATTGCGGCTGTGGCCGAGGTCGCTCATGCGCATGGCGTACCTCTGGTGATCGACAACACGGTGCCTTCGCCTTTTCTGTGCAATCCGCTGCGCCTTGGGGCCGACATTGTTGTGCATTCAGCCACCAAGTACCTTGGCGGTCACGGCACCACGCTGGCCGGTGTGCTGGTCGAAGGCGGCAAGTTCCCCTGGGACAACGGCAAGTTCCCGGGCATGACGGAGCCTTCCAGGGGCTACCACGGTGTCAGGTTTTACGAGACCTTTGGTGATTTTGGATTCACGATGCGGGCCCGCATGGAGACCTTGCGGGTTTACGGTGCTGCCCTGTCACCCATGAGTGCCTGGCAGATTCTGCAGGGCACCGAAACGCTGCACGTGCGCATGGAGCGCCACTGCAGCAATGCGCGCAAGGTCGCCGAGTTCCTGAAGGGCGACCCGCGTATCAGCTGGGTCAACTATCCCGGTTTGCCGGATCATCCACAGCATGCGCTGGTGCAAAAGCAGATGCGTCAGATTGACGGCGTAGCGGGTGCCTCGGGCCTGCTGGCCTTTGGCGTCAAGGGTGGACTGGCGGCCGGTGTGCGCTTCATTGAAGCGGCGCAGTTTTTGAGTCACCTGGCCAACATCGGCGACACGCGCACGCTCATCATCCATCCCGCATCCACGACGCACCGCCAACTCGACGCCGGGCAGCAGGTCGCTGCCGGCGTGCTGCCTGACATGGTGCGCATGTCGGTAGGCATCGAACACATCGATGACATCCTCTGGGATATAGACCAGGCGCTGGGTTGAATTCGATGCACGCGAACACGTTCCACGCGCATTCACTGAAAACCAGAGTCACGCTGTACACGCTGGTCATCTTCCTGATCGGCATCTGGTCCCTGGCGTTCTATGCCAGCCGCATCCTGCGCGAAAGTATGCAGGACATGCTGAGCCAGCAGCAGTTGTCAACGGTCACCCTGATGGCCGATGAAATCAATGATGAATTGAAATCACGTCTGCGGGCGCTCGACATGGTGGCCAGCAGCATCGATCCGGGCAAGATGGGCGACAAGGCTGGGCTGCAGGACCTGCTGGCGCGTTTGCCGGTTTTTCAGGACCTGTTCAACGCGGGAACTTTTGTCACCGACCGGGAC
This sequence comes from Comamonadaceae bacterium, assembly GCA_037133835.1. Taxonomy (GTDB): domain Bacteria; phylum Pseudomonadota; class Gammaproteobacteria; order Burkholderiales; family Burkholderiaceae_C; genus Rhodoferax. The sequence continues at coordinate 11,971 of JBAXNI010000016.1, read as the reverse complement.
GGCAATGCAATCGTTGCGTTTCCATCAACGTCAGCGCTGCGTGGACTCAATTACCTCGATCGGGACTACATCATGAGTGCCCTCAAGGAGGGCAAGCCTCTGGTCGGCCAACCGGTGCTGGGCAAAGTTCTCCAGCACCCGGTATTTGCCATCGGGACACCGATTCGCGACGGGCGGGGCCAGGTCGTGGGTGCTCTGGCTGGCGTGCTTGATCTGAGCAAGCCCAGTTTCCTTGACCACTTGACAAACAGTCAATACGGCAAGACCGGCGGCTACCTGCTGATCGCACCCAGGCAACGGCTCATCGTCACCGCTTCGGACAAGAGCCGTGTCATGGAGAGGCTCGCAACCAAAGGCGTCAGTCTCGCCATTGAGCGCTATTTGCAGGGCTCGGAGGGGTCCAGTATTCTGGTCAACCCGCGCGGTGAGGAACTGTTGACGGCGGTTAAAGGCATCCCGAGTGCGGGTTGGTACGTGGCGGTCTATTTGCCCACTGCGGAAGCGTTCGCGCCGATTCGCGAGACGCAGCAGCGCATGCTGCTGGCCACTTTGTTGTTGACACTGATGGCCGGCGGCTTGACTTGGTGGATGCTCAAGCGCCAGTTGGCTCCCATGCAAAGCGCTGCCAGAGCCCTGTCCACTTTGGGTGAGCGTGGCAAACCCCTGCAAAGCCTGCCGGTGGGGCGGCCGGACGAGATTGGTCAACTGATTGGCGGATTCAATCGCCTGCTGGGCGATCTCAAGCAAAGTGAGGAGCGCTACCGCACGGCGTTCCAGACCAGTCCCGACGCAGTGAGCATCAACCGGATGTCGGACGGTGTCTTTCTCGATGTGAACGATGGTTTCTCGCGGCTGCTCGGATGGCCACGCTCCGATGTGATAGGCAAGCCCGAGACAGAAATCAATATCTGGAACAAGTCCGAGGACAGGCAAAAGCTCGTGCAAGCCTTGATGCGTGACGGCTATTGCGAAAACATGGAGGCGGAATTCACGACTCGCGATCGCAAACGCATCAGCGTTTTGCTGTCGGCCCATACCCTGCTACTGGACGGGGAGGGTTGCATTTTGTCGGTGACGCGCGACATCACCGAGAAGTTGCAGCTTGGCGCCAAAGCCAGGATCATGGAGAGCCACCTGACCAATGTGGTGGAGAGCGCCAGTGATCTGGTGATATCGACCGATGCTCAGGGCCTTGTTGCCAGTTGGAACGCAGCGGCGCAGCGCCTCACCGGTTACCTGGTCGATCAGGTGCGCGGTCAGGCGTTCGCTGACCTGTGCGAAACGCGGCAGCGCAAGAACATGGTGGCCATCATCGGGCAACTGATCAAAGGGGAAGCGACCGAGTTCTCCAGCGAAATCAACATCACGGCCCGGTCGGGCGCCCTGATACCGGTGGATTGGTCGTTCTCTGTCATTCGCGACGAGGCTGCGGCTGTCGTCGGGGTGGTTGTGGTTGGTCGCGACCTGCTGGAACGCCGGGCGCTCGAGCAGCACCTCTACCAGAGTGAGAAACTGGCGGCTCTGGGGGTGATGGCCGGTGGCATTGCGCATGAGTTGCGCAACCCGCTGGCGGTCAGCTTCTCGGCCGCACAATTTCTTCGGGATATGCCTGACGATCCGGCATTTCAGCAAGAGTGCATTCAAAAGATTCTGGATGGCATTGAGCGTTCATCGACCATCATTGAGAATCTGTTGCGCTTTGCCCGACCGTCCGCTGGCAATGAAACCGAAGCCCTGGACCTGGTCACCATCGTGCGTGACACACTCACCGTGCTGACACCCCAGGCCAGGTTGCAAAAAGTCAATTTAATGGAAGATCATGCAGACGCAGCGTTGCCGATTTCCGGCAACGTCAACCTGTTGCAACAAGTCCTCATGAACCTGGTGCTCAACGCCTTTCAGGCAATGCCGGGCGGTGGGTCGGTCCGTGTGTCAACGCGGTGTGAGGGCGAACAGGCTGTGATGACTGTGTGCGATTCAGGGTGTGGCATTTCACCGGCGCATCTGAAGCGAATATTCGACCCATTCTTCACGACGCGTCCGGTCGGTCAGGGGACGGGCCTCGGTCTGTCGATCTGCCATACGGTCATCAAGCAGCACGGCGGATCCATCGAGGTGGGAAGCAGCGTGGAAGGGCAGGGAACCACGTTTCTTGTTTGTCTGCCGATTGCTTTGGTTTCATGAGCGGTCCTCTTCCGACCCGCTCGAACAACTTCGACGCGCTGCGCCTGGCGGCTGCATTTTTTGTCTTGATCAGTCATCAGTATGCGCTTTGGGGTTTGCCGCAGCCCGTCGTATTTGGCGACATGGGTCTGGGAACATGGGGTGTCCTGATCTTCTTTTCCATCAGCGGTTTTCTGGTATCCCAAAGTTGGCGGCAGGACCCACATATCGGTCGTTTCCTGGCGAAGCGGTTCCTGCGGATCTGGCCCGGGCTGGCGGCCTTCACGCTGATAGCCGCATTCATACTGGGGCCAACCACGTCGACGTTGCCTTGGCAAAGCTATTTTTCTGCGCCCGAGTTCCTTGAATTCTTCAACAACCTGAAATTGATCAGCATTCGCCACTACCTTCCAGGAGTGTTTGAAAACAATCCGTTTCCCAAAGCTGTGAACGGGTCCCTCTGGACGATCCCGCTGGAAGTCCGTTGCTACATTACGCTGGCATTGGTTGGCGTGATCGGTTTGACCAGACGGCCTGTCATCGTGGCTGTTGGCACGGCTGCTTTTGGAATTTACTATTTTGTCTTTGCACCCGATCCAACCAATTACCTGTTTCATTTCGGTCTTTACTTCTTTGCGGGTGTTTGCCTGGACCTGTTCAGGAAGATCTGGGACGGCAGGGGTGTTCCAATCGGCGGCGTGATTGCTGTGCTCGCGGCAGCGCTGCTATGGCTGGACGCGCCGCGGCCTGCTTTTCTGTTGCTGATCACGTATTCTTCTGTCTGGATTGGCAGCCGTGCTACACCTGTATTGAACCAGATCGGACGATTCGGAGATGTATCGTATGGCGTCTACGTTTACGCATTCGGTGTCCAGCAGACGGTGATGTGGGTCGTGGGAAGGACATTTCCGTTTGCTGCGGGACTGCTGATTGCGGCTGGCATAACTACACTGTGCGCTTACCTCTCGTGGTACCTCGTCGAACGACCAGCCCTGGCTTTGAAGTTACGCCTGAGGGCCGCACCGGCGAATCAAGCCACCTGAAACCACTGAAGCGCTGCATGCCAGGATTCTGATCGACGCAACGGAGAACAACTGTGATACGTCAAAACACCTTCATCTTTTACCTTGCTGCGGTGCTGGCCACGTCCGCTGGTGCTGCCGGTTACGACCAGCCGCCCAAAGCCATCCTGGATGTGATGCGTGCGCCGTCACCGCCAACAGCCCATGTGAGCCCGACGCAGGACACCATTCTTCTGGTGTCCCAGCAGGACTATCCGCCACTGTCACGGGTCGCGACGCCGTTTCTGCGGCTGGCCGGTGCCCGCATTGAACCGGGCAATCACAGCAAGCACGACACCCCGGGTGGCTACGGCATCAGGCCCTGCGTCAGGAGTTTCGAGCTGGTTCGCATCGCTGATGGCACGCGTACCGCTGTCCAACTGCCTGCGAAAGCTTGCCCGGAGTCACCGGTCTGGTCGGCCGACGGAACGCATTTCGCGTTTGCCAATGTGGCACTGACCTCAGTCGAACTCTGGATTGGCGAGGCACGGACCGGTAAAGTGCATCAGGTTCCGGGTGCCCGCTTGAATCCGATGTTCGGCAGCGAACTGCAATGGATGCCGAACCAGAAAGCACTGCTCGTCAAGCTGGTTCCTGAAGCTCTGGGTGTGCCACCACGAGCGCCCGTAGTGCCTGCCGGTCCGAGCATCCAGGAAACGGGCGGTGAGCAGGGGCAAAGCAGCACCTACGAAAACCGGGACACGCTGACGAACGGTCATGACGAGGATCTGTTCGACTATTACGCAGTCTCGCAACTGGCGTTTGTCGATGCCGCCAGTTCGGCAATTACGCGCATTGGAACCGCGGGACTATATGACTTGATCGAGAGTGCGCCCGATGGTCGGCACTTGCTGGTCAGCACGATTCAAAAGCCCTACTCGTATCTGACAACCTATGAGCGCTTCCCGCACAAGGTGGAAGTGTGGGACACCGCGAACCGCGCTCGACCGGTCGTTCGAACCCTCGCCAAACTGCCGCTGGCGGACCGCGTACCGATTCACGGCGTTCCCCTGGGGCCACGCGATTTTTCCTGGCGCGCTACCGAACCGGCGACGCTGCTGTGGGCCGAAGCGCTGGACGGGGGCGACTGGAACGTCAAGGTGGCAGCACGTGACAAAATTCTCATGCAGAAAGCGCCGTTCACCGCGGCCGCGGTGGAACTCACGCGCACCGTCCAGCGATTCGAGGGCATTTCCTGGACCGAACGGCCAGACATGGCGCTCTTGCATGAGTACGACCATAACCGGCACTGGAAACGTTCGCTGCTGTTCAATGTCGACACTCCGCAGCAAGAGCCGCGCGTGCTCTGGGACCTTTCTTCTGAAGAGAAATATGCCAATCCCGGCCGACCAGTGCAGCGCCAACTGGCCAACGGATTCTGGGTCGTTCGGGTGGATGGCGAGTCGATCTACCTCGCCGGCAACGGCGCCTCGCCGGATGGAGACCGCCCCTTTCTGGACCGACTGGACCTGAAGACACAAAAATCCGAACGCCTGTTTCGCAGCGACAAGGAATCCCACGAGCGCTTTCTCTCCTTCAAGGGAGCGGACCCGCGGAGCTTTCTGACCTGGCATCAGTCGGTGACGGAGCCGCCGAACGCCTATCTGAGAAGGCTGGGAACAGCGGTGCAGGGACCCGACGGTGAGGCCGTCTTTGCGTCGAGCCGCGTGGCGATCACGCGGATTGAGGATTCGACACCGGAGGTGCGTGCGATCAAGAAGCGGCTGGTGAAGTACAAGCGGGCGGATGGTCTTGATCTGTCGTTTACCCTGTACACGCCACCAGGTTATCAGGAGGGCACGCGCGTTCCGACAATTCTGTACGCCTATCCCCGGGACTATGCCGATGCCGCCAAAGCCGCTCAGGTGACGGGCTCTCAGGCCACCTTCACCCGGCTGCGCAACTACCGGCTGCTGCTGCTGGCGGGTTACGCCATCATCGACAACGCCGCCTTCCCCATCATTGGCGACCCGAAGAAAGCCTACGACACGTACCTCGAACAACTGGTCGCCGATGCCAAGGCGGCAGTCGACGAGGCGGTGCGCCTTGGAGTCGCGGATCCCAAACGCATTGGCGTTACCGGGCACAGCCATGGCGCGCTGATGACCGTCAATCTGCTGGCGCATTCCGATCTGTTCCGCGCTGGCGTGGCGACCAGCGGTTCGTACAACAAGACGCTGACACCGTTCGGATTCCAGAACGAGCGCCGCTCGGTCTGGGAGGCGCCCGAGGTCTATCGCAAAGCCTCACCCTTCTTCTTTGTCGACAAGCTGAAGACGCCTCTGCTCATCATTCACGGCGCCGATGACGCCAACCCCGGCACCACACCGCTGCAGGCGAGCAAGCTCTACGAGGCGCTGCGCGGCAATGGCGGCACCTCGCGCCTGGTCATGCTGCCACACGAGCCGCACTGGTACTCGGCGATGGAATCCAATGAGCAACTGCTTTTTGAGCTGGTTCGCTGGTTTGACAAGTACGTCAAAGGCGCGCCTTAAGTCGGGAACAGCTACTCCAGGCTGAGCGGCTAGGTGCCGGCACCAATTTGACCTGCGCTATTCCCCTGCGCGGACATGGTCAAGCCGGAGCGCCCGGGCACCCCAGCACAGTGCAGCGATGACCGTGAGCGCGCCGAGTTTGTGGACCAGTGCCCCAATGAGCGGGGCCTTCTGCAAAAGCCCCATGGACGAAAACAGGAATATCCAGTCGTGACCGCCTTCCTCGCCGGTACGCCCGGAAAGGAGCAGCAGCTGCGGGTTGAGCGCATCGTACATATAGGGCGCAAGGTCCAGCAACGAAACACCAAAAAACCAGAGACCGATGGATGCACCAAAGGGATCACGGTTCTTGAGCAGCAAGGCGCCGCCCAGAATCGCCGGCATGAGGAGTTGCCCCAGACTGCCGCCCAGCACCATCATCCACTGACCCAGCAAGCGGAACACGACGTGGCCGGCTTCGTGGAAAATCAGGAGGGGGCGATGCAGGAAAGAGGATCCGATCTCACCGGTGCGATAGTCCTGCGCAATCAGCACGACGCCCCAGACGGCAAACGCCGTCAGCAGGGCAAGGCGTGGCCAGAAGGTGATGGGGTCAATTCTGGCTTGCGCTGGCGGCGCAGCCTTGGCGGGCACGGGATGACCGACCTTGGCGAGAATCACGCCGCACGCAGGGCATGACGCTGGCAGGGCCTGGTCGCTTGGCAGGTGCTTGTGACCGCATTTCGGACAGCTGGTGAACATGGCTCCGAGTGTAGGCAAGTGGCGAGACCTCTACACTAACGGCATCATCGCTCCCCGGGAAGTTGCCATGTCTGAAATCCACTTTGGTGGCTGTGTCTGTGGCGCTGTCCGGTACCGTGTTCACGGTCATCCGGCTTTCGGCACCGTCTGTCACTGCACTTTTTGCCAAAGGAGATTGGCAAGTGCGTTTGCGGTTCTTGCGTCCTTTGCCCAGGATGCTGTGGAGTTGCTGCCAGGAGATTCCCCCGGGGAGTGGCCAGCTTTGAGCAGGGTTATGTGGCAGCGCCGACAGCAGCGAGCGCCTGAGCAAGCATGAAATATTTCTCTTACGGTTCCAATATGGATGCTTTCCAGATGAAGGATCGCTGTCCCACCGCTCGATCACTGGGGACTGCGTTTCTATCGCAGCACCGCTTTGAGATTGACAGCCGCGGCTTCGCTACTGTCACGCCTCGCACCAGTTCAAGGGTTCACGGCATTGTGTGGGAAATCACGCCGACGGACGAGGCGTCCCTGGATCAATACGAAGAGGTGCCGGATCTCTACGTGAAGCAGTACCACAAGGTGCAATTCGAAGGTGGAACCGAATCCATGCTGGTCTACGCCAGCACGGATCACTCGTCACGGTCGGGCCGAAGTCAATATCTGGAAAGGATCATTGAGGTTGCTGAAGAGAACCATCTGCCGGTTGACTACATCAGGGAACTCAGGTCCTGGCTGGGCGTTTGATGGGCCGCGCCTACGTATTCAATGGATTTTTGTTATAAAAGGTCCCGATTCCGGAAGTTCATACCCCTGCACTCGAAATACCTGTATGAAAACTTTGAGTTTGATGCTGAAACCTGGGTTCAGCGGCACAGTCGCAACAGCCAGGATGCTTTGCTTGCTTATCGCTGGGTTCGCCGCAGCGCTGATGTTGACTGCCTGTGGAGGCGGGGGCTCTGGAGCCATTCCGGCGAATCCGGTCGTTGTTGCGCCTGCCATCACGACCCAGCCCGCGAGCTTGACCGTTACGACAGGCCAGACTGCCAGTTTTGCCGTCGTGGCTAGCGGCACCGCGCCGCTGCAGTATCAGTGGAAGAGAAGCGGGGCGGCGATCAATGGTGCCACCTCCAGCAGTTACGCGATAACGCCGGCAACTGTCACTGATAGTGGCGCCACCTTCAGTGTCACGGTGACCAATTCGGCTGGCAGCGCCAACAGCCAGAGTGCGACCTTGACGGTCAACCCGATCGCCTCGGCGCCGCAAATCACAACTACCGCGCTTCCGGTTGGCGTGGTCAACGGTGTTTATCAAGGCACACTCAGGCTCAACGGTGGTGCGGCGCCCTACGCATGGAGCGTGACGGGCGGCAGTTTGCCGGCGGGGCTTGTGCTTGCGTCGACGAGTGGCGTCATCAGTGGCACGCCCACTGTGGCCGGAACCGCGGCCATCATTTTCGCTGTCGTCGATGCGAATGGGCAGTCGACTTCAGCAAGCCTTGGCATCACCGTCAACCCGGCAGCCGTGCCGGCGCCTCAAGTTACAACGACGACTCTTGCTGGCGGTGTCGTCAACAGTGCTTATCAAACCACGCTTGTGGCAAGTAGCGGCACGGCACCTTATTCGTGGAGTGTGACTGGCGGCAGCTTGCCAACGGGTCTTGCGCTGGCGCCGACCAGTGGCGCCATCACTGGCACGCCGACGACGGCGGGAACCTCAAGCATCGTTTTCACCGTTCGAGATGCGAATGGCCAGTCGGCTACTGCCAATCTGAGCATCGTGGTCAATCCTGCCGTTCCCGCGTTGAATATCACGACGACGACTTTGACGAGCGGGGTTGTCAACAGCGCTTACCAAGCTACTCTTCAGGCCAGCGGTGGCACCGCGCCCTACACCTGGAATGTATCGAGCGGCGGCTTGCCGACGGGGCTTGCGCTCACGGCGACGAGTGGAGCTATTTCCGGAACGCCGACGACCGCTGGAACCTCGGCAATGACGTTCACCGTTCGCGATTCCAAGGGTGTGTCGCTATCGGCCGGTCTGAGCATCGTGATCAATCCTGTCGCCACGGCGGTCAATGCACCCTTTGGTCACGTCGTCATGGTTCTGCTGGAGAACACCGACTATGCCGAAGTCGTCGGGACCACCGCGATGCCGTACTTGAACTCCCTGATTGCAGGCTTTGGGCTGGCGTCCAGGTATTACGCCAACACCCACCCGTCGATCGGAAACTATTTCATGCTGACAACGGGGCAGGTTCTCACCAACAATGACGCCATGACGCCCTCGAACTTCCCGGTGACGGCGGACAATGTCGTGCGACAGCTGATTGCGAAAGGCAAAACATGGAAGTCTTATGCCGAAAACCTGCCTTCAGTCGGCTACACCGGAGGTGATTCTGGTCGATATTACGTCCGACACAACCCGCTGGCGTACATCAGCGACGTCACCGGCAGCACGGCGACCAGGCAGAATCTTGTGCCATTCACACAGTTTGCAACCGATGTCGCGGCTGGTACATTGCCCCACTATTCGTTCGTCACACCCAATGGTTGTAACGATGCCCATGACTGTTCTCTAGGGACAGCCGACACCTGGTTGCAGAACAACATTGCGCCGCTGTTGACCAGCACCCCATTCAAGAATGATGGCTTGTTGATCATCGTCTTCGACGAAGGGAACGTGGACAATAGCAATGGCGGCGGGAGAATTGTTGCAGCACTGGTAAGTCCGGCTTTCTCGAAAAAGGGCTACGTCTCAACGACGCAATACCAGCACCAGAGCATGCTTCGACTGACGCTCGAAGGCCTTGGCGTTTCGTCCTTCCCTGGGTCCGCCGCCGCGGCGCCGAGAATGTGGGAGTTCTTCACGGTCTCCGCACCCTGAAAACATGCTATGCCCGCCTCAACAACATCCAGCAGCACGAGTAACGTTGGTCAAAGCGGCTCACTGAGCATCAATGCACTTCTTGGGGGTGTTAAGTGGGGTGGTGCCACCGGAACCGGCACCACCCTCGACTACAGTTTTCCATGGACTACTTTTGCCACGGCCAGCTTTTCCGGTCATGGCGGTACTGGCAGCTATTCACAGCTCAATGAACCCAATGCGACGCAACACTACGGACTAAGCACGATCCAGCAGGCGGCAGCGCGAAGCGCCTTGCAGGCATGGGCAAACGTTGCCAACGTCACGTTTTCGGAGGTTGCAGAAACCGCCTCCAATGTTGGTGATATCCGATTTGCGTGGACATCGGCGACAGATACGACGAGCACTGGCAGTCAGGCGTGGGGTTGGGCCAGCCTTCCGAATTCATATTGGCCCGCCAGCGCCGACGTGTGGATCAGTACCATTTCGTCAGGTGCCACAAGTCCCGACTGGTCTTCCGGTTCCTACAACTACAAATCCCTGTTACACGAACTGGGACATGCTTTAGGGCTGAAACACCCATTTGAAGGTGCGCCCATCCTCTCGGGCAGCCAGGATTCGCAGCAATACACGGTGATGTCGTACACGAATCATCCTCATAGCCTGTTTGTTCAGTTGATACATAACTCAAATGGATCAGTTGCCTGGACGGCATTCGACGTTGTGCCCGACAGCCCAATGCTGTATGACATTGCTGCCATGCAATATCTGTATGGCCCCAACCTGACTTGCAGAACCGGCAATGACATCTACACGTTCGATCCGAATACTCCGTTCTTCAGAACGATTTGGGACGCAGGCGGGATTGACACAATTTCAGTCTCCAATTTCTCCAGAGGCTGCAGCATCGACCTGCAACCAGGGCACTTCTCAAAGATCACGATCCTGTCGGATTCAACAGCCGGCTACAAGTGGGCTTCGCCACCCACACAGCCAACATACGATGGCACGGACAACCTTGCCATTGCCTTTGGTTGTGTCATTGAAAATGCCATCGGCGGTAGCGGCAACGACACGCTGATCGGCAACGACGCAAACAACACCCTGGAGGGTGGTGCGGGGAACGACACCATTGATGGCGGTGCCGGAACCGACACTGCAGTCTTCAGTGGACCATCAAAAAACTACCAGCTCGGATTTGCCAATGGCAACTGGACTGTGCAAGACAAGACAGGGGTCAACGGTACGGATGCTCTGTTCAATATGGAGCGGCTGCAATTTGCAGACAAAACCGTCGTCACCGATTCCTCTGCACCGGGCTCCTACACCGATCTGCCTGAATCCCTTTGGCAGTTCTGCATTGTTGCGTTCAGTGCTGCTCCCGGTGTCGAGTACATGAACCAGATGGCCGATGCTTACCGTGGCGGACTTTCGGTTCAGATGATCGTGGATATCTTCACGTCCAAGAGTCAGTTCACGGACGTGTATCCGGCCAATCTAAGCCACCTCAATTTGGCCAGCACCTTGGTGAACAACGTGGTCAAAAGCAGCGCATCGACCGCCGTGAAGCAAGGTGCCATCAATGACATTGTGGGTGCGCTCGACACTGGCTGGACAACAGGAAGAATGATTTACACAGTGTTTGGCAACCTGGCTGGCAAAGCGCTCAACGACGCTACCTGGGGCACCACGGCGCACCAGTTCCAAAATGAATTGGCTGTAGCCAAGTACTACACCAATGTCATGGGACAGAGCACCACCGACCTGTCGACACTCAGGCATGTACTGGCGCCGGTCGATCAGAATACGGATGTATCAACATCGGAGCACATTGCAACGCTGGTTGGCATGGCGTTGATGGCATAGACCTGCCGGCGTCAAGGGCGACCGGGCTCGCGGTCGAACTTGATCGGTTCGACAACTCAACCGGGTCAGCGGAAAAATCCTGCTGGGGTTGCTCGGGGTAGAGCCGTTTTCAGGCTCTGCCCCCCGCACAAAGATGGCGGAAGCTGTGACAGTGGAGCCACTACTATTGATTCGGGTTTCTTAGGTATTTTCAAATAGGACCCTCATAAAGAAATGTGTGCCCCCGCCCAGCACGAGCGGCTGCAAGGGCCCCAGACAGATACTTTCAAGAGGCGGGGCCGCCGACAAACATCACCGTCGAAGCCTAGCGGGAGATGTGGGGCCAATCGGGGATACAGTAGGGAGCACGGGCATCCAGCCTCAATTTTTCGGACGGGATGCTGCTCCTTTCGCACGAAAGCGTGCTATGCTAACCTATACTTAATATAGAATGAGTTCAAACTTCGGGACCGATAACCCTGAACTGACCCAGGCGATTCGGAGGTTGTCGAATGCTGGAACTGAGAATGTTCGGTTCATTCGCCATGCTGAGGAGGAAATGGACAACGACGGGTTTGACCATGCTGAAGTGCTCACATGTCTTCGCAAGGGACGAGCGTATGGCCCTGAGCACCATGGGACAAAACTTCGAGCAAATGTTGTTCACCGAGGGATTCATATTCGGGTTGTTGTTGAAGGTCTAGACGAAGTCAACGAGGACTGGTCGATGCTTCAACGAATAGCCGTAGTAACTGTTATGAGAGTCACTTAATGCTTCACAGACTTAAAGGGTCGGGCCTGCCGAACGTTTACCTTAA
>JBAXNI010000015.1:0-35700 GCA_037133835.1 Comamonadaceae bacterium | reverse complement strand
TGCGCTCTACCAACTGAGCTATTCCCGCGTTACAAGCCGCAAATTATAGCGCAAATTTTTTTGTCGGTGCAAACCGGGCCAGCAATACTTGCGCCGGCAACTGCCACTAATGTTTGACCGATTCGACCTGTGCCGCAGCCGGTACGGCAACCTCCGCTGGCGCGACCGCCACGGCGTGTTCTTCATCCGGCAAAGGGCTTGGCATGCGCTCGAGCGCAATCTCCAGCACCTTGTCGATCCAGCGCACCGGAACGATTTCCAGACCGTTCTTGACGTTCTCGGGAATGTCCTGCAAGTCCTTTGCGTTTTCTTCCGGAATCAGCACCGTCTTGATGCCACCACGCAGGGCGGCCAGCAGTTTTTCCTTCAGCCCGCCTATTTCCGTCACCTCACCGCGCAAGGTAATTTCACCCGTCATGGCAACGTCGGCACGCACGGGAATGCCGGTCATGGCAGAAACAAAGGCCGTCGTCATGGCAGCACCGGCACTTGGTCCATCCTTGGGCGTAGCGCCATCAGGCACGTGGATATGGATATCCTTCTTTTCGAAAAACTCGTCCTTGATACCCAGACGGCGCGACCGGCTGCGCACCACCGTGCGCGCGGCCTCGACCGATTCCTTCATCACATCACCCAGGGACCCGGTGCGCGTGATGACGCCCTTGCCGGGCATCATGGCAGCCTCGATCGTCAACAGGTCGCCGCCAACCTCGGTCCAGGCAAGCCCCACAACCTGTCCGACCTGATTGAGTTTTTCGGCACGACCATAGGAGTACTTGCGAACCCCCAGAAAATCGTTGAGATTGCTGGCATCGACCTTGACCTGCGGCACCATCTTCTTGAGTTGCAGGCCCTTCACGACCTTGCGGCAGATCTTGGACAACTCACGCTCCAGCGAACGCACACCCGCCTCTCGCGTGTAATAGCGCACAATGTCCCGCACGGCCTCCTCGGCAATCTGCAACTCCTCCTCCTTCACACCGTTGTTCTTGAGTTGCTTGGGCAGAAGAAACTTGATCGCGATATTGACCTTCTCGTCCTCGGTATAGCCAGACAGACGAATCACCTCCATCCGGTCCAGCAACGCTGGTGGGATGTTCATGGAATTCGAAGTAGCGACAAACATGACGTCGCTCAAGTCAAAGTCGACTTCGACGTAATGGTCGCCAAATTTGTGGTTTTGCTCAGGGTCCAGCACCTCCAGCAGCGCGCTTGAAGGATCGCCCCGGAAGTCCGTTCCCAACTTGTCAATCTCATCAAGCAGGAACAAGGGATTGCGGGTACCGATCTTGGAAAGACTCTGCAGCACCTTGCCTGGCATGGCACCGATGTAAGTGCGGCGATGGCCGCGAATCTCGGCCTCGTCGCGCATGCCGCCCAGGGCCATACGGACATACTTTCGTCCGGTGGCTTTCGCCACCGACTGGCCGAGCGAGGTCTTGCCAACACCGGGCGGGCCGACCAGACACAGAATGGGAGCCTTGACTTTTTCCACGCGCTGCTGCACCGCAAGGTACTCGAGAATGCGGTCCTTGACCCGGTCAAGACCGTAGTGATCTTCGTTCAGGACTTTTTCAGCGTTGGCCAGATCATGCTTGATCTTGGTCTTGCCGGTCCAGGGCAAACCGGTCAGCACGTCAATGTAGTTGCGCACGACGGTGGCTTCAGCGGACATCGGTGACATCAGCTTGAGTTTCTTGAGTTCGCCCTCGGCCTTCTTCAGTGCCTCTTTGGGCATCCTGGCAGCCTTGATCCTTTTCTCGATCTCGTCGATGTCCGCACCCTCTTCGCCCTCACCCAACTCCTTCTGAATCGCCTTGACCTGCTCGTTCAGATAAAAATCACGCTGGTTCTTCTCCATCTGCCGCTTCACGCGGCCACGAATCTTCTTGTCTACGTTCAGAATGTCGACTTCACGCTCGATCTGCTCGAACAGATTTTCAAGTCTCTCCTTGATGCCCGACAAATCCAGCACGGCCTGCTTGCTCTCCAATTTCAGCGGCAGGTGCGCTGCGATCGTGTCGGTCAGGCGTCCCGGGTCATCAATGCTCGAAATCGATGTCAGGATTTCCGGCGGAATTTTCTTGTTGAGCTTGACGTACTGTTCAAACTGCTGCATTACGGCACGTCGCAGGGCCTCAATTTCGCTGGCCTTGGCACGCGACCGGGTCTCTGGCTCCACAAGTTCTTCGACCGGCGTGACATTGGCAACAAAATGCAACTCGCCATCTTCGATCCGGTTCACGCGCGCCCGCTGCTGACCCTCGACCAGCACCTTGACCGTGCCATCGGGCAGTTTGAGCATTTGCAGGATGGTGGAAATGCAGCCGACCTCGAACATATCGGTCACCAAAGGATCATCCTTGGCAGCCGCTTTTTGTGCCACCAGCATGATGCGCCGCTCGCTCTCCATGGCCGCTTCGAGCGCCTTGATGCTCTTGGGCCTGCCAACAAACAAGGGGATCACCATGTGCGGAAAAACGACCACATCGCGCAGAGGCAATAGTGGCAGATCCAGGGCACTGGCAGGTAGTGGAGTATGACCAGACATAGAGGAAACCTTTTCGTTACCTGTTGAATATGGATCAGCCAGGCCGCTTTTCAAGCCACCCGTGTGAAATCAGGCCTTGCGCGCAGTCTCGCGGTACACCAGTAGTGGCGGCTTGTTTTCTTCAATCGTGGATTCATCGACCACGACCCTGTCAACGTTGACGGCATTGGGCAACTCGAACATGGTGTCGATCAGCGCCTGTTCGAGAATCGAGCGCAAACCTCGCGCGCCGGTCTTGCGTGCCAGCGCCTTTTTGGCAATGGCCTGCAGCGCAGACGGGCGGATCTCCAGATCAACCCCCTCCATACCCAGCAACTTGCTGTACTGCTTGACCAGCGCATTCTTCGGCTCGGTCAGAATCTGCACCAGCGCCTCTTCGGTCAATTCGGCCAGCGTTGCGACCACCGGCATGCGGCCCACCAGTTCAGGAATCAGGCCAAACTTGATCAGATCTTCCGGCTCGACGTCCTTGAACACCTGGGTCAGACTGCGCTGTGCCTTGCTCTTGACTGTTGCCGCAAACCCCATACCGGAAGACTGGGTGCGGTTATCAATAACCTTTTCCAGACCAAAAAAAGCACCGCCGCAGATGAACAGGATGTTGGTGGTGTCGATCTGGACAAAATCCTGGTTTGGATGCTTGCGACCGCCTTGCGGTGGCACACTGGCCATGGTGCCTTCAATCAGCTTGAGCAGGGCCTGCTGCACGCCTTCACCTGACACGTCGCGGGTGATCGATGGGTTATCGGACTTGCGTGAAATCTTGTCGATTTCGTCAATGTAGACAATGCCGCGCTGCGCCCTCTCGACATCGTAATTGCAACTTTGCAGCAGCTTGAGAACGATGTTCTCAACGTCCTCACCAACATAACCGGCTTCCGTCAAGGTTGTGGCATCAGCCATCACAAACGGCACGTCGAGCATGCGCGCCAGTGTCTGCGCCAGCAGTGTCTTGCCGGAACCCGTCGGCCCTATCAGCAAGATATTGCTCTTGGCCAGTTCAACATCGTCCTTCTTGGCTTTTTCCTTGTGACGCAAACGCTTGTAGTGGTTGTAAACAGCCACCGCCAAGGTCCGCTTGGCGGGCTCCTGCCCGATAACGTAATTGTCCAGATTGGCCTTGATCTCGGCGGGTGTTGGCAACTCCGCCGTGGCACTGCGCGCCGGCGTTGTTCCAGGCAGCTCATCCCGGATGATTTCGTTGCAAAGTTCAATACATTCGTCGCAGACAAAGACCGACGGGCCCGCGATCAGCTTCTTGACCTCATGCTGACTCTTGCCGCAGAAAGAGCAGTAAAGGGTTTTTTCGCCGGAGGAGCCTTTTTTTTCAGCCATTTGAACTACGCCCGTTTCGAGATGACCTTGTCAATCAATCCATACTCTTTGCACTCTTCAGCCGACATGTAATAGTCCCGCTCGGTGTCGCGCTCAATGCGCTCCAGCGGCTGGCCGGTTCGCTCGGCCAGAATCTTGTTGAGTTGCTCACGCGTCTTCAAAATCTCACGGGCCTGAATCTCGATCTCTGTCGCCTGGCCCTGACTGCCCCCCGAAGGCTGGTGAATCATGACTTTCGAGTTGGGCAGAGAAAACCGCTTGCCTTTGGCGCCAGCGGCCAGCAGGAAAGCACCCATGCTGGCGGCCATGCCGGTGCAAAGGGTAGACACCTCGGGCTTGATGAAATTCATGGTGTCGAAAATCGCCATGCCCGCGCTGACCGATCCGCCAGGCGAGTTGATATAAAACGAAATGTCCTTGTCCGGATTTTCGCTCTCCAGAAACAATAGCTGTGCAACCACCAGATTGGCCACATGATCATTGACCGGACCAACCAGGAAGATGACGCGCTCCTTGAGCAGGCGCGAATAAATATCATAGGACCGCTCACCGCGTCCTGACTGCTCAATCACCATGGGTACCATGCCCAGGCCCTGAGTTTCCATCGCAAATCGCTCGTTCATCACATCTCCAGATAGATTCACTACTGTACCGAAAAATGGTACCGCAGCTGTCAGTTTTGCGCCATCAACTCATCAAATGACATATTTTTGTCAATGACAACCGCCTTGGACAGCACGAACTCGGTCACATTGTTTTCAATCACAATGGCTTCCACTTCGGCGAGACGGTTACTGTCGCCGTAATACCAGCGCACGACGTCCGCCGGCTTTTCATAACTGGCGGCGAGTTCTTCAATGTGCGCCTTGATCTGCTCGGGCTTGGCCTGCAGGTTCTGCGAACGAACCAGTTCCGCCACCACCAACCCCAGACGCACGCGACGCTCGGCCTGCGGCAAAAAGATGTCATCGGGCAAAGGTGTCTTGTCGGCGTCCTTGATGCCACGCTGTTTCAGATCGGCACGGGCACCCTCCATCAGGCGATTCACCTCAGCCTGCACACTGGCTTTGGGCAGATCGAGTTCAGCTTTCGCTACCAGAGCATCCATCACCGCCTGCTTGTTGCGAGCCAGCAGGCGGAATTTGACCTCACGCTCCAGGTTCTTGCGGACGTCGGCGCGCAATCCTTCCACGGTTGCCTCGGCAATGCCCAGCGACTTGGCCAGTGCATCATTGATTTCGGGCAGATGCGCAGCTTCCACCTTCTCTAGAGTCACCATGAAATCAGCGCTCTTGCCAGCCACATCCTTGCCGTGGTAATCCGCCGGAAAGGCGAGTTGGAAGGTCTTGCTTTCGCCGGCCTTCATGCCAGCCGTGGCGTCTTCAAACTCCTTGAGCATCTGGCCGTCGCCGATGATGAACTGAAAATCTTCCGCCTTGCCACCCGCGAAGGCTTCGCCGTCAATCTTGCCTTCGAAATCCACCGTCACGCGATCACCAAGCTCCGCTGCTGCGTCCTGGGCACGTTGTGAAAACGTGCGCCGCTGTTTACGCAGGATGTCAAGCGTCTTGTCGATCGCGGCGTCAGTCACTTCACTTGCAATCTTCTGGACCTCAGCGCTTGCCAGATCGCCAATCTTGACTTCCGGATAGACCTCAAAGACCGCATCAAACGCCATTTCACCTTCTGGTGAATTCTCTTTCTCCGTGATCCGGGGTTGTCCGGCAACGCGCAGTTTGGCTTCATTGGCGGCACTGGCAAAGGCTTCGCCGACTTTGTCATTCATGACTTCATAGTGAACTGAGTAGCCATAGCGCTGAGCGACCACGTTCATCGGCACCTTGCCAGGACGAAAGCCGTCCATTTTGACGGTCCGGGCAAGCTTTTTCAAACGGGTCTGGACTTCCGTCTGAACCAGGCCAAGCGGCAAAGTCAGCGTCAACCTGCGCTCGAGCTTTTCAAGGGTTTCAACATTAACAGCCATTTCGAATCTCCTATTAAATTCGTTGGGGACAGAGCTGAAGATCTGTCCCGCAAACATATCATTGGTGCGCGGGGGGGGACTCGAACCCCCACGCTGTCTCCAGCGTCAGGACCTAAACCTGGTGCGTCTACCAATTTCGCCACCCGCGCAAGAAACAAAAGGGGTCAGTCCACCGGACCCCCGAGAAATCGGTCAACCGGGCATTTTACCCTGCGCCACTCACTTCCCGCCGGCCGCTAAACCGGTTCAGCGTACATTGTCGGTATGGGCCACTACGAAAATTTCCCGGTTGCATCCTGGCTTTGTCCTCCCGGACTGCGTCCGGCAATTGCTGCCATCTACGGGTTCGCCCGGACCGCGGATGACATAGCCGATGAAGGCGACGCTGCGGCGGCAGACCGACTGGCCGACTTGAGAGCCTTGCGTCGTGACTTGCGTGCCACTGCTGCCAACGCATCCGATGGCGGACGCTGGAGCCACGTCTTTCAGGCGTTGCGGCCAGCTTTGCGCGAATTCTCTGTACCGGCAGCTCTTTTGGAACAACTGCTGGACGCCTTCGAGCAGGATGTGCACTTTGGCGTCAGCGCGCGCCGCTATCAAACCGATGCCGAACTGCTGGACTATTGCACGCGCTCGGCCAACCCGGTTGGCCGATTGCTGTTGCATCTCTATGGCATCCATGATGCCTGCTCGCTGGCTCAAAGTGACCAGATCTGCAGCGCGCTGCAACTCATCAACTTCTGGCAGGACCTGAGTGTCGACGTGCCGCGGGCGCGCTGGTACCCGAGCGTGCAAGCGATGCAAAAACACCAGGTCACCGACGCAGACCTGCGGATGCCCAGGCCTTGCGCGTCGGCCAGTGCGTTGGTCGCTCACTACGTCGTGCAGGCGCGCGACCTGATGCACCACGGGGCGCCGCTGGCGCTGCGAATTCCTGGTCGCGCTGGTTGGGAGTTGCGTCTGGTGGTGCAAGGCGGCCTGCGCATACTCGACAAGATCGTGGCACTGAACTACGAGAGCTGGCGCGTCCGGCCCAAACTTGGTCTGATGGATCTGCCGCTGCTGCTGTGGCGTGCCTGGCGCATGAAGCAGCAGCCTGATTAAACTAAGCTCATTCGGACCCGTCATGACACCGCAAGAATACGTTCAGCAAAAAGCCGCCGCCTCAGGAAGCAGCTTTTACTATGCGTTCTTGTTTCTACCGGCCCCGCGTCGCGCCGCCATTACGGCCTTCTACGCATTCTGCCGCGAGATCGATGACGTGGTGGACGACACCGCAGACAGCAGCGTTGCTGGCGCCAAGCTGGCCTGGTGGCAGGCCGAAGTGAGCCATGCCTTCAGCGGCGAACCCAGCCACCCCGTGCTGCAAGCGCTGATGCCGCTGACTGAACGCTTCGCGATCGAGCAGCGACATCTGCAGGCCGTCATCGAAGGCTGTCAGATGGATTTGAATCAGACCCGCTACCTTGATTACACCGCGCTAAAGCGCTACTGTGAACTGGTGGCCGGTATTGTTGGCGAAGTGGCGGCCCGTATCTTTGGACAGACGCAGGACCAAACGACGCTGTACGCCCACAAGCTGGGTCTGGCACTGCAGCTAACCAACATCATCCGGGATGTCGGTGAAGATGCACTGCGTGGTCGCATCTACCTGCCGATGAACGAGTTGCAGCAATTTGATGTCAAGGCCCACGAGATCCTCCAACGTAGCGACTCCGATCGCTTCATCGAACTGATGAAGTTCCAGGCGCAACGGGCCCATGCCATGTACGACGAGGCGCTGCAGTTGCTGCCGAGCGCCGACCGGCGAGCTCAGAAGCCGGGCCTGATGATGGCGGCAATCTACCGGGCCCTGCTTCGGGAAATTGAACACGACAAGTTCCAGGTACTGCGCCAGCGCACCAGCCTCACACCTTTACGCAAGCTCTGGCTGGCGTGGAAAGTGCAGGCCCTGGGAAGATGACCCCCACGCTTGTCGCTTGGCGTACTGCGCTGCCGACTTGGGCCGCCAATTTTGGCTTTCGCCGAACTTCGTTTCCTTGGGGTGCCCCGGCGGAAAATTGCTCCCCCACGTGGACCGACGACCGAGCGCAGCGGCGCCTGAGTAGATGAAGATTGCCATTATTGGCGCGGGTTGGGCCGGCATGGCTGCGGCGGTTGAGGCGACCACGTGCGGCCATCGGATCGCGCTCTTCGAGGCATCACGCGTTTTGGGCGGTCGCGCCCGGTCGGTGCCCGGCCAATTGCCGGACGGCTCACCAGTGAGTCTGGACAACGGCCAACACATTCTGATCGGCGCCTACAGTCAAACCCTGCAGTTGATGCGACAAGTTGGTGTCAGTGAGCGAGAGGCCTTGCTGCGCCTGCCCATGACACTGCGCTTTCCCGACGCCAGTGGCGTGCAGTTTCCGCGCTGGTCGGCACCGCTGGACGCGCTGGCCGGCATCGTCGGCGCACGCGGCTGGCGGCTCGCAGACAAGTGGTCCCTGCTTCGGCTGGCCGGTCGCTGGCAAAGGCAGGCATTTCAATGTGATGCCACACTCAGCGTCGCCCAATTGTGCCGCGGTCTGAGCCCGCGCGTGACGAGGGAACTTATCGAACCACTGTGCCTGTCGGCGCTCAACACAGCGACGGAGCATGCCAGCGCTCAGGTATTCCTGCGCATCCTCAAGGACGCCCTCCTGGGTGAGACCGGTAGCTCCCACCTGCTCTTGCCGCGAGTCGACTTGTCCGAGCTTTTTCCCAACGCTGCGGCGCGCTGGCTGACGCTGCATGGTGCTGAACTGCATTTGGGTCAGCGCATCGACACCGTAACGCGCCAGGGCGGCCAGTGGGACATCGGCCAGCAGCGCTTTGACGCAGTGCTTGTCGCCACGTCCGCCACGGAATCGGTCAGACTGCTTGAACACAGCGCAGCCGGCCTGCCCGATGCTGTCGCCAGAAGTATCGCCGAGTGGGCACCGGTCTGCCGTGGTTTGCGCTTCGCGGCCATCAGCACGGTCTACGCGTGGGGCGCCGAAGCCAGCCTGACGCAACCCATGCTGGCACTGCACAGCACGACCAGCGATATCTCGCCCGCCCCGGCGCAATTTGTATTTGACCGCGGTCAGCTCGGCTCGGCGCCCGGCCTGCTGGCCTTTGTCGTGAGCGCGAGCGATCAGGACCGGGAAACCTTGCAGGCCCAAGTGTTGCAGCAAGCGCAGATGCAACTGGGACTGAGCCTGCAGGCCATTCAAACCATCGTCGAGCGACGCGCCACCTTTGTCTGCACGCCGGCGCTGCTGCGACCCGCTCAAAGAATTGCACCCGGACTGCTGGTCTGCGGTGACTATGTAGCTGGCCCCTATCCAGCCACACTCGAAGGTGCGGTGCGCAGCGGCGTCAGCGCCGCCAGGGCCGTCGCGCTGGACGTCTATGATGTCAAAGGCACCAACGATAGCGACAAGGAGTCAACCCCATGAAACGCGCCTTGAAGATCATTGCCCTGATGCTGGCCACGCTGATCGTGCTTGGCACAGCCGGCGTTTCCTGGTACCTGTACAGCAAACAACCGCAGCGCTCCGGCAACCTGACGCTGAGCCAGTTGCAGGAGCCGGTAACGGTGCGCTATGACGAACGCGGTGTGCCCCACATTCGTGCCGAGAACGAAGCCGACCTGTACCGCTCACTCGGCTACGTGCAGGCGCAGGACCGCTTGTTTCAAATGGAAATGATGCGCCGCCTGGCGCAGGGTGAACTGGCCGAAGTACTGGGACCCAAGCTGGCAGATGTTGACAAACTCTTTCGCACCCTGGGAATTCGGGAGCACGCGCAGGCCGCTGTGGCCAGGATGGACCGCAATAGCGCAGCATCCAAGGCGCTGGCAGCGTACCTGGATGGCATCAACCAGTTTCAGGCAACACACCCGGCACCGCTCGAATTTGACCTGCTGGGAATTCCAAAGCGTGCGTTCACGGCTCAGGATACTTTTGCCGTGACCGGCTACCTGGCCTACAGCTTTGCCGCCACCTTTCGCACCGAACCAGCACTGACCTACGTGCGCGACAAGCTTGGCGCCGGCTATCTGAAAATCTTTGACCTCGATTCGCACCCGGAGGGAGTGACCACGACGGGATTGACGAAGACCATGAACCGCGCCGATTGGCAACAACTCGACCAGATCGCGCAGCTCAGTCAGAGGGCACTGGAAATGGCAGGATTGCCGCAATTCGAAGGCAGCAACGCATGGGCGGTTTCCGGCAGCCGCAGCGCCAGCGGCAAACCCCTGCTCGCTGGCGACCCGCACATTGCCTACTCCGCCCCTGCGGTCTGGTACGAGGCACACTTGTCGGCACCAGGCTTTGAGTTGTATGGTCATCATCAGGGACTCGTGCCGACCGCCCTGCTTGGCCACAACGCACAATTCGGCTGGAGTCTGACGATGTTCGAGAACGACGACATTGACCTCGTCGCCGAGAAAGTCAACCCCGATAACGCGAATCAGGTCTGGTACCACGGTGCATGGGTTGACATGCAAAGTCGCGAAGAGACCATCCTCGTGAAGGGCGCTGCGCCAATCAAACTGACACTGCGCCGTTCGCCTCACGGACCTGTCATCACCGACGCCTTCCCAAGCCTGCTGGGCAAAACGCCGGTCGCCATGTGGTGGGCCTTTCTGGAGACCGAGAATCCGATTCTTGACGCCATCTATGAACTCAATCGCGCCGACACCTCTGCCAAGGCGGCTCAGGCGGCGAGCAAGATCCATGCACCTGGCTTGAACGTGGTTTGGGCTAGCGCCGGCGGTGACATCGGCTGGTGGGCCGCTGCCAAACTGCCGATCCGCCCGGCCAATGTGAACCCCAGCTTCATTCTTGACGGCAGCAACGCCGACGCCGACAAGCTCGGCTTTTATCCCTTCAGCGAGAACCCGCGGGAAGTCAACCCGGCGCGTGGCTACATTGTCTCGGCCAACCATGAACCCAAAACCGCCAATGGCGTGCCAGTGCCGGGATACTACTGTGTGCCAGAGCGCGCCCAACGACTCGACGAGCGTCTGCGTGATGGCACCGTCAAGTGGAATAACAAGGCCAGCCAGGCTCTGCAGCTCGACACCCAGACCGGCTACAGCCAGCACGTACTCAAACTCCTGCTGCCAGTGCTGACCAACGTTGTTACGGACCCGTCCGAACGCAATCTGCTGCAGAACCTTTCGGTCTGGGACGGCCAACACGGCCTCGACAGCGTCAACGCGACGGTCTACCACCAACTGCTGTATGAAATCGCGCGCGCCACCATGGCCGACGAGTTGGGTGAAGTGCAATTCAAGAATCTGCTGACGACGCGCGCACTGGAATTTGCCCTGCCCCGATTGTTTGCCGATGCTGAATCGCCTTGGTGGGACAACCGCAACACGCCCGCCATAGAGAGCCGCAGCGACACGCTCAAAGTTGCATGGCGCAACACGCTCACGCATCTGCAAACCACGTTCGGAGCGGACAGCACCGCCTGGGCCTGGGGCAAGGCACACACCTTGACGCACGGCCACCCACTGGCAGCGCAAAAACCGCTGGACAAACTCTTCAACATCGGCCCGTTCGCTGCCCCCGGCGGACGTGAACTGCCGAACAACCTGGGTCACCACATCGGACCGGCACCCTGGGCGGTCAGCTACGGACCGTCGACCCGGCGCGTCATCGATTTCGCCGATGCGAGCAAGGCGCTTGGTATCAGCCCGGTAGGTCAGAGCGGCGTGCTGTTTGATGCGCACTACAAGGATCAGGCGGCCACTTTCGTCGCTGGTGGCTACGTTGCGCAGCATCTGAGTGAAGCCGATGTTGCGGCAAACACGCGCAGCATATTGACCCTGGCACCGGGACGGTGATGCCCTCGTCCGGCGATCGCCATCATCACACTTGACTGACAATACGAACCATGAGTTCATTCAAGCCAGAACCCCCTTACACCCATGGTCAGACGCCACGCACCGGGATTCTTTTTTGCAACCTCGGTACCCCCGCGACAGCAGGTACCGCCGATGTACGGCGTTTTCTGGGGGAATTCCTGAGCGATCCGCGTGTCGTTGAAATTCCGCGCCTGCTCTGGTGGCTGATTCTGCACTGCATCATCCTGCCTTTTCGTCCTGCCAAATCGGCCGCCAAATACGCCAGCATCTGGACGCCTGAGGGCTCGCCCCTGAAGGTCTGGACCGAAAGGCAAGCCGGATTGCTGCAAGCCTGGATGGTCCAGCGCGGACACGACGTACTGGTGCGCTACGCGATGCGCTACGGACAGACTTCGATCGCCGAGCAGCTCGACGCGCTGAAAGCCGAAGGCGCGACCCGCGTCCTGGTCGTACCGGCCTACCCGCAGTACTCCGCCACCACCACGGCCAGCCTGTTCGACGCGGTCTACGCCTGGGCCGCCAAGGTACGAAATCTGCCGGAACTGCGCTTTGTCAACCGCTATCACGATGATGCCGAATACATCCTCGCGCTTGCCGGGAGCATCGAGCGCAGCTGGGAGATGCATGGACGCCCAGAACAACTGGTGATGAGCTTTCACGGTGTGCCCGAGCGCACGCTGCAACTGGGTGACCCTTATCATTGCGAATGTTTCAAGACGGCACGCCTGCTGGCTGAGCGCCTGGGTCTGTCCAGTGAACAGTACAAAGTGACATTTCAGTCCCGCCTGGGTCGCGCCCGCTGGTTGCAGCCCTACACCGAACCAAGCCTGATTGCACTGGCCCAAGCCGGCACTCGACGTATCGACGTCGTGTGTCCCGGTTTCACCAGCGACTGTCTGGAAACGCTGGAAGAGATAGACATCGAAGGACGCAGCGCCTTCATGCAGGCCGGCGGTACGGAATTTCGCTACATCGCGTGCTTGAACGCCGAGTCCGAGTGGATCGAAGCACTGGGTGCGTTGAGCGAGCGCCACCTGGCCGGCTGGCCGAGCCGCGGCGCGCAAGCACCTGCGCTGGCAGCCTCGCGCCGTGCCGCCTTGGCACAGGGCGCAAAAGATTAGCCAAGGCATGGTCAACACGGTAAGCGCAACGCACCTCCTGGTTTCTTAGCAGCGTCTCCTGGCAACCGGGAAACTGGCGCTGTTGGCGCGTTTGCATCAGCCAGGATCGGCAGGAACCCGGGAACCAATTCAAGCTTGTAGACCCCTGGGCGCGACGTAGAATGGCGAGTCGCTCCCGCGCCGCAAACGCCATGGTGAATACCGAAGCTGCAACCCTCCTGATCGTGGACGATTCTGCCGAGAATCTCTACGTGCTCAGTGAGTTGCTGTCGCCACTCTATCGGGTGCTGGCAGCCAACAGCGGCGAGGCGGCATTGCGCATCGCACGAGCGGCTACTGCGCCCGACCTGATTCTGTTGGACGTCATGATGCCGGAGATGGACGGCTACGCGGTGCTGCAGCAACTCCAGGACGACCCAAAAACGCAGCAAATCCCGGTCGTTTTTCTCACCGCACTGGCTAGCGCCAGCGAGGAAGAGCGCGGCCTGGCCGCCGGCGCAGCCGACTACATCACCAAGCCCATTACGCCAGCGCTGGTGCTGGCGCGCGTGCAGACGCAGTTGCTAGCCAAGCAGGCTCGCGACTGGATGCAGGTGCAAAACCGGCAGCTCGAGATCGAAGTGTCGCGGCGCATGGCAGAAAACGATTTGACCCAGCAGGTCAGCATCCGCGCCCTGGCGCATCTGGCCGAAACCCGTGACCCTGAAACCGGCCATCATCTCCTGCGGACGCAAGGCTACGTGCGCGAGCTCGCCACCGTGCTGCGCCAGCATCCGCGCTTTCAGTCGCTTTTCAGCGATGCCTATATCAACCTGGTGGAGCGCTCTGCCGCCTTGCACGACATCGGCAAGGTCGGCATTCCGGACCAGATCCTTCTCAAACCGGGCAAACTCGACCAGCAAGAATGGACCGTCATGAAGACCCATGCCAGGCTCGGCAGCGAGGCCATCGAGCAGGCCGAACACGATATCGCCATGCCGCTGCCTTTTTTGCAGTTGGCCAAGGAGATCGCGCACTGGCATCATGAGCGCTGGGACGGTAGTGGCTACCCCGACGGTCTGTGCGGCGAAGCAATTCCTGTCTCAGCACGCCTGATGGCGCTGGCCGATGTCTTCGACGCGCTGACAACCACACGCGTCTACAAGCTGGCCATGCGCTTCGAAGAGGCACGCGACGTCATTGCCGCCGAGCGTGGCAAGCATTTCGATCCGGATATGGTGGACGCCTTTGTGGCCCACTACGAGCGCTTCGTCGCCATTGCCGAGACCGGCCAGGACATCAAGTGAGCAGCAAAGGTCAAATTCTGGCGGCCGACGGCACCCTTGCGTCGCTACAGTTGCTGTCCGCCATTCTGAGCGCCGAGGGCTACCTGGTGGTGCCCGTCAGCACGGGTGAACTTGCGCTGGCCGCACTGACCGAGCATACGCCGGAGTTGATACTGCTCGATCCTTTCTTGCCGGACATGGACGGTTTGGAAGTCTTGCGCCGCATCAAGGCCGATCCGCACAAGTGCCATATTCCGGTCATGATCCTGAGTGCCGCCACTGGCACCGAGCAACGCGTGCTGGCATTCAAGCTCGGCGCAGCGGAATCTCTTTCCAGACCCGTGCAACGCGAAGAGCTGGTGCTCAGGGTCGCCAACCAGTTTGCCCTGGAAAACTCGCGCAAGCAACTGGAACAACAGAACATTGAGCTGCAACGCACGAAGCAGCAGTTGCGGCAGCAGGTCGAGCGCACACAGGCATTGCTGGCCATGCCCGGCCAGGCGGAGACCATGGACGAGCCTGCTTTTCTGCAGCATGGCGCGGCGCTGGCGGAAAAGCTCTCAGGCAGCCAGATTGCTTTTGTCCATTTCGTGCACGAAGATCAGAAAAATATTGAGCTGGGAACCTGGTCGGCCGCAACGCTTGCGCACTACTGCAGCGCAGCCTTCGACAAGCACTACCCCATCACGCAGGCCGGTATGTGGGCCGAGGCACTGCGCCAACGCGCTCCCGTGCTGGTCAACGACTACGCAGCGGCCAGCGGCAAACGTGGCCTGCCTGCAGGCCATGCACCCTTGCAGCGCTTGATCAGTGTGCCGGTAATCGACCAGGAACTGGTACGCATGATGGTGGGTGTGGGCAACAAGCCCGACGCCTACAACGAATTTGATGTGGAGACGGTTCGCCTGATCGCCGACGCGATCTGGCGCATCGTGCGCCAGCGCCGCTCCAACGCTGCGATGCAAGCGAGTGAAGCGCGTTATGAGGCCTTGGTCAACCTGTCCTCAGACTGGTATTGGGAGCAGGACGAGCAGCTACGCTTTACCCGCATTTCAGGGGCCAGCGCCGGACCGCTCGATACCTTTATCGGCCGCACCCGCCGCGAACAACCGGGCGTGGTCTGGGATGAGGCTGAACTCTCGCGACTGGAGGCCATCACCGGTGCACACCAGCCGTTTCGCGAGTTCGAGATCGGGCGTGTCTTCGGTGACGGGCTCAAGCATTACGTGCGCTTGAGTGGCGAGCCGACGTTTGATGCATCCGGCCAGTTTAGGGGCTACCGCGGCGTCGGCACCGACATCACGGAGCGCAAGACCACCGAATCCGAGCTGCGCAAGCTCTCGCTGGCGGTGGAGCAAAGTCCCGAGAGCATTGTGATCACGGGCCTGAATGCCACGATCGAGTACGTCAACGCGGCCTTTCTGCAGGCCACTGGCTATACCCGCGACGAGGTGCTGGGCCAGAACCCGCGCGTGCTTCAATCCGGCAAGACGCCGCAACGGACCTACGATGCGATGTGGGCTGCCCTGAGCCAGGGCCTCGCCTGGAAGGGCGAGTTCTGTAACCGCAATAAGGACGGCAGCGAATACATCGAATTTGCCATCATCACACCGCTGCGCCAGAGCAACGGCACCGTCACGCACTACGTCGCGGTGAAAGAAGACATCACGGAAAAGAAGCGCATAGGCCTGGAACTCGATCGCCACCGCTTCCATCTGGAAGAACTGGTCCAGAGCCGCACGGCCGAGCTCGACGCTGCGCGCCAGCAGGCCGACACCGCCAACCGGGCGAAGAGCAACTTCCTGGCCAATATGAGCCACGAGATCCGCACCCCGATGAACGCCATCATCGGCTTGAACCACCTGCTGCTGCGCTCGGGCGCCACGCCTCAGCAGATGGAGCGCCTGGACAAGATCGATAGCGCCAGCCGCCACCTGCTGTCCATCATCAACGACATCCTGGACCTGTCCAAGATTGAGGCCGAACGACTGCAGGTCGAGAACACCGACTTCCACCTCTCGGCGGTACTCGACAACGTGGGTTCCTTTATCGCCGAGCAGGCCCGCGCGAAGGGCTTGACGGTCGAGCTTGACGCCGACGCCGTGCCGCAGTGGCTGCGCGGCGACCCGACCCGGCTGCGCCAGGCGCTGCTGAATTACGCCGGCAACGCCATCAAATTCACCGAGAAGGGCTCCATCGCACTGCGCGCCAAACTGCTGCAGGACTGCGACGAGTACTTGCTGGTACGCTTTGAAGTGCAGGACAGTGGCATCGGCCTCACTGCCGAACAGAGCGGCAACCTGTTTCACGCGTTCGAGCAGGCCGACGCCTCCACCACCCGGCGCTACGGCGGCACCGGCCTGGGCCTGGTAATCACGCGCCGATTGGCGCTGCTGATGGGCGGCGATGTGGGTGTTGACAGCACGCCCGGCACGGGCAGCACTTTCTGGTTCACGGCCCGGCTGCAGCGCGGTCACGGCATTACCCCGACCCTGGACAGGGAAGCCGATCCCGGCGATGTGGAAGCTGCGCTGCGCCGCAAGTATGCGGGCAGTCGCATCTTGCTGGCCGAGGACAATGCCATCAATCGTGAAGTGGCGCTGGAGTTGCTGCACGGCGTCGCTATGGCGGTGGACACCGCTGACGACGGCCTGGAAGCGCTGCAACTGGCGCAGACCATAGATTACGCCCTGATCCTGATGGACATGCAAATGCCCAACATGGGAGGCTTGGCAGCCACGCGCGCGATTCGCGCACTGCCGGGTTGGCAGAATAAGCCGATTATCGCCATGACGGCCAATGCCTTCGACGAGGACAGGCGTGCCTGCATCGAAGCGGGCATGAATGACTTTGTCGCCAAGCCGGTTGGGCCCGATGTACTCTACCGCACGCTGCTGCGCTGGCTTGCCCTGGGCCAGAGCACCGCGCCTCAAGGTAGATCCAGTGTGCCCTCGCCACTGGCAGTAGATCAAGCTGGCGGCATCCGCACGCACGCGCTGACAGATGTGAATGCACCTGAGGCGCTGGTGCGCCTACTGCGCCTGCCAGGTCTGAATGTTGCACGCGGCCTGGGTGCTGTGCGTGGCAATGCCGCCAAATACCTCGATCTGCTGGAGCGCTTCGTCGAGTCGACCCTGGAACAGACTCTGCATCTCCATACCGACGACCCGCAGGCCGTGCGGCACCTGGCACACCTGATCAAGGGTACGGCGGGTACGCTCGGCCTGGATACCCTGGCGAGTTTGGCAAGCTCCCTGCAGGAACACCTGAACTCGGCGAAGGCTCCCTCGATGCAACAGGTGCAGCACGCGGTTCAGGCGATCAACCAGGAACTGGTTTCGCTGGTGGCCGTCATGCCTGCTTTGCCCCGGTCGCCCGCGCCTGTGCCAGCCCCGGTTGACCGCCAGGCATTGGCACGCGTGCTCGGCCAACTCGAAGCGTTGCTGTCCCAGAGCGACACGCGCGCCCTGGCTCTGTTTGACGAGCACAGCCTCCTTTTGCAGACCTGCCTGGGCGAAGGCGCGCAGGCCCTCTCACGCTTGATCCGGCGCTTTGAGTTCGAGGCTGCCTGCGCACTGCTGCAAACCTTGCCGCGGTAACGCCACCAGTCGGGCCAAGAGCAATTTCCTGGCCAACGCACTAAGCCACAACATCCTGACTTACCGGGACAGAATCACCTTGGTGGAGATGATTGTTGATCTCGTGAGCACGCACGTGATCGAAATTGACTTGCCTGCCAGGGAATTCATGAAGGACGAGCGCGTCTAAGCGTGCGCCTCGGTCTGGTTCGCGGCCTCAATGAACAGCGCAATCCGGTCCAGTTGTTCGGGCACATTGAGAGCCGGTGCATGACCGCATCCCGCAACTTCCGTCACTTGCAACAAGCCCTTTTGACCCGGGCCACGAACTTGCATCTGATCAATCGTTTCGGGCAAAACCAGATCCGAATCGGCACCGCGCAGGCACAACACGGGAACAGCAATCCGGTCGTAGTGATTCCAGATGGAATAGTCGTCTGGGTGGCTGATGAACTGCTGAACCATGGCGGGGTCGTAATGTGGCGTGACTTGGCCATTGCTCAAGCGTCGGGTGGACGTTTCGGTGAGCCGGCGCCACTGCGCATCACTCAACCAGCCATAGGGTTTGTAGACCTGCCGAAAAAAGGCTTCCAGTTCCAGCACGGTGTCAAACGCTGGTGGGCTGCCCGCGTAGGCACGAATGCGTTCAATCGCTGCCTGAGCCAACTGCGGTGCGTTGTCGTTCAGGGTCAGGCTCACGATGCGCCGCTCCAGGCCCGGCTCGAACAAGCCCGACGCGCAAACCGTGCCAATCGATCCACCCATCGATGTACCGACCCAGTGCGCCCGATCCACGCCAAGCCGGTCAAACAGTTCGCCAGCGATGCGCGCGTAAAAGGCCAGGCAGTACTCCTGCCCGGGCGCCGGGCTCCACTGGCTCAGCCCTCGCCCGATCGTGTCCGGGCAGATGACGCGGTAACCCTGCGTGCTCAGGTGCGCCGCCAGTTCATCCATGTCGCGCCCGGTGCGCGCCAGACCGTGCCAGGCAATCACGGTGCTCTGATTGCCAGCACCCCACTCGGTATAGTGAATCTCGCGCCCGGCGCATTGAACGTAAGCCGATGAATACCCTGCTGGCAATGTCATGCTTTGACTCCCGCTGCATTGGCGCGCAAACGCCCGACCACACCGGTTGGAAAGTAGTAAACCGAAAGCACAAACAAAACGCCCAGCCAAAGCAGCCAGCGGTCCGGTGACAGCAGGGCTGACAGCCAGGGCAACGATGCGGTGGCCTCACTGCCCAGTCGCAACAGGTCCTGCAGGTAGCTTTGCGCCACCAGAAACAGCACCGAGCCGATGACCGCCCCATAAATGGTACCCATGCCTCCGATCACGACAATCAAGAGCACGTCCATCATGACCTCGAAAGAAAGGGAGGTATCGGGCCCGTTATAGCGCAGCCAAAGCGCCAGCATGGCACCAGCCAGGCAGGCAAAAAGAGCCGACAGAACACTTGACAGCGTGCGGTAAACCACCACCCGATAACCGATGGCTTCGGCACGAAACTCGTTCTCCCGGATCGCCTGCAACACGCGACCAAAAGGTGAATTCACGATGCGCAGCATGGCCAGCAACAGCAGCAGTGCAACCACAAACAGCAGGTAGTAGCAGAGCAGGCGACCGTCCAGCATGACGCCAAAAAATGGCTGCTCCGAGAATTCAAAGCCAGGCGAGAGAATCCCTGGCACCTTGAAGGTCAGACCGTCCTCGCCACCGGTGATATCGGAGAGCTGTGAAGCCAGCGTCAGGAAGGCTGAAGCGACCGCGAGCGTGATCATGGCAAAAAAGATGGCTCTCACACGCAGCGAGAACAGCCCCACCAGCAATGCCAGCAACAGTGAAAGTGCCAGCGCACACGCCAGTCCGACAGCAAGCGCCTCCCAGGTCGGTCCAAGGCGCGTTGTGGCTACCGCGATGCCGTAGGCGCCGATGCCAAAAAACATGGTGTGCGCAAAACTGACAATGCCGGTGAAACCGAGCAACAAATCGAAACTCGCAACCAGCACGATGAAGACCAGCACCTTGGCTGCCACATTGAGGGCCTTGACGCCTGGAAATATGAAGGGTGTCCCCACCAATGCAATCAGCACCAGCAAGAGAACCACCGCCAGCACGCGGCTGCGCGGGAAGTCATTGGAAAGAAGTCTTTGCAACATGGCTTGCTCCAGCTATCGATTGGCGACCGGGTAGACGCCCTGCGGACGCCACAACAGAATCGCGACCATCAGCGCGATATTCGAAAACAGCGCCACCTTGGGCAACAAGAAGCCGGTGTAGTTCGCCATCAGCCCTACCAGCAAAGCCCCCAACAATGCACCACCGGTTGATCCAAGGCCACCGATGATGATGACAATGAAGATCAGCACGTTGACCTGCCCGCCCATCTGAGGCACCACGTTTTGCTGGTACATGCCCCACATGACACCACCCAGACCAGCGAGCGCGCTGCCGACTACAAAGACGCCGACGAAAAGGCGTCGGATGCGGTAACCCAGTGACTCCACCATTTCGCGGTCCTGCACACCTGCGCGAATCAGCAGACCAATCTTGGTGCGCGTGAGGGTCCAGGCCAGTAAGGCAAAAACGGCGCCACCGACGAGGACGGCCAACAATCGGTACTTCTCGATCGCCGAGTCGCCCAGCAGCACGGCGCCGCGCAGCGCTTCAGGTAGCGGCAAAGCGATCTGCTGCGGACCCCAGATCACCTTGATGAGTTCCTCACCAATAATCATGCCCCCCATGGTGATCAGAATCTGTTTGAGATGCTGGCCATAGACCGGTCGCACGATGAAGCGCTCGAAGGCGAGTCCTACTGCAGCCGACACGGCCATCGCCACCAGCATGGCAATAAACACGGCAAGCAGGTTGCGCCAGAGCTCGGCCGAGCCGGTCCAGTCGCCCATCAGCCCGAGCACCGTGGTAGCGACAAATGCGCCCAGCGCAATGAAAACGCCATGGCCAAAATTGAGCACATCCATCAGGCCGAAGATCAGCGTCAGGCCGGACGCAATGATGAAGATGATCATGCCCATGGCCAGCCCGGCCACCGTCAGCGTCAGCCAGGTTGAACCCGAGCCGATGAAGGGCAAAACCCCCAGCGCCAGCAGCGGCACCAGTACCAGCGGCTTCCAGTCGAAGTCCATCTTCATATTGCCAACCCCAGCAGCTTGTGCTGCAGTTCTTCGTCTTCGGCCAGCGCCTGCATGGCGCCGCTGTGCACCACGCGGCCGTTGTCCATCACTGCAACCCGGTCGCCCAGACGCTTGGCAAAGTTGATGTTCTGCTCCACCAGCAATAGCGTGGTGCCGGTTGCCTTGAGCTCGGCGAAAGCGTCGATCATGTTGTTGATGATGGCCGGCGCCAGACCTTTGCTGGGCTCATCAACGATCAGCAGTTCACGCGGTTCAACGATGGCTCGCGCCACCGCCAGCATCTGTTTCTGGCCACCCGAGAGTTTGCCCGCTGGATGATTCCAGAATTTTTCAACGGCTGGGAAGAGGGAAAAAATCCACTTCAGCCGCTGCTCGTCCATTTGGCTTACGCGGCTGGCGGAGCGGGCCGCCAGCAACATGTTCTCTTTTACGCTCAGGTCAGAAAAGATGCCCATGTTTTCGGGCACATACGCCACGCCCAAACCCGCGATGTCCGGCGTGGCTAGGCGCGCGATATCGCGCTCACCGAAGGTGATCCTGCCCTGGCTGGCGTGCCACAAGCCCATGATGGTGCGCAGCGTAGTCGTTTTGCCGGCGCCGTTGCGCCCGAGCAGCATCGTGAGTTGCCCACGCGGCAGTACCAGGTCCACACCGTGCAGGATGTGGTAGGCCCCGATGTGCGTGTGCACACCGTCGAGCTTGAGAAGTTCACCGCTCATGCCGGCTCTCCTGCGTTTGATGGCGCAACCCCAAGGTACGCCTCCTGGACAATCGGTGAAGCGATCACTGCGGCGGGTTCCCCGTCCGCCACCAGAGCACCGTTATGCAGCACGATGATTCGGTCCGCCAGTTCACGCACGACGTCCATCTTGTGCTCTACCAGCAGTATGGTCTTGCGCGGGTCGTCCTTGAGCTTGCGGATCAGGTTCAGGATCACTGGTGCCTCATCGGCGCTCATACCAGCCGTCGGCTCATCGAACATGAAGACATCGGGTTCCAGTGCCATCAACAGCGCAACTTCGAGTTTGCGCTGGTCACCATGCGGCAGGCTGGCCACCGGCGTATGGCGCTTATCGTTCATCGCTACCGCGCTCAGAACTTCCTCAGCCAATTGTGTCAGCGCCTTGTGGTCACTCCAGATACTCCACAGGTTCAACCCTCTGAGATGAGCGCCAGTGCGCGCCGCCTGCACCGCCAGACGCACGTTTTCCAGCACCGACAGATTCGGGAAAAGATTCGTCAGCTGAAAGGCACGCCCGAGACCGGCGCGGGTGCGGGCCGACGGGCTCATGCCAGCCAGGCTGTTGCCGTTCAAGAAGACCTCGCCCGAGCTTGCCTTGAGCTGACCCGAGATAAGATTGAAATACGTGGTCTTGCCAGCCCCGTTGGGACCGACGATGGCGGTCAGCGTACCAGGCTTGAAGGCACAACTGACAGCGTTCACCGCCACGTGGCCGCCAAAGCGGACCGTGAGTTCTTTGGTTTCGAGCATAGGGGAAGGAGGCTTCTTTGTTGGCCTGTCATTGCGGGCCTGACCCGCAATCCATGGATCCCGGATCAAGTCCGGGATGACAATTTCATCTAGCGCTTGTTACGGATCGGGATATCCATCTCTTCAGCCTTGATCTCATGCACCAGTTCAGGCACACCCCAGGCAAATGCCGGGTCCACCTTGATCTTGAAGTGGTACATGCTCTGCAACGCTTGGTGGTCTTCCTTGCGGAAGGTCATTTTTCCCTTGGGTGTCTCGAAACTCATACCTTCCATGGTCTTGATCAGGGTATTGGCCGACGCGTCCCCTTTGCTGTTCTTCAGCGCAGTGACGACTGCCATGGCGGCCGAGAAACCTCCTGCTGTAAAGAAATCAGGCGGCGTCTTGAACTGGCTGTAATGCCGCGCCACCATGGCCTCATTGACCGGATTTTTCGGAATGCCGAAGTAGTAATAGGCCGCGCCTTCCATGCCCGGGAAGTTCTTGTAGGCGGCCATCGCCGGAAGAATGTTGCCACCGGTTGCGATCTCGATGCCATAACGCTTCAAGTCCATGTCTGCAATCTTGAAGGGGTTGCCGGCACCGGCCCAGATGATGAAGATCACCTTGCGCCCTGGTTGATCCTTCAGTTTGTCTATCAGGCGCTGTGCGCCGGCTGTAAAGTCTGTCGTGTTGGTCGGCAGGTACTCTTCATGCGCCAGCTTGGCTTTCTTGATCGCATCCTTGAAGGCCTTGACGCCATCGCGGCCAAAAGCGTAGTCCTGTGCCAGCGTCGCGATCACGGTGCCCGGCTTGTCAAGAGCAACAGCGTTAGAGATGGCATCCTGCGAACTGTTGCGTCCGGTGCGGAAAATGTATTTGTTCCACTTTTCGCCAGTGATCGAATCGGCCACCGCCGGCTCGACCAACAGGATCTTCTTGTACTCTTCGGCAATCGGCAGCATCGCGAGCGCAACACCGGAAGATGTCGGTCCGACAGCTAGATCAGCCTTGTCATCGGAATAGGCCGCCGCCAGCAGTGACTTGCCCAGATCGGGCTTGCCCTGATCGTCTTTTTCAATCACAACCAGCTTCTTGTCGCCAATCATCATGCTGCCACCGGTGGCATAGTCCAGCCCCATCATGAATCCGGTCGCAGTCTGCTTGCCATAGGCTTCCAGTGGCCCGGTCTTGCTGTAAATATGGGCAATCTTGATTTCTTTGGATTGAGCGAACACCGGTGGCGAAGCCAGGGCGCAGGCCATGGCAAATGCGCTCAGCGCAGTGCCCGCTACCCAAGTACGACGAAACATATTTATCTCCTGTTGTGGTAAACCGTTTAAGGATCGATGATGCACCAAACGTGCCAAATTACAAGCGTTTGATTCTATGGATTCAATGTGCATTGAAATGGCTATTGTCTAGAATAAAGACATTGCTATGTATTGTTTTCATACAAATGTCTGACTAACAAGCAGTCCTGCCCATTCTGTCGTACAGCTTTGCGCGGGAAATGCCGAGCATTTGCGCTGCCGCAACCTTGTTCCCACGCGTTGCAGTCAGGGCAAGTGCAATCGCCCTGCGCTCGAGTTCCGCGACCTGATCCGCCAAGGGCACTATCCCGACAGCAGCAGTGGGCCCAGCCGGCTCTGTGCTTGGCGCTACTGGCGCTACGGCCAGTTGCTCAACACCGGATTCACGCAGCACGAGCTCTAGGTGAAATACGGCAATGCGATTGGAGTCGCTGCGCATCATGGCCTGCTCCAGCACGTTTCGCAATTCCCGGATGTTGCCGCGCCAGACCTGTGCAGATAGCAGTGCCAGGGCCTCGGCGCTGAGTTCGGGTGGCTGATGCCCATTGCGCCAAGCCATGTCTTCACCAAGCACCTCGACCAGTGCCGCGATGTCGTCGCGCCGCTCGCGCAGCGGTGGCACCCGGATGGGCAGCACATTCAAACGATAAAACAGGTCTTCGCGAAAGCTGCCTTCGCGCACCAGTCGGGTCAGATCGCGCGAAGTCGCCGCAATCACGCGAGCATCAAAAGGAATCAGCTTGTTGGAGCCGAGCGGCTCTATTTCCCCCTCCTGTAGCGCACGCAGCAGTTTGGCCTGCAGGACCAGCGGCATGTCGCCAATCTCATCGAGAAACAACGTGCCACCATGCGCCAACCGGAACTTTCCATCACGTCCCTTGCGATCAGCGCCAGTGTAGGCGCCAGGGGCCACACCGAAAAATTCGGCTTCCAGCAGGGTATCAGGGACTGCCGCAATATTGACGCTGATAAAGGGGCGCTGCGCGCGCGCCGAAGAAGCGTGAATGGCGTGCGCCAGCAATTCCTTGCCGGTACCGGTTTCCCCAAGCAGCAGGACGGTACTCGACGTCTGCGCCGCACGGCGTGCCTGGCGCTTGACCTCAACTGCTGCCGGACTGGCGCCAACGAAGCTGGCAAACGTGTAGCGCGACTGGCGCTG
This sequence comes from Comamonadaceae bacterium, assembly GCA_037133835.1. GTDB lineage: Bacteria > Pseudomonadota > Gammaproteobacteria > Burkholderiales > Burkholderiaceae_C > Rhodoferax. The sequence goes on along the minus strand of JBAXNI010000015.1, from coordinate 10,887 downwards.
GCCCGCGCGCTCACTGTTGCGCTGACTCGCCAGTTCACGCCGCGCGTCATCGAGGTCGCGCTGCAACAGGGCAAACTTGCCCACCAGCGGCTGCAGACTGGTTTCGGCATGGTCGAAGAGCACGATGCCGAGCGCTCCTATCACTTCGCCCGCACTGTCGCGCAGGGGAATCCGGCTCACCACGAAGGTGCCGGCTCGGTTCGTCAACAAGTCAATCAAAATCGGCTTGCCGGTCTCCAGCACTTGGTGCATCTGCGTGTTCTGCACCACGCTGGCGACCGGGTGACCGACAAAGTCTTCCACCCGTTCAAAACCCAAAGCCGGCAGAAAGCGCTTGTACTGCTCGTTGATCCAGACCACCCGGGCCTGTCGGTCCACCAGCATCATGCCCTCGCTGGCATTGGCGAAAAGGTCGAACATGGAACGCGCTGCCAGCTCCAGAATGCTCTGGGCGTCGCGTGGTAGTGAGTCGGGCGCTTGCATGCTCGGATGTTAGCGTCTGGCAAAGTCAAGTATGCTTTGACGACCGGGCCAGCAAATATTGCAGCACTTGAAAGAGCCTGCGAAACTGTCAATGCGCAGAAGCGAGAATGTCAGACATGCAAGACAACAGTCAGTTTAGTGGCTTCCCTGTCATCAGCTACACCGAAGAGCAGCTGCGGACCCGGCCGACGCCGCTGCACGAACAACCCAGGCAAACGCGCGTCGATCATCAGTTGGCAGTCATCGGTGAGCAGCATGAGCACATCGTAAAAATTCTCAGGGTTTTGTGGGGCCACAAGGAATGCCTTGACTACATCAAGCAACTGGTTTTTGAAGGCGGCGACGGTGTAGACAGAAACAGGGTCGGCTTCAAAAAGGAAGTTTTGTCGGCGCTGATGGATCTGAGCAACCTGCATGAAATAGTGCAATACGAGCCGCCGGCGACAGACCGCTAAGATGTTGCTTGCCCAATCATTTATTAACCCAGGAGTTTTTCATGAGCCGTGAAGTCGTCGTCGTCAGTGCAGTGCGCACCGCTATTGGTACCTATGGCGGCAGCCTGAAGGACATCGCCCCGACCGAGTTGGCGGCACAGGTGGTACGGGAGTCGCTGTCGCGTGCCAGCGTGGCTGGCGCAGAAGTCGGTCACGTGGTCTTTGGCCACGTCGTGAATACCGAACCGAAAGACATGTACCTTTCGCGCGTTGCGGCAATGAACGGCGGCTGCTCGGAAGGCACGCCCGCATTCAACGTGAATCGTCTATGTGGTTCGGGCCTGCAGGCCATTGTTTCCGCAAGCCAGTCAATTCTGCTCGGTGACGCCGATATCGCGATCGGCGGCGGTGCCGAAAACATGAGCCGCGCACCGTTTGCCAGCTTGAATATGCGCTGGGGTGCCCGCATGGGCGACACCAAGATGGTTGACATGATGGTGGGTGCGCTGCACGACCCGTTCCAGACCATACACATGGGAGTGACTGCTGAAAACATTGCCGCAAAATGGGGTATCACGCGCGAAGAGCAGGACGCGCTTGCGGTGCAAAGCCATCAACGCGCCCAACACGCCACCGAAGCGGGTTACTTCAAGTCTCAGATCATGCCGGTCATGCTCAAGAGCAAGAAGGGCGATGTTGCCTACGCTACCGACGAGCATTTCCGCCCCAACTGCTCGCTCGCAGACATGGCCAAGCTCAAGCCAGCGTTTCTGAAGGAGAACGGCACCGTCACGGCGGGCAATGCCTCTGGCATTAACGACGCCGCCGCAGCCGTGGTTTTGATGGAAGCCGGCGTCGCCAAGGCGCGCGGCCTCAAACTGATGGCACGCCTGGTGGCGTACGCCCACGCTGGCGTAGACCCCAGGTACATGGGTATTGGTCCGGTACCTGCGAGCCAGCTGGCTCTCAAGAAGGCAGGCCTGACGGTCAAGGACCTGGACGTCATTGAAGCCAACGAAGCCTTTGCCGCACAAGCCTGTGCCGTCAGTCGTGACCTCGGTCTGGACCCGGCCAAGGTCAACCCGAATGGGTCGGGCATTTCACTCGGGCACCCCATTGGCGCCACTGGCGCCCTGATTACGGTCAAGGCGCTTTACGAGTTGGAGCGCGTGGGTGGCCGCTACGCGCTGGTCACCATGTGCATCGGTGGCGGTCAAGGTATTGCCGCCATTTTTGAACGGATGTCCTGATTGATGCAGGCTTTCGGGTTGTCAGGGTAATTCCCGTACACACACTAGATGTAGTGGATATATAGTCTGCCAACCACTACCGGTAGTGGATCCACGTGTACAATAATTTTCATAATTCGACCGTATCGTCTCGCCCAGGACAACCCAACTGCAAGTACTGATATTTCAGCCCAGACCTCAAAAACCAAGTCATGTCGCAAAAAACACCCGAAAGAACAAAACCAGCGCTGACGCTGGCGCCGCAACAAATCAGCGAAGAAGTTCTCCTTGAGAAGTACAGCAAGGGAGACGAAAAAACCATTCTGGACGTCAACCAGCGTGTCGCCCGTGCCTTGGCTGCCGCCGAAGCCCCAGAGCAGCGCAAACAGTGGGAAGCCAAGTTTTTGCAGGCGCTGCAGAACGGATTTCTGCCAGCTGGTCGGATTCAGTCGGCTGCGGGCACGGATTTGGCCGCCACCCTGATCAACTGCTTCGTGCAGCCGGTGGGCGACGCCATTGCACATCTTGAAGATGGACATCCTGGCATTTATACCGCCCTGACCGAGGCTGCAGAAACGATGCGCCGCGGCGGTGGTGTCGGCTACGATTTTTCCCGTATTCGCCCGCGTGGCGCCTGGGTCGGAAGCACACAAAGCAGTGCCTCTGGTCCGGTGAGCTATATGCGGGTCTTCGACCGATCCTGTGAGACGGTGGAGTCCGCCGGGGCCAGACGTGGCGCACAAATGGGCGTACTGCGTTGCGACCATCCCGATATTGAAGAATTCATTCACGCCAAGGACACCGGCGACCTGAAGAACTTCAACATTTCGGTAGGCATCAGCGACGCCTTCATGGCGGCAGTGCAGCAAAACGAGGAGTTCACGCTGGTGCACCGGGCGGAGCCTGGTGCCGCCCAAAAAGCGGCTGGCGCCTACCAGGAAAAAGGCAGCGGAATGTGGATCTACCGCAAATTGCAGGCACGCGATTTGTGGGATCAGATCATGCGCTCGACCTATGATCATGCCGAGCCTGGCGTGCTGTTTCTAGATCACATCAATCGCGACAACAATCTGTCCTACTGCGAAACCATCGCCAGTACCAACCCTTGCGCCGAGCAACCCCTGCCACCGTACGGCTGCTGCTGTCTGGGTTCGATTGACCTGACGCGCTTCATCAACAACCCGTTCGAGGAAGACGCCCAATTTGACCAGGTCGCCTTTGCCGAGGTAGCCCGCGTTGCAACACGCATGCTCGACAATGTGCTGGACGTCACGGTCTGGCCACTACCGCAACAGCAGGAAGAGGCGCGCAGCAAGCGCCGCGTCGGCCTCGGTTACACCGGTCTGGGCGACGCGCTGGTGATGCTCAATTTGCGCTATGACACGAAGGAAGCACGCGACATGGCGCGCCGGATTTCCGAACTCATGCGCGACACTGCTTATGACGCATCGGTTGAACTGGCGCGCGAGCGTGGTGCTTTTCCGCTCTTCAATGCCGACCTCTACCTCAGCGGACAGACCTTTGCCTCCCGCCTGTCACCGACGCTCAAGGAGCGCGTGCGAGCGCACGGATTGCGCAACTCGCACCTGCTCTCCATTGCGCCAACCGGCACCATCAGCCTGGCTTTCGCCGACAACGCCAGCAACGGCATTGAGCCCGCATTCAGTTGGACCTACACGCGCAAGAAACGCATGATGGATGGCAGCTTCAAGGAGTATGCCGTAGAGGATCACGCCTGGCGCCTGTATCGCCACCTCTATGGAGAAGACACGCCGCTCACGCCCGCTTTCGTGACCGCCCTCGAGATGAGTGCACAGGCACACGAATCGATGGTGGCCGCAGTTGCACCGTTCATCGACACGGCGATCTCCAAAACCGTCAACGTTCCGGCCGACTACCCTTACGCGGATTTCCAACACCTCTACATGGAAGCCTGGCAGTCGGGCCTGAAAGGCCTGGCCACCTATCGGCCCAATTCCATTTTGGGCTCGGTATTGAGCGTGACACAGAGCGCCAGTCCCGTTGCCACAACTCCGCTGCAAATTGAAGGTACCAACCATCGGCTGGCGCTGGAGCGCTTGCCGGTGCCGGTTCTGTCTTCGTTGCGCTGGCCAAGCCGACCGGATCTGCCCGGTGGCAACCCGGCCTGGACCTTCATGGTGCATCACCCGTTTGGCGACTTTGCCCTGTTTGTGGGTGAACTCGCGCCCGAAGAAGGTGGGGCACCGAAGCCGTTCGAAGTCTGGGTCAACGGTACCGACCAGCCACGCGGCCTCGGTGCGCTCGCCAAGACTTTGTCCATGGATTTGCGTGCCAACGATCCAGCCTGGTTGCAACTCAAACTCGACGCGCTGGCAACGGTAGCTGAAGAACATTCGTTTGAAATGCCATTTCCGCCGCACGGCGAGCAGCGACTGTTTCCCGGCGTGGTGGCCGCCACGGCGGCGGTAATTCGCTGGCGCTGTGACCAACTCAAGGCGCTGGCCAGCGCCGACACCCAAATGCCTACACCAGTGATGGACGCTATGTTCAGCCGTGGTGAGCCCCAAACCGGCCCCTCAGGCACGCTGGCGTGGTCAGTTGACGTGGACAATCCCGCCACCGGTGAAGCCTTTACCGTGACGCTGAAAGAGGTCAACCTGCCGGGTCATGATGGCGTCATCGTGACGCGTCCCTGCGCGGTGGGATTTTCCGGCAACTACCCGCGCGCCCTGGACGGCTTGGCGCGCTTGCTGTCACTCGATATGCGGGTCATTGATCCGGCCTGGATCGGAATGAAACTGCGCAAGCTGCTCAACTATGCCGAGCCGCTGGGTCATTTCATGGCGTTTGTGCCGGGCTTGCCGCATGGCGAACGCCGTCAGCAAACCTGGCCTTCAACGGTCGCCTACATTGCCCGTCTCATCATTCATCGCTATGCCATGCTGGGCATCCTGGACGAAGAGGGCCTGCCGCTGCGCGATATGGGGGTGCTCGATGCACCCAAGAACCACGAGGCGCCCAGCATGATGGCCGGCAAGGTCTGCCCGGAGTGCGGCAATCCGACGGTCATTCACAAGGACGGTTGCGACTTTTGCACTGCCTGCGGTTACGTCGGGCAGTGCGGATAAGCAGCTCAGTTCAGTCTCGCACCACCAGCACGGGCAGCAGGGTGTGCGAGAGGACGGCTTGCGTGACGCTACCGAGAACGAGTTTTTCCAGACCACTGCGCCCATGCGAGCCCATGACAATGAGGTCAGCTTGCAGGGATGCGGCTGCCTCGACCACGCCGCGCCAGGCGGCGTGAGATTCGATCACCGAGGTGCTTACGCTGACATCGGCCCGCTCGAACAAGGTCTTGGCGGCTTTGATGGCCGCGTTTGCCTCGGCTGTTGCAGCACTCAAGTACTCGGCCTGACCATAGGCGAAATCAGAGCCGACACCAGTAAATGGATAAGGGTCAATAACAAAGATCGCCGTGACCCGGCTGTTGAAAGCCTTGGCCAGACCAATCGCCTTATCAACCGCCAACTGTGCTGTCGATGAACCATCGACCGGGACAAGTATGTGTTTGAACATGGCATTACCTCCTTCGGTTGTCAGCAGTATCAGGCCAAGCTTCCCGCAATACCTTGACGGCTATCAAGCAACACTTAGTTAGCCAGTCTGCACGCGAGCACCTTGTCAATTCGCTTGCGGTCCAGATCCAGCACCTCAAACAACCAGCCGGCACAGCCGATGCGCTCGCCGACCTCCGGCAGATGACCTGACACAGACATCAGCAATCCGGCCACGGTGTTGTAACGACCACGCGCCTCCTCCGGCAATTCTTCTAGCCCCAGACGGACCTTGAGTTCTCCCACAGGCATCATGCCGTCGAGCAGCCAACTGCCATCTTCGCGCTGCGTTGCCCAGGCGTCGATTTGGGCGCCGGGTTGCAACTCGCCGGTTATCGCTTCCAGCAGGTCGCGCGGTGTCAGAGTGCCCTGCACAACACCATATTCATCGACGACAAACACGAAGCGACCCGCCTTGGCACGAAACTGTTCCAGCAACTCCATGCCGCTTAAGGTTTCGGGCACAAACGTGGCAGTGGTAGCGAAGGCCTCAATGCTGCCCGGCGTTTTCGAACCCAACTGCAACAGACGAGCGACACTGATTACACCGATCACTTCGTCGAGCGAACCGCGGCAGACCGGGTACCAGGAATGCGCTCCGGCCTGCTCACTGTGGCCCACCCATTCCAGACTCTGCGCAACGGAACTGGAAGCGTCAAGCCACTGCACATCGGTGCGCGGCACCATCAACGACGTCAAGGGTCGGTCATCAAGTTGAAAAACGTTTTGTACCATCTGGTGCTCATGCTGCTCGATGACACCGGCATCAACCCCCTCTTCCAAGCTGGCGCTGATTTCCGCCTCCGTCACCTGACGAGTGGCGCTCGTATCGATGCGCAGCAGCCTGAGCACCATGGCGGTCGTGCCTGAGAGCAGTCGCACGAAGGGTTTGGCTACAGTTGCCAGCCATAGCATAGGGCGCGATACCCAACGCGCCACCGACTCGGGATGCAACTGGCCAATCCGTTTGGGAACCAGTTCGCCAAAAATGATGGTGGTAAAAGTTATCAGCGTAACTACCAGGGCTGTCGCCGAAATGGCGGCTGCCTTGTCGGCGACGCCGAAACCATGCAGCCATGCAGCAACGCCTTCACTGAATGCCGCTTCGCCGACGATGCCGTTAAGAACGCCAATCGACGTAATGCCAACCTGCACTGTCGACAGAAAATGGTTCGGATTGCTCAGCAGAGTCAGTGCCGCCTGAGCACCTTTGTCGCCCGATTCAGCCATCAAATTGAGCCTCGTTTTCCCGCTTGCTGCCAGCGCCAGTTCAGACATGGCAAAAACGCCGTTGAGCAGGGTCAGAAAAACAATCAGCAGGAAATCCATGAATCACGAGCGAAAATGAACACCATGGCACTCTACCTCATTGGCGACGTTCAGGGCTGCGATGGCGCACTGCAGCGACTGCTTGATGAAATTTCATTTTCCGCCAGCCGCGATACGCTCTACCTGCTTGGTGATCTGGTCAATCGTGGACCCGACTCGGCGGGCGTGTTGCGCCGCCTGATGACCTATGGATCAGCGGCGCAGTGCCTGCTGGGCAACCACGACCTGCATTTGCTGGCCCTGTCGCAGGGGGTACGCAAGCCGGGTCGTCACGACACTTTGAGCAATATTCTGGATGCACCCGACCGCTCGACCATGCTCGAATGGCTGCGCTGGCAACACATGGCAATGTTTCGAAAAATCGATGGGCACGATCTGCTGATGGTGCACGCCGGCGTCCTGCCTTCGTGGACCGCTAGCCAGACTCTGGCCCTGGCCGCCGAGGTCGAGGCGATTCTGCGTGGTCCGGCACTCGGTGAGTTCCTGGAGCAGATGTACGGCGATGAGCCCTATGACTGGAATGACGCGTTAACCGGCGCCGACCGGATGCGCGTGATTGTCAACAGCCTGACGCGCATGAGATTTTGCAATGCCGTGGGCCGCATGGAATTTACCAGCAAGGAGGGCCGTGCTGCTGCACCTCCCGGCTATATGCCGTGGTTTGACGTACCAGGGCGTCAAACGGCAAACATTACGTTGGCCTTTGGACACTGGTCAACGCTGGGCTGGCTTGACAGGGATGATGTCCTGTCAATGGACACTGGCTGCGTCTGGGGTGGCTGTCTGAGCGCATTGCGCCTGGGTGGCAAAAGAGTTTCAGGTGACGCCACGACGCTGGAATATGAACTCATCCAGATCAGGTGTGAGCAGGCCCAGCAGCCGGGCTGACCGCTGCCCTACTCGGACTTGAACAGAGCAGCAACCCGACGCTTGGGTTTGATATTGGCCGATATGCTGCGCCCAGTGCCATGACGGCTAACCGCCGCATCCCAAGTGGGGGCCACTTCAGGCGCTGTAACAGCTTCGTAGGGCTTGTCAAAGAAGGGATCCCGTGTTGCGGGAGCCGCGCGCGAATAGTCACGACGCAGTGAAGGCACTGGTCTGGCAAATTGCCCTTCACGCGCCACATCACGGATGGCCCCCGAATGGTGACTGCCGTGATGCGAGTCATCCGGCACCGGCTGCGAGTACATGCGACGGCCATCATTGATGCGGCCCTGACGCCGAATGTCAGGCGCGTCTTCGTCAAACTCAACCGCTTCGAGTTCGATCTTTGTTCTCAGCAACTTCTCGATATCAGCCACCAGACGGGCATCGCTCTTGGAGACAAAACTCAGCGCCAGGCCCAAAGCGCCGGCACGCCCGGTGCGGCCGATACGGTGCACGTAGTCTTCTGCATTGAACGGAATATCAAAGTTGAACACCGCCGGTACATCCTTGATGTCCAGACCGCGTGCCGCTACGTCAGTGCAAACCAGCAGATCCACTTCACCCTTCTTGAAGGATTCCAGCGCCTTGAGGCGTTCGTCCTGGCTCTTGTCGCCATGCAAGGCGGTGGTTTTGAGGCCTTCGCGTTCGAGCGAGCGCGCCAACCGGGCGCAGCCCAGTTTGCTGTTGACAAAAACAAAGGCCTGCTTGATGGAACGTGCCTTCAGGATCTGATGAAGGGCGTGGCGCTTGTCGTCGTCGCCCACACTGTAGAAATGCTGTTCGACAGTGGAAGCGGTGCCGTTGGAGCCACCTACCTCGATCGTTGCCGGGTTCTGCAGATAGCTGCTGGCCAAGCGTTTGATTTCTGGTGAAAACGTTGCCGAAAAGAGCAAGGTGGTGCGCTGTTTGGGCAAGAAGCTCAGGATGCGCTGCAGATCCGGCAGAAAGCCAATGTCGAGCATGCGATCAGCTTCATCCAGCACGACGTACTCCACCTGGTTCAATACCGCATTCTTCGCTTCGATGTGGTCCAGCAAACGGCCCGGCGTGGCAACCAGGATTTCGACACCCTTCTTCAGCTCGATGGTCTGAGGCTTCATGTCGATGCCACCAAACACCACGGCACTGCGAAGCAGTGTGTATTTTGCGTAGTCCTTGATCGCCTGCGCAACCTGGTCAGCCAATTCACGCGTAGGCAGCAGCACCAGGGCGCGCACGGGGTGACGTGCCGGCGAAGTCGAGTTGCTCTCATGCTTGAGCATGCGCTGAAGCAGGGGCAGTGAAAAAGCGGCGGTCTTGCCGGTACCAGTCTGCGCTGCGCCCATCACGTCACGTCCCTGCAACACCACCGGAATGGCCTGCGCCTGGATCGGTGTCATGGACTCATAACCCATCTCGGCCACGGCGCGAGCCAGCGGCGCAGCCAACTGCAGCTGGGCAAAAGCCATCGGCAAGGGTTCAGGGGTCAATTCAGATGTCAAATCGGTCATTCACAGCCAGTTCATGGTGCTATCAATCCGATAGCTCGGTGCGCCCTTGGACCAAGGGCAAACCCGCATTATCCTCTAATCCCCGGCTCAGGCCCTGGGGAGGGTTACGCCGCGTTGCCCCTGGTACTTGCCGCCACGATCCTTGTAGCTGGTCTCGCACACTTCGTCACTTTCAAAAAACAGGACCTGAGCGCACCCCTCACCGGCATAGATCTTGGCCGGCAGCGGTGTCGTGTTGCTGAATTCGAGCGTGACATAGCCTTCCCATTCGGGCTCAAAAGGTGTGACGTTGACGATGATGCCGCAACGCGCATACGTGCTCTTGCCCAGGCAAATGGTCAATACATTGCGCGGAATCCGGAAATACTCCATGGTGCGCGCCAAAGCAAAGCTGTTGGGCGGGATGATGCAGACCTCATCGTTGAAGTCAACAAAGCTCTTTTCATCAAAATTCTTCGGGTCCACCACGGTGCTATGAATATTGGTAAACACCTTGAATTCAGGCGCGCAGCGGATGTCGTAGCCATAGCTGCTGGTGCCATAACTGACTATTTTTTGCCCATCGCGCTCACGCACCTGGCCCGGCTCAAAGGGTTCAATCATGCCGGTCGTCTCGGCCATGTGACGAATCCACCTATCGCTCTTGATGCTCATCGGGACACAACTCCTAAGGTCGTTCGATTGTAAACAGTGCGTCCTGGGCCTGTGAAATCACGGTTCTCTCGATCAGGCGATCATCGCCCAGCACAATCATGGCAAACAATAACTCATCAAGATTGCTCGCTTGAGCGCTGCGGCGCGCCAGCAGTGGCGTCGCTTTCGGGTTCAACACGACAAAATCGGCTTCGCAACCTGGCTGCAGGTTTCCTATAACGCCATCCAGACCCAGCGCGCTGGCCGCTCCGGCCGTGTGTTGCCACCAGAGTTGCTGCGGCGACAGTGACAGACCCGCTTTGCTCTGCCCCTCGCGCGCCACAAAGTAAGCCGCCAACATCGTATGAAACGGACTGAAACTCGTGCCGCCCCCAACATCACTGGCCAAGCCGTACTGAAGCCCGATTCGATCAGCCGCCGCATAGTCAAAGAACCCACTACCCAAAAAGAGATTGCTGGTCGGACTGACGGCCGCCACCGCACCGCTCTCGCGCATCAAAGCTCGATCCTGATCATCAATGTGAATGCAATGAGCGTAAACCGCGCGCCGCCGCAGCAGGCCAAAATCGGCGTACGTTGCCAGGTAACTGGCCGAGCCTGGAAACAACTGGCGCGCCCAGGCAATTTCATCCCTGTTTTCAGCCACATGCGACTGAATCCAGGCCTCGGGGTAGCGCTGCGCCAGGTACCCCGCGCCGCGTAACTGCTCTTCGCTGCAACTCGGCGCAAAACGCGGCGTGAT